>JAAEPE010000640.1 GCA_024222395.1 Myxococcales bacterium
GAAGCTGGGCACAGAGCGAGCGTTTCGACAGAGCTTGGGCACTGATTGCCGCCGACTACCGCATGGAGGTCACCACGCTAGCCAACGTAATCCAGCTGCCGCTCCGGCGCTGACGTGTCATAGCCAGAGTTACACCCTTTCAAATTGTGGGCATCATGAACACCTCCGCCCAAATAGACGTCGGAGCCCAAGTGGCTGGCATCGCGAATCTCAACACAGGCGAAATGCGCGGAACGCAATTGGCCGGTGTCGCAAATCACAATCAAGGATACATGCGCGGTTCGCAGATATCGGGCATCACGAACTTCAGTGGCGGTATCCGCGGCATGCGAGTCGCGGGCATTGCCAACTATAGCCAAGGCGATGCTACCGGCCTGCAGGTCTCGGGAATCGCCAACAGAGCGAGTAGAGTTCACGGTGCGCAAGTGTCAGCAATTGGCAATCTCGCGAGCGACGTCGAAGGAATGCAGTTGAGTCTGGTTAATGTCAGGACAGGCAAAGTTCAGGGCCTGCAGCTTGGCCTCCTCAACATCGCCAACGACAGTGACGTATCCATCGGTCTCGTCAACATTATCAAGGGGGGCTACCGCTCGATCGATGTTTGGACCAGTGACACCTGCCGCGCAGCCGTTGGTTTCATGATGAGATCCCGACGTTTCTACACGATACTCAGTGCGGCTCAGAGCTTCTCGGGTGACTCACAGCTCGGATTTGGCGCCGGCATTCATACGCAGAATAACGGATACTACATCGACGTCGACTTGCTCGCCTTCGACAGTGCGAAGGTATGGAAGTCGGGCCAGAATGATGAGAACGACATACTTGCCAAGCTACGGCTCACAATTGGATGGCAAGTCCAGCAAGACATCTCCCTTATCGGGGGCGTCACGCTCAACACCTCGCATGCCTTCGTTAGAGAAGGCACAGGTATCGGTGTGGCACACAGGGAATACCGGAGTTCCGACTACGCCCTGCGCTACGTCCTGCGCTACGCCCTGCGCTACGTCCTGCGCTACGTCCCAGGCGCCTTTGTCGGCGCGGCGTGGAGCCTCGGGGGGGCTAGCGCTATCGCCGGTCGCAGTGAGAACTACTCACCGCTTCCGAGCTGTTTCTTCTGTGCCTTTTGTTCGCGCTTGCGTCGCTTGCGCGCATCGCGCGCACTCTCGCCCACTAGACGTGTAGTTATCTCAAACCCGCCCATCACGGCGGCACCGGAGATTCGCAGAAGTGGCTGGTCCGGGTCTGGAATCACAGGACAGCGTTCCATGCTTTCGAATCCGCCCATGATCCCCATGCCGTTGCACTCCACCGCAATACTGGGAGGTACAATTATCTCGATGCCTCCCATGCACGCTAAGAGATGCACCGAGCTCACGCCGGGCGCAAAGATGGCCTCACGAAAGTCGATCGCCGCTCCTCCCATGACGGCAGCAACCCGCATTTTTTTTGGCACGCGCCACTGCCCTTTGCGCTCGGCTCCCCCCATGATGCCCACGCACCATCCACTCTCGGGTTGTGCGAGTGCCAAAGCCTGCTGTCGCTCAGCGTCCGCCACCGGCACGAGAGCTGTAGAGGACTCAGGATCGACAGCCAATTCAAGGCCCGCAATATCCTCACGGAGCGAGACCAGAGCCTGAACTGTTTCGGCCCTATGTGCCAAATCCACGCGACGCTCGAACTCGTCGATATCGAAGAGATCGGTGGAGAATGCCTCACTCAGAAGGTCCACGCAGCGTTTGCGCTCCGTTCGAAGTGCCACGAGATTTGGCCTATTGGGCGCCATTGGAACAGAATAGCGGATATCCCTCCCCGGCGCTCGCGCTACCCTTGCTGTCCCGTCGAATACTCGCCCGCCCAAGAGCAGTCAAAAACGACCCTCAAGCCGGGGAGCCAAGTGCAGTGGCCAGTGCTAGTCGCACGCCGACTACCGCCGGCTCAATGCTCAGCGATGAAGCCGCCTCGCCTGCAGTCGTTTGCTCCGGCTCGGCGGGTACATGAAAAAAGCCTCCACGCCCACCTCGAACCCACATCGCTCCTCCGCCATCAAACTCATATTCGCTCTTGGAGTTTCCGTCGACGAAAGTAGTATTCTGAATCGTCAGCCTTGGGTGATCCTGATTATTGCATTGATGAGGTGGTCCAGATCTGAGCCTCATCGCAGGTATTCATGTAGAGAATACGTCTGGGTGTAGATCTGACTGTGACAGCGGATTCGTAGTCATTCCATGGGCCTAGAAGGCACTGGTGCGCAGAACGAAGCACGTCGAGGCAACGCCGCCAAAAAACTGGGCCAATCTCACCGTTGCACACCAGGATTCGGCTCCTCGTAGGTGCCTGCGAGGCTGAGAGTGTCACAGTCAGAGTTACACCCATTGCAATTCGTACGGAACGAGACTGCTTGCGATGTTCCCATAGAGTCTGCGAATGCTCTCAGTTCGAGGGGGGCGGGAGCACTGCAGAATCCCCCCTCAGAGTCCATCGCACCATGCGATGAGCCGAGCGCCACGCTACTTTGGAGTAGCCCCCCCGCGAGTGTCACCACCGTAGAAGCCCCAAGCTCCGTCGCCAACTCGAGTACCACTCGGTCTCGCTCCATCACACCATCTTCACTGAGGGCAAAATCGCCGAGGGCATCAGCGGCCAAGACATCTGTACCTGCGACGTAGTAGATAAGCTGGGGCCGGTGCGCCCTCGTAGCGGACATGAGGGTGCGTATTAGTTCAGACAGATACGCATCGTCCCCGGTAGCGGTCGGGATAGTCACCGAGACATCAGCGACCGCCTGATATGCGACCAAGCAGCGCCATGCAAAGAGTAGGTGAGCACACTGGCATCATCGGCGAAGGTGACGCTATTGCCGTTTCCCTGGTGATAGTCGAGGTCGAGAATAGCGCAAGGAGCGCGATAGCCGAACTCGCGCAGAGTAAGGATGCTCGCTGCGACATCGTTGTAGACACAGAAGCCCGCCCCGCGCTCGGGCTCAGCGTACTGGAAGCCGCCGCCCAGATTGAACGCCAAGCGTCCACGGCTTGGCAAGACCCACCGACTCGCGCTCAGAGTGCCACCCGCCGTACGCCGCTGCGCCTTGAGTAGCGCATCGACATCTACATCGGACGATTCAAGCCCGAAGATGTGCGCCAGAGTGCCCGCCTCCGTAGCTGATTCCAAATACTCAAGCGAGTACTCCCCAAGAAGAACCCTGAGAGTAACCGGCGCCCTTTTGCACACATCCCGATCCTTCAAGAGCCCTTCGGCTTCGAGCGCATCCACAATCCTCCCGCAGCGACCTAGTTCTACATGGGAGGGGGAGTTTGGCAGACGAGGCAAGCCCTGGTGCAGCGTAATCTGCGTGATACCAGATACCCACGCCAGAGAGGAACCTCTTGCGAGCGGTTGCCCACCGTTCGGCATATTCCACCCGCTCTTGCAGACGCATGGCCTCGGCCCCTTGATGCGGACGTCGCGAGAGGGCGCGCGAAGTCTTGGAGAAGATGGACATGGAGGCCATGGGGATACCCCGTTGAGTCGCGAAGTGCGATGCGAGATTCGGCAAGTGATATCGAGCCCGCGCAAGAGTGCGTGCCGCGCGATTGCAACCCGGCAAAGGTGACGTCACAATTCGCTCAATGGGCAAATCTCGCACCACAGACGACACACGGATCTTCGATCTGCCTATCCATCGCAGCTCCCGCTGGATCTTTAACTGCTACGTAATCGAGGGCGACGCTGGGGAAAGTGTGATAATCGACCCGGGTTTGGCCTCGACCGCGGAAGGAGCACTGAGACATCTTCGTAGTGTGGGAAGAGGGGTTGACCAGTTGCACAGCATCTGCACCCATGGTCACGTCGACCATTTGAACGGAATGCCGATATTGCGAGACTCCGCCGGCGCTCGCTCCTACTTGCCTGCACGCTGCGAGAGGTACCTCAAGGGAGAATCGCCTCGCACCTTTGGCCACAAGGTCGCTATGCGATTCTTCCCGATGGTAGCCCAGCAGCCTTTTGCTCTTTCAACCCTAGGTGAGCTTGCTCGTGCTGACGGGAGCATCGGCTTCGGCGGCTCCTCTCATGAATTCCAATTCCCCTACGCTCCAGATGGCTTTGTGGGAGAGGGCGGCAGCCTGCCAGGAGCGAGTCGCTGGAAGGTACTCGAAGTCCCCGGACACAGCGACGATTCGATCTGCTTCTACGACTCAGTGACCTGCACACTCATCTCGGGTGATGCTGTTCTCACCCACAACGGACGAGCATGGTTCAACCCCGAGATTGTCGATAGCAAGGCTAGCGCGGAGACGGAAGAGCGATTGCGAGCATTGGATGTTCGCCACCTCCTACCCGGCCATGGATTGCCTATATCTGGGCGAGTCTGGGACGACGCGATGTCGTTTCGCGAGCGCCCGAAGGCACGAGGACTGGTAGCCCGCTGCCTCCGACGCATCTCAGGATAGGGAGAGCGGGCGAATCCCGACCAGAGTACGTACACGTATCCCCGCCCTAGGTCAGCAATCAATCCTGCTCGCAAGCCATAATGTCGCCGTCACTAACCTCACCGACAATTGCTGTGGTGCTCGCTTCAAAGATGACTCCGACTTCCGTATCTCCCGCATAGAACTTCACCCAGTCGCCAACAAACGTAACATCTGAGTCGATGACAATCTCGTTTACAATGAAGTTCTCATCGTCCGTAATGCCCATCTCGAAGATCGAGTCGAGAGGCTCTGTGCCTTCCATGAAGGAGAGGTGCACAGCGGCCAGATAGAGTTGCTGTTTTCGAGTATCGCCTAGCTCGGCAAAGTCGTCGCTCTCGATTGTGGTGGAAGCGACAACGTAGTCGCGAAGGTCATAGCTATTGTCGACGTCGAACTCCGGGACATCGTAGCTGCAGGTGAATGTGGACGGCTCTGTTCCAAGAGCACTGCACTGCATGAGGTCACCATCGCTCACCTCGGCGACAATCGTGGTGGTGCCTATGTCGAAGACAACACCGACTTCTGTATCCCCGGCGTAGAGTCGCACCCAGTCCCCCCGGAATGGCGAATCGCCGTCCACGACGACAGCGCTAAGAATGTAGTTCTCATCGTCCGTGACATTGGAGCCGAAGAGGTCACGGGCATTCTCTCCGCCATTGAGAAATGAAAGGTGGGCGGCGGCGGCATGAATCTGCTGCTGTTCAATGGAGGTAAGCCCCGCGTAGTCCTCATACTCCACGGTCCTCGTTTCGACAACAAAGTCTCTGAGTTCCACGGAGGTCCCCATGTCGAAGCCCGGATCATCGTAGTTGCATTCGAACTCTTCAAAATCGGACTCAAGTTGACAACACTCGGCGGGAGCATAGGTGCCGTCTGAAGCCCGGCATACGTCGGAAATATCCAAGAGCGCCGATGCGCAGCGCTGCTCAGCGAGAGAGTCGCCTTTGCCGACAGGTCCGGTGGTATCGAGCTCCTCGGCGGGCCCTGCGGTGCATGCTGCCGATAGCAGGAGGCATGTGATCAGCGAACTTCGGAGACTGGCTTGTGGGATCATGTCTCGACGTAAAGCACGGTCTGTGCCACAGGAAGAGGGCTCTGGCGGGAGCTGAGACCCCCCGTAATTCCCGCCACCTAACCTCTCATATCAGCGAGACGGTTCGCTGTGGCTACCCGGTCACATCGCTTGCCACGTAACCACAGAAGCGGCAGGCACGGCTGCAGAGGCCGTTCGCGAGCCCGACGTGGCACCAACACTGCCTGCCACGTCGCTACAATGAGGGCTGGCTCCACGGATCGCTCGTCCTGCTTCCCGGTTACGCCGGGTAGCTTGGTCCAGTCCTTGGCCAAGCCGAGTTCTGACTCGAAGAACGCTTCCCACTTTGGAAACGTTCGATCGTATGCCTTCAGAAGTTTACGCAATCTCTTGGACTTGCGCTCTTGCCAGCGCGGGTCTGCGCTGTAGGCTGGCCAGTTCATAATATCTCCGCAGTCGAAGCAAACGGAGATAGGGCCAACAGGCACCCCTCCCTGAAGGAATACGATTCCGTGCCGCCGAAAAGGGCACTTGGAGACGACCATCTACCCCTGAGTCTTGGCCAAGCGCCGATGCACTTGTGAGCAGAAGCCAGCGCGTGCGTGCAAGATGCACGGGATGAGGCCGCCCTCCTCCCCTCGAAACGAGGAGGCACGAGCTCTACTTGTTGGTCCAGTGTCCCGCTTCCAGCGCCCCTTCCACCATCTCGAGACGACGCGCACTCCAGGCACCTGGGGCGAAAACGAAGACCCGTCTAGCCCCAAGTAGCGGTGGCATCAAGTCAGTGGTGCTCACTCCGACCTGATCTTTGCAGAGCGGCGCCGGTAATCGCGCGAGCTTGCGGAGGCGGGAGCGAATTGCGGCGCTTTCTGGCCCCATTTCAAAGAGCATCGGCACCACCCCGTCCACCAGCCCCTCGTCAATCCAGAGGTCGTCTAGACACCACGAGGCCAGCGCGGTCATTTCGAGATGCTGCCCACCCCGCAGGCTTGTGCGAGCATCGCGCAAGAGTTCGCGATACTGCGGGCGCAATCTAGCAGGCGCGTCGAAGTCTATTTGCAATATGTGCACCCCCTCTTCAGCTGCAGCAGTACTTAGGTGCAGGGCAAGTTCTGGCAAGGCACTCTCAAGCACGTCTGCAGGCAACGAGGAGGCGATCTCAAGTCGTACGACGGCGGTGAGTGGGAAGCCCTCTGGCACGTGCAGTGGCGCCGAGCGTAATTGCACCAGCAATCCCTCCTCTCCCACGGCAATCCTCCGCGCCAAATAGGCAACGGAGACTGGCACATCTGCTTTCGAGCGCTTCGCCAAGAAGCGCAGATCGTGAGCTCCGTGCCATGCCCATAGGACAATCTCTGAGTTCGCTGGCATGCCTGGACTCTCTCGCGCCCCCCTCTCGGAGTGCTGCCTCTCCCCTGGGCATGCAAGGCAGAGCGTGAGGACTAGCGATACCAGTAGCGAGTATTTCGCGCCCATTCCGTCCCCTTGTATTTGCTTTGCAAGAGCTTGAAGCTGGCCTTGGATAGATCACCGGTCAGCCCGGTGGCGGTAGCGTGTATCGATGCCCTGCGACTCGCGCGGACGAAGAAGTGCAGTGCTTCGGGAACTTGTGCATGGTTAGGACTAGTCCGGGCAAAGCGCTGGACCTGTCTTCCGAGCCCATCGAGGCGGGTGCCTAGGCGCTGTGCGCGCAAGTGCTGTCCCGGCCGCCCGAAGCCGCTACCGATGCCGGGCACCTCGACAATGGATGTGAGGCTAGGGTCGGACGTACTGCAGAATAGCATAGGCTTGCAGCTTTGCTCATAGCCACTGAGAGACTCTCGGTAACTGGGTTCGCCGAAGCGGCTCTCATTGCGGAGCACTACTAGAGCGCCAATGCCCGGGCGGTGCTTGGCCTTCGAGTGCAAGAAGAGGCCGAGGCCCGTCGCCATCTCTGGTGCGAGCGGTTTGAGAGCCCGAGCAAAGCGCCTCGCGAAAGACGCCTCCCCAAGGACAATGGCTCGAACGAAGCCGGCCATAAGAATTTCTCGTATCGTCTCAGTTCGCAGTCCTGGCATTCTCGCAGTACGTTCCAACATTGCCAGAGAAAATGAGCTCCGCATGCTGGCTCTGGCGTCCGCATGCAAGACGTTCGCATCAGACTCTTCTCGCAGTGCGTAGCGCTGCCACTCTTTGAGACTGGTGGCCATTGCCAGCCCCAGAGCAGAGAACGCATTGCGAGTCGCTCCGGCCATCGGCTGACGCATAGCCTCAGCGAGGAGTTTCTTGGCTCGCCCGTGCTTGCCGGCGGCAGCCAAGAGGCGGATTTGGTGAAAACGAGTCGAGGCGAAGGCAGGCGAGTCGGGCTTGATCGTATCTGCGCCTGTGAGCAACAAGCCTAGCCCTGGGCTTGTCGGGGTTGCCAGAGTAAGCGCTGCGACCAACCATGCCTGGCTACCCTTCTTGGCAAAGACCGTGCGGGCTCGTTCGTAGCCTTGTACGCCGTCTCCCCGCAGCGCCAGGAGCCAATCCGTGAGGTCGGAATGCTGGCGGAGAGCGGAGCGCTCCTTTGCCTTGAGATCGCCGATTCCATGACTGAGGTCCCTGGCCATCGTCGCGAGGCGCCCATGGGTATCGTTTCGCTCGATCTGCTCTGCCAGGCGCCCTAGCTGAGCTGCAGGTTCCAGGCGATAGCGCACAAGGTCGAGTAGGTTTCGCGAGGCATTGTGCATGGTCGCCAAACTTGCATCACCAGTGATTCTTCCGAGCCTTGCAATCGCTTCTCGCTGCAAGGCGGACCTGTTGCCTGTGCCCAAGCTCGCCTGTCTCACCAACGCGCGCGACGCGACATATGCCGCCAAGGGCTGCCACGGCGAGCTTGCATCAGCAGCAATCGCATCAAAGCCCTTCACGGCAGCGGCGAAGTTGCCTGCATAGAAATGTGCAGCGGCAATTTGGTACGAGCGGTCTTTCTGCAGCCACTCCGGCGCCCCCTCTCCAGGTTCCGAAGGTACGTGGGTGCCACCGCCGCAATTCGCAAAGACGACATCTTGGCCGGCAATCCACTCTTTCAAATGTGCCGACTCACCCCCACGAGCCCTCACTCGACTTGCCAGAGTCGCACTTGCGGTATCAAAAGCGCCATCCGTACAGTTGAGGAAATGGCTATGAGCACTGCCCTGGCGATGGCTCTGCGGCGCTCTCACCTGAGTCACTGCCACCTGATTGCGAGCGACGCTCCAGCCGTTGGCAGCATCACGATAGACCCGTGGCCGTCCCTCCCACTCCTCGACCAGCGCCCTCTGCTCGGAAACGCCAATGGCGGCCCCCTGAAACCAGCGATAGCTAGCGATGAGATAGGTACGGCGCCATGACGGCGACAACAATCCAATCTTGCCACGAGCGAAGTCCCCAAGGGTCGCCTCTCGATTCTTGGCAGCAGGGTTGAGGTATGGACCGTCCCGGCCACAGGCCGAGGCTCTTGGTGCAGGCAGGGCCATCGACAATAGAACCAAGGCAATAAGTGCAGAGGTAGGTAGTATTCGCAGGCGTCGCATCCGCCTTGGCGATGCAAGGGGCACACCAACTCCAAACCGCGCATACGGTTGATGCTTGCAGGCAAGAGTGTCAGGTAGGACACGCTCTTGTGTGTCACCTGGTCTCCACCTACTCGGCAACCGTCTTGTGAAATCTATCGTAGTCGACCAGCATTCGACCGTCATCAAGGGTGGAGAGGACGTCGACGAAGCGATGCCCAAAGCGAAAGTTCTCTGGGTAGTACATTGTTCGCCCGTGCACGGTTTGGCCATACGTTGAATCATGCCCGGTCATGCTCACGACCATCAGGCGCAAACGCTCGGCAATCGTATCGGCAGTAACACCGAAGAACGGCGATGATTCGTCGACGACGTGAAGCACCTGCCAGGTGAGAACGAAGAGCGGCGTTGCAGCACGCTCTAGCTTGACATCGCGCATTCGAACGAGCTGATGCCCTTCGGGGGAATCCTCTTCGACGAGGGCAGAGACACTAATCGTGGCTTCGACAATTTCGTTGCCGCGAGCGTTGCCGACCCGGAACATGATGGTCGGTTTTCCGTGAAAGACCGTCACGACGATAGGCTCGGAGAAGAGCATGCTAGTACGCGGCCGAGAGGCCTTTGCGAACATGAGCCCCGTGGCAACTGCCGTGCCGAATAGGCCTACAATTGCCTCACAGGTGACCAACACGTTTGCGTAATCGGTGCCCGGGCTCAATGCACCGTAGCCTATTGTAGACATGGTCTGCACACTGAAGGCGAAGGCGCTCGAGAGCGAGCCCGACTCGCCACCAGTGATGGAGTTTGGCTCGAGAAGATAGAGCGCGGCGAATACGCCATTAGAGCCAACGAAGGCTGCGAGCAACGTGGAAAAGAGCGTCCACCACGAACCATCCATCAGATGGAAGTAGAGGTCCCGGCGCAATTCCGAGGGTGTGCCCTTGCGAATCGCCGTGCTCAGGGCGTGTCGTTTGGGAGGAGTGTTAGGGGCCTCCACTTCTTCTTCGTCCTTCGCAGCAACGCCAAAAGCGTCCTGGGCGCCTTCGTGCATCATCTCCTCATCGGCAGCCAGAGGGGCCATGATGAGGTCCAAGACGACCTGGGCAAGGCAGCATGCCGAGACCAACCCCAAAAATACCCAGGCTGGAAGCACAGAGCCACTGCCGGCCAAGAGCAAGACAAAGAGCGCGCAGGCAAAGCGCGTTGTAGTTCGAAAGCGGTCGCCAAACTCGGACTGTCGCCGCTCGGTCACTGCATCGATGGCCGCCACTGAGAATAGTACCAAGGCCAGACTCGCGCATAGAAGCCACCTGTAGCCCACCGGCGCCGGGGCCGAGAGTTCGAAGAACATCGCCCTTTTGATGGAGACGCCGGTCGCAACTACGGCAATAGTTAGCGGCAAGTGCGCGTAGATCCAAGCAAGTGCGGTGAGGGAACCTCTCTTAACCCGTGAGCCCGCTACGTCGTCGAAGTAGATCCACCACAGTGAGCACACGATGCTAATGCCCAGAGCGCCAGTAACGGCATGGTCCCAGGTCGCTCCCACTTCGGAGACGCTTGTGAGCACCTTGACGAAAGACTCGCCCAAGACGATGAGCGTGAGGAGCCCATAGCGCTCGGATAGATGCATGGCATCCGGCGGATAGCGACCGGACACATCGCGGCTGGCTCGGCTGAGCGGCAGGCCAAAATCGATGATAATGGCGATGGCCCACAATACGTAGACCCAAGGGGCGGAGACGAAGGAAGAGACCAACCACAGAAGTGCGCCGCAGCCAAAGCCAAGCGCATAGCGGCCGGTCATGTCCCGCGCCTTTTCGCTTCATCCACTCGTCGGTCACGCGAGCCCCGAGTCTTTCGTCCCAAGCAAGCCAAGGGTAGCTCTCCAGATCTTCTGGATCGTCGCGGCTCTCCACCAATCGCTTTGCGCCATAGAGAGCGAACTCCATTCGCCCGAGCTTCTTGCCAAGCAGGCTCGGCGGCGGAGAATTGGTGGCGCGAATTGCGATGTCTGCTTCGCGCTTGGTTAGGTTCTAGGTCAAGGTGCTCGAAAGTGTGTCCAACTCAGCGACGAGTCCACCAGCGACGAGTCCACCAGCGACGAGTCCACCAGCGACGAGTCCACCAGCGACGAGTCCACGAAGCGAAGTTGAGATGGCGAGCGCGCCCGTATCACTGGCAAATGACGGCGGGCAAGAGTGCGCTTACCCTCGCCAGGCGAATACCTCTCTGGCAAGCATCAACGACTCAGGCCACTCCCTCTACCAAGCGTCTCGTTGTGCCGCGCGCAAGGGAGACTTCCAAACGAGCCTATTCCACCTCTGCGCTGCCGCCTCCTCAGGCTACGACAATGTCGAAGATCTGCGAACAGATCCGCTGCTGCGCCCGCTATACCAAAGCAGCCGATGGCAGCTCGTCACCGACCTGGTTGCGGAGAATCAGCGAGCACGTCTGCAAAGGCCAGCTCCTCCAACCCTTTGCGCCCTCATCAAACGGGTGCGTACAAGTTCGAAGGCCTTGCTCCGGGATACCGAGGCTAACCTCGCATCGCACCGCTTCTTTTAGCAGCTGGTCCAAGAGACTAGCCAAGGCAACACTCGGGCTTTCTTTCAAGTGAGACTTGTCGAACGTTCGGAGGAGATGGCACACTGGGCTTATGGCAATCGTAGTACGCCCGGTCACGCGCTCAGAATTCGACCAATACGAAGAGGTCGCCATGTTGACCTTTGGTGGCGAGAAGCCCGAGGGAGAATCGAGACTGCACAAGACGCTCGCTCTCGATCGCACCTACGCCGCATTCGACGGTAGCGAGCTTGTTGGCACATCCGGTGCGTACAGTCACACGCTCTCAATCCCAGGGGGCCAAATTCCGATGGCGGGTTTCACCTTTGTAAGCGTGCGCCCAAGCCACAGGCGCCTCGGTGTGTTGCGCGCCATGGTGAACTCCCACGAGGAGGACATGGCATCTCGCAACGAAGCCGTTAGTGGGCTGTGGTCGTCCGAGAGTTCCATCTACGGACGTTTTGGCTATGGCGTCGCAGTCGACTCGTATCACCTAGAAGCAGATGCGAGTCATTTGGATTTTTTGTCATCTCTGGCCCTCGACAAGATTCGCTTCATCGACAAGGAGAGAGCCTACGAGATTCTCTCACCCGTCTACGCAGCTGCCGCTCACAGCCGACCGGGAATGGTGTCTCGCTCCGAGAACTGGTGGCAGAACCGCACGCTTCACGACGGTCCTCCAAGGCGAGGCTCGGGGTCGAGTCTGCGAATCGCGGTTGCTCGTCGCCAAGAGAAGGTCGTCGGCTATGTGATGTTCCGCCAGCAGAGCCGGAATGACCGCGGCTTGCTCGATGGAGAAATCACAATTGCAGAACTGGTCGGCGTCGACCCTGAGGCAGAACAGAGCTTGTGGCATTTCGTGTGTCGCCTCGATCTCTTCCCGCAGGTGCGCTATTGGAACGCTCCCCTCGATTGCCCCCTGCCCTGGATCATTCACGACAGGCGACGCGTCCGCCGACTGCGCAACGACTGCCTTTGGCTTCGGCTCCGAGATGTACCCACGGCCCTTGCCGCCCGCACCTATGCAGGCGCTGGCTCCCTCAGAATCACACTCCAAAATGAGCCAGGCGGCGACATCCTCGGTCGCCACACCCTCGAGGTTGCGAACGGCAAGGCGAGGTGCACCACGTTCGCAGGCGAAGGAGAGGTCGCAATTTCTCAGCAAGATCTTGCCTCTCTCTACCTTGGGACGTTTAAGCCCTCAGAATTGGCCGCTGTCCGTAGACTCTCCGCTTCGCCTACCACCGTCGCCAAGGCCGACGCCCTATTCGCCTGGCCACAAGCTCCCTGGTGCGCTGAGATCTTCTAGGCGCGACACGCCCACTAGACCGCCGAGCGCAAACAATGATCGGTCTGATGGTCCTGCTTTCCCGATTGCAGCGTTGCTCATTTTGTCATTTACCCGGCAAAATCCTAATTCGCGCCTTGCACTCGAAGAAATCAGAACTCACCATCCGCGGTCATTCTTTTCGCTCGACGGTCTAGCGACTCTGTGCGCATCGTAGGCTGCTCCCAGGCATCAACGTCTCCAGGGTGGCTGTGCTAGCCCGCTTGGAAGATGACTATGCGGAGGGATATTTGCAGCGACAACCTGGACCTGAGTGGTACCCGCAGCAAGGGCAACCTCCTGTTCAAGGATACGATCCGAACCAAGGCAGCGGTCGGGGCCAGTAGTAGATCGTAGTAGCCAGACCTCCGAGCGTAAACAATGATCGGTATGATGATTCTGCTTTTCCGATTGTAGCGGTGCTAATTTCGTCATTTGCCCGGCAGAATCCTAATTCGCGCCTTGCACTCAAAAAGCAGAACTCACCATCCGCAGTCATTCTTTTCGATCGACGGTCTAGTAGAGGCGCGGCGGCGAAACCCGCGCTGCGCCCCTACTCCGGCGCTCTCAGCCTAGTTGTTGGCTTTGAGGTAAGTCTTGAAAGGCTTCCAGTACATCTTCGTCCATCCAGACTTGATGTCGGCGACCGACGCCTCAGGCACCAGAGCGTGCACCATGGTGAGCTCGCAGCCTTCGGTGGTGTCATCGAATTGCAGAGTCAGGACCGAGTCGGTCTTCCAACCCTTTGCGCGCCACGATTGCACAACGATCTTGTTTGCTTTCACGAGCAGATTCGTTCCCCGGATGTGGCCCTTGTGTGCCTTGAACTTCTCGCCAGCTTTGCGAGACATCTCGGCAGGTGCGCCGGTTGCGGCAGCGTGCTTCTTGCTGTTCATGTAGATGCCGTAGACATCTTTGGCAGTAGCACCCTTGAACGTAGTCTTTTGCGTAATTGTCTGCTCGCGCTGCCCGGCAGCGCTCTTGCCGATCCATGCTCGAAAACGTCGTTGAAGAACTACGAAGCTGAATGCGATGGAGGTCGAGCGGTGGCCTGTCACCTTCTCGGTGAGAAGGCGGAACACGAGGGGGAGTCGTTCGAAACGCGCGAGGGCAAGGCCACCAAGATCATCGATCTTGCAAAGGTGGAGAACAAGCGGCGTGCGCGCATTTGAGAGCCATGCTGCTCGAGGGCAAGGGCAAGGCGCGCAATATTCAGAAGCGGTGCGGAGCGACTCGAAAAGGGCTGCAGTGATGGCCTGGCCTGGGCTTGCATCCGCCTGGCCAGCGAGTACAAGACTGGCAAGACCGTAGACAAGGACCTCGCAGCTGCCGAGAGACTTCTTCGCGCAGCGTGCGGGCTGGGCAATCTAGAAGGCTGTGTTGTTCTCGGAGTTCTCCTAGACCGCGAGGGACGCGGAGGTGGCTCACGCGAAGCGGCGAAGCTATTCAAACGCGCCAGACGTACAGAGTGGCTGCATCAACCTCGGCGACCTCCTAGATGTCCCTAGCGGAAGTGCTGATAGGAAAAGTTGCCAACTCTGTAAGATGAGATCAGAGGGGTGGTTGCTGGTCAACGAAAAGGATTGAGAATGGCCCGACATGCGCTTGTGATAGAGCTTTCGTCTCGACAGCGAGACACTTTGAATAGATGGGCGAATGCTCATAAGACTTCGCAACAATTACTGTCGCGAATACA
>JAAEPE010000641.1 GCA_024222395.1 Myxococcales bacterium
CACGATGTTGCCGTCTGTTGGACCCACGGCCGTAGGCGGTGCGCCTCCGGGTCCGGGGGCTGGCGGGGCTCCGGGTACCATCGCTCCCTGAGCCATCGCCATTTGCTGCATCTGCGCACGCTGCATCATCTGGTGCGTAGACACGAGGTACTGCCGAAGAAGATCGAGTCGATCCTCCGGTACTCCATTCTGCTCTGCGTTTTGCAGAGCCGCTTGCACCTTCTTGAGTGCGAGCGTGTGGTCCTGGTAGGGCGGTGGAGGCATGTAGCGGCCATCGTCCAACATAAACTCGATGTTGCGGTCGATGAGCATCGACGCGGCGCGGTCGAGAGAGAGCTGAGCTTCGAGATCGGGGAAGTCGAGCAGCCTCTTGGCCTCGTCGGGGCCGAGAAGGTTGAGCGAGATCATCTGCTCCACGAAAGCGAGCCTGCCGGCCGGTGTTACCGGCAGGCTCGATGACGGGTGTACCTGAAGTACATAGTCATCGGCCTCCATGTCGACCTCGGAGAAGTCCACCGCCTCGATCGTGTTCTTGTCCTTGCTCATCACCACGCTGTACTCGTTGTCCTCAGCGTAGATGTCCCTGCCCAGGTCTACGACCTGCTTGGCAGCCTCGATGTACATCTGCTCGTACTGCCTCGAGACAGTCGTGAAGCGCAGGCTCTCTATGTCTTGGTACTCCCTCAGCGCTACCCCGGAATCCAGACCCGCAGGCTTGCGCCCGGTGGCCGCCATCTGGGTGATTCCTGCCAGCTCGAACGCCCTCGCGTAGAGCATCTCAAGGTGGTCAAATACCTCCCGCGGTAGCACGGGGGGAGCTGCTATCTGAGGCGCGGTGCCCGTGTACGGGATAATCGTGCCAACATCATTGTTGAAGAATGATTTCCGCACCTTAGAGTTGTTCTCTACGTAGATGCGAGGCACCGCCATCAGATGAAGCGCCTTGTTGATGCGGATCATCAGCCGGTTGATCTCCAGCTGAATCCCCATAATGTCCTCGGCGATGCCGCTGCCCCAGAACCCGAGCATGCGATCGCTCCACCGAACAAACACGAACGGGAAGTAGCCGCGGTCCCAAGGCTCATCGAAGAGCGTCGCGTTTGTGATCACGATGCAGTGCCGGCCGTCGTTGGCATCAGGCCCGCTCGGGAGGTGCCAGCCCTCGACCACTTCGATCTGATCTACAAGGCTGTCCACCCCGTAGTCCATGTCGTTGGTCGTCCGGTCCGCGTTCCTGATCTGATTCGCGTAACCCGGGAACATGTCGAGCAGCACTTCGCGGTCGATGAACTTGCGCTG
>JAAEPE010000642.1 GCA_024222395.1 Myxococcales bacterium
AAACAGGTCGGCGACCGTCTCCCATTGTGGGGCGGTCAGTTGGTGACGGGGCTTGCGTGTTTGAGACATGCTCTCTACAGATCACTCGATCCCGATTCAGGCAAGAATTTGGCCTCTATTCGGAAACCAGACAGAGCCTAATGCTGGAGTCCAAGGACTTCGCAAGTGCCACGAAACTGTCGAAGGCGGCCCTTCGCTATCACCCGGGGGGATCAAGAGGCGCGCTATCGTCTCTTGGAAGTGCATGCTCTGAGTCGCAACTTCCCCGGTGCTTTAGCCGTGATGAGATTGCTCGGCGAGCGCCTTAACGTGCGCTTCACCGAGGAGGGCATCGATACCTCGCACCCCGCCTACGTGGAACTGCTGGCTTCGGATGCGTGGGCGGCTTACTGAGCCGCCGCGAGTGCTTGCCCGCCTAGCCGCGAGTCTGGGCGAAGTGCACTAGGCCAGGGAAGTGGCGCCCAAGGTAGCCGCCAATTTTGCCGTGACCTGTGAAGACGAGCTCTCGTTTTCGCCTGGCAATGGCGTTCACCATGACCTTGGCTGCTTTCTCTGCGGGCCAGATGAGTTTGGCTGGTCGTCTATCCTCTCGGTCCTCCTGAAGTACTCCGTCGTTATCGACCAGAGCATTCTCCGTTGAGACGTATCCCGGGTGGATCGTGGCGCCGCTACCATGCAATTCGAGGCTAAGAGTTTGTCCAATCGAGCGAACGGCGTACTTGGATGCGGAATAGGCGCCGGTTTTGGCAGAGGACATTATGCTACCCACCAGCACAAGTCGCCCCTTGCTCTGGCGCAATTCTGCCAGGGCGTACTTTGCGGTGAGTGCGGATCCCACGACGTTCACATCGAGTTGACGCCGCCAATTCTCACCACTAAGACTCTCTATGCGACCGCTTACACCAAAACCGGCATTGGCGATTGCACAATCGAGCTTGCCGTGCGCTGCGACAGTCGCAGCCACGGTGTCGGCAATTTTCGCTCTCCTTGGTCACGTCGCAGGGATAGGCGTAGGCGCGTTCGCCCGAGTCGTTGAGCTCTGATGCCAGGTTATCAAGACGTTCGCGTCGTCTGTCCGATATGCACACGATGGCACCACGGCCGGGGAATTCGTAAGCTAGCGCTGCGCCTATGCCAGAGCACTAGCCCCAGTAATCCATACACCTCATCTTTGAAGCTGTGCATGGCCGGACTGTGCCTCGCTGTGCCTGTCCTGGCAAGGCTTGTCCTGGCAAGGCTTGTCCTGGTAAGGCCTGGTATCGCAGCGCGCGACACGGCGTGACCTAGGACTTCGAGGCCTCAAGGCCGTTGAACATCTGATCGATGACCCAATGCAGATGCTCGCGCCGTTCTCGCCGATTGGAGGCCGAGAGGGGATCGCTATCCCAAATCTGATCGAGCACAGGGGCGTACGTGAAGTAGGCGACAACAAGGCCGGAGAAGCTGAGGAAGAATTGCCGGGCGTGCAGCGCCCCTTCGCCGCTCAACTCGCCGAGCACGTGCTTCACTCGTGCGAAGAGCAACGTCATGCCGTCACGAATCACCTTGAGATTCTCACCATTGGGGAGCAGCTCGTGTTGCACGATGTGTATGTAGCGACTGTTGTCCTCGATGAAGTCTAGATACGAGGTGAGTAGGGCGTGCACCTGTTCGCGCAAGCTCAACTCGGCATCCGTCGGACTGAGGGCTTCAACGTGGGCTGCGTAGTACTGCTCGAGTACTTTGCGAAGAAGGGTTGCCTTGTTGTCGTAGTAGTAGAAGACGAGAGCCTTGTTGACCTTTGCCAGCTGGGCGATATCGCGCACGCTCACCGCCGCAAAACCCTTGGAGGCAAATGGCTCTTCTGCGGCCCTGAGAATATTGCTGGACGCCTCGCCCTTCTTCTTTGAAGCATGGCTGGTCATCGTTGACCACCCGTATAACATGCTCCACAGCGTGAGTTCATGAAGGGACACGGGAAATCCCGCAGGGGCTCTGTCGATGACCGACCGGTTAGCACTTGAGACTTGACCTCTAGCCGGTCGATGCACGGACTTGATGAGATCAATCTGAGCTTCAGCGCCAGCTCTCTCTGGGGGCTCAAGTTCGTCTTGGCGAGCCTGATGTTCGGTGTCGCGCTCGAGCTATCACCAAGAGACTTCACCAGGGTTATCAAGGCTCCAAAGTCCGCAGTAGTCGGCCTCGTCTGCCGGTTCTTGCTGCTGCCCGCTGCGACATTCGTCCTCGTGCAAATTGCTCGCCGCCCGCGAGTATTGCATTGGGAATGTTCCTAATTGCGTCCTGCCCAGGTGGCAACGTCTCCAATCTTGTTGTCTATCTCGCTGGAGGAAATACCGCCCTCTCCGTCGGTATGACTGCTGTCTCAGGAGCTGCTGCGACGTTATCTTACGCCACCCAATTTTGCATTCTGGGCAGGCATGGATTCTGAGGCCAGTGCACTCCTATCGCACGTCTCTACTCGTCTCAGTTGCACTTCCACTCGGACTACCGATGGCGCTCGGCATGTGGGTTGGAACGCGATTCCCGAGAGTCAGCCCCCTTGCTCGGCGCCCACTTCGTGTGATTTGCGGCCTCGTATTCTTCGGTCTTGTTGCAAGCACAGTCTTAGCGAACGAAAAGGACCGGACGGCCTCCTTGCTGCCGGTAGTTGGCCTGGTGATCATTCACAATGCTCTTGTTTTTGGCACAGCCTTCGGTATGGACCACATCTTTCATCTGCCTGCGGCCGACCTCCGCGCCGTCTGCGTGGAGGTCGGTATCCAAAACAGTGGTCTGGCACTCGGAATCATCTTTAGGTGTCTTCACCGGGCTGGGAGGAATGGCCATTATTGCTCTACTATGGGGGCTCTGGCACATCATCGCCGGGTCTATGCTCGTACTCTTCTGATCGCATCGTCCCCTCGTCGCGGTCCCTGCACAGTCATGATTTTCGTCCTCGCCCTTATCATCTTCGTAGCATTCGCCGTGCAAGCGACTGCGGGATTTGGTTCGGTGCTGCTTTCTCTCTCCTTGGGAACCTTGTTCTGGCCGCTCTCAGAGCTGCTGCCAGTGGTGGTGCCCCTATCTCTCATGCTCTCCCTGTATATTAGTTCGCGACACTGGCGTCACGCAAATCTTCGATTGCTCATGCGCTCGATCTTTCCACTTGTTGGGTGCGGTGTTGCTATCGGATTCCTGCTCTCACCTTATGCGAGCCCAGCTACCCTGCGACTGTTGCTTGGGGTGGTCGTGTGTGCGGCGGCGGCCCGAGGGCTCTACTCGCTCTCGACGGGCAAGGTCGTTGTGGCCAAGCGCGGTGGTATCGCCGCATACTTCTGGGTGACACTCGCCGGTGTTGTTCACGGGCTCATCGCTACCGGAGGGCCCGTATTGGTCTACGCCATCGAGGCGATGGGGCTTGGCAAGAGCCGATTTCGGGCGAGTCTTGCCGTGGTGTGGGCCGTTCTAAACGGCGTCCTGGTGACTCGCTTCGTTGCGACAGGCGCCCTGGCTACGCCCGAGTTACGGCGTATACTCTTGATGGTTCCGGTTCTCGTTGTCGCGACCCTGATGGGAGAGATTCTCCACTCGCGAGTCAGTGAGAGCACCTTTCGCGTAGTTGTCTTCACTCTCTTGACCATCGCAGGTGTGCTTCTCACTCTGCCTCTCCTTCTAGGATAAAGGCGCATGATTCATTTCGCTCGAGTTCTTGTTGTCTCACTGCTGCTCATCTTCGGCGGGCAAGCGTCGGCGCAGGGAGTTGCTGCAGAAGAGGGGGCCTGCTCCACTCGGGCTGCCAAGCTGCTAAGGGCCGACGCCAAGCGGGCGACGCAATGGAACTGGGGGTGGGGCTTGGTCTACGCCGGTGCGGCTGCCGGGCAGTTTGGTGTTTCGCTCGTCATCGACAATGACGACCGCAAAGTAAGCCTCTGGACGGGTGCGACGAAGGCGACCCTTGGCGTCTTCAAGCAGATCCTTTTTCCAAAGCGTATCTCTGCGCCTGGCCCTGGGTGCGGCGACGTTGCGAAGAAAGTCCGGAAGGCGAGAGAGGTTGAGCGAAGGGGGCACAACTGGTTCGCCCACAGCACGGTCGTCGCGGCGAACGTTGCAGGCTTTGCGGTTGTCGCAGGACTTACAGAGAATTACGTGCTGGCAACGTCGGGGACGGTCATTGGCGTTCTCGCGGGAGAACTCGCCATCTACACCAGCCCAAATGGGCTAAGGGCGGCGGGAGTCAATCTTGACAGTGTCCGCGTGCTACCTCAAGTCGGAACCGGGTACTCGGGGCTATCCCTCTACGGTAGCTTCTAAGAGTTTCGCTGAGTCGCGCGCAGTGCATCGATGAGCCGTTGCTGCTGAACTGGCTTGGCAAGGAAATCAGCAGCCCCTAGCGAGGTGGCACGTTTGCGGTTTTCCTCCGTCGCCTTGGATGAAATGACCAGTACCTTGAGGTTTGTCCGACGTATGTGCTCGCTCGCGCGAGTGAGTAGCGTGAAGCCGTCCTCCCCCGGCATTTCCAGGTCGGTGACCATGATTGAGAAGTCGTGCTCTTGGAGACACTCAAAGGCTTCGGCGCCATCGCTAGCGGTGGCAACGTCGTAGCCTGCTTTGACCAGCATGCGGCGCATGGCTTCCCGAATCGCCTTGCTATCGTCGACTACGAGAATTCGCTTGGAGACAGGCGGGTCGGGCTCCGCTAGCGGAGCAGGTGTGTGCTGAACCGGAGGCCCAGGATATGCGATGCCAACGAGTGCCGCGGGATCCAGAATCAGCTGAACCTTGCCAGACGGGCTGACTGTGCCGCCAGCGTAGAGCGTGACACCCGAGAGCATGGGGCCCAGATTCTTCACAATAATTTCTCTAGTACCAATGATTCGATCGCAGGAGATGGCAAGACGTTTGCCCATGAATTCGAGAAGCACCACGGGGCAGCGCTGCAAAGACTCGGGCATTGGGAAGCCCAGGAGGTCGTGCAGTGGCACCATTGGCAAGTCTTGGCCGTCGGCGTCGGGGGCGGTATCTCGGAGCGGTAGCTCAATTTCTCCTTGATCGAGCACGTGCACGTTTGGAATGGCGAAGACATGACCTCCAATCTTGAAGAGCAGGGCATTGGCCACGGCCGTAGTTAGGGGGAGTCGCATTGTGAAGTGCGTACCGAGCCCTTGCTGGCTCGAGACGAGCACTTCTCCGCCTAGCCGCGTCACTGTCTCGCGCACGGCACTGAGGCCCATGCCTCTCCCCGCCAATTGATCGGTCGTAGAGCGAGAGGAGAATCCCGCGTCAAAGATGAGCTGTAGCGTGCGCTCATCGCTAGCTTGCGCGGCTTGGGACGCAGTCCAATGCCCCGCCTCTACAAATCGTCGTCGCAAGTCGTCTGTGTGAATGCCGGCGCCATCATCGCTAACCTCAATCATGAAGACGTTACCCTCGTGACGGGCTGTCATCATGATTCGCCCCTCAGCGCTCTTGCCACGCGATTCGCGATCGAGTGGCGCCTCTATGCCATGGGCTACGGCGTTGCGCAGAAGCTGGATTAGCGGGTCGACGAGTTGATCGGCAACTGTCTTGTCGAACTCGGTCTCTCCGCCCGCGGTTACCAAGCGCACTTTCTTGTCGGCCTGTCTGGCGATTGCGCGAAGCTGGGGAGTTAAGCGACCGAAGAGCGAGCGTACGGACTGCATTCGGACGGCGGTGAGCCCGTCTTGCAACGCAAATTCCGTGCGGCGGAGTAGGGCCGTGTCTTCGCCGAGTCGCGATAGCTCGTGTTCGAGCGTCGGCATGATTTCGCTCAGACGTCCCTCGAGAGCGGATAGCGCTGAGCCGAATTGTTCGCCGCGAATGGGGGTGCCGCTCTTGACCCAGTAAGCCCGCTGGTCGCTGAGGGTCTGCATTGCGGCACGAACCTGGGCGACGTCGAAAGTGAGCTTTCCGACGCGTTTCTCGATGCGACTCCGATCGAATACGAGCTCGCCAACGCAGTTCATCAATCGGTCGATTCGATCCGGATCGACTCGCAACATAGGATTGTCGGTGCCTCTACGCTCAGGGCGACGCCTCTCGGCATAAGTCTGTTCACTGTGTGTTTCGGCAATCTCGTCCGTCTTGATTTCTGATGAAGCTGGGCCTCCTGGTTCAAACGTTCCTATTTGAGCGAGACGCTCGCGAAGCGGGGCCACGCCCGGGGCGGCGTGCTCCGGGCCATCGGCGTTGGCAATCGAGAGATGCAGGCCGTCGGCGATCTCGACCAAGTCATCCCGCGTGTGATTCGACCAGGCCAGCCCGCCATTGCGAATTCTCTCGAAGATAGTCTCGTACTCATGCGCAACGCTGGCGATTCGCGGAAGGTCAACCGTGCCGGCAGCGCCCTTGAGCCCATGAGTGAGACGCATCAGCTCGTTGAGCTGATCCTCATCAGGCTCCGCAGAGGTGCTCGCTAGCAGGATCTCCGTGATTCTCTCGAGCCCCTCTCTCGCCTCTTCGCGAAAGATATTTGAGAGGATTAGGTGTTCGCCGGTATCGAAGCTGCTGCGGTTGCGGCGGGATGGTCTGCGCACTCCGGCCAGTGAAGTATCTCCTTCGGGCACTGTGCGAGGGAGAGCGGTCGTCGGGGCGTCTTCCGCGAATTCGGAGATCGCAGCCTCGGACAATGGGGGTAGTTGACTTTGAAGGCTCTCAATTAGTTTCGCGAGAGACTCCACCCCCGCCGGAGCTCTGGCGACAATCTGTTGCGATATAGCGCGGACCTCATCTTCTAGGTCATCGTCACCGACGAGTAATGCCGCACCAAAAAGATCGTCGAGTTGTCGTTCTCGGTCCGCGTCGCTACCATCGTCGCTACCATCGTCGCTACGCAGCGCCTCAAAGGCGTGCCGCGCCTGTGTCAGCACAATATCGAGAAGGCTATTCTTCATGGATAGGCGTGGTAGGTGCTGGAGGGAGGACGCATTCTTTGGACTGTCTCAAAGAGGTCGGGCGGGTCGAGAAGCGCTACTGCTCGCTGGCGAGAGTCGACGAGTAGACCCGAACTTAAATCGCTTCCAAGGGTCGAGACCTCGTCGATCGTTCCTACGCGAAGCGCTGCTTGGCATCGGTCGACTTCGAGCAACAGGGCGCTCTCGCCCTGAGATGCGTTGGCGAGCCCACCGTCGAGGCCGCGGATGTCCAATACTGAGATTATGGAGCCCCGAAAATTGACAACACCGGCAATCGCGGAGGGTGCGAGTGGCACTGGGGTGAGATGGGCAAGGGTGAAGACTTCGCGAATCCAACCGAGTTCAACTGCATATGGGATGCGCCCAATACTGAAGACGATGACGTTCTTAGGTGTTTCGCCCACGGATAGAATGAAGGTACCGGTTTTGCTCGATGAGGGCTAGCTGGTGGGGTATACAGGGGTGCAGATCCTGAAAGTGGGGGCTGAGGGCCCAGAGCACAGCGACTTCACACAGCGTGAACGGAAAAGGATCGCGGGACTGTAACTACGGGTGGAGAACTTTGGTTGCGTGGAAATGCGGGGTATCCGGAATTTTGCAAAACCACCCGGCAACGACCGGAGAAAGATACCCCGCGAAATGAATAGAGTGTAGATCTGACTGTGACAACGGCTTCGTAGTCATTCCATGGGCCTAGAAGGCACTGGTGCGCAGAACGAAGCACGTCGACGCAACGCCGCTAGAAATTGGGCCAATCTCACCGTTGCGCACCAGGATTCGGCTCCTCGTAGGAGGCTGAGAGTGTCATAGTCAGAGTTACACCCATTCGATTGGCGAACGCACCCTTCCGCACCCAAGAGTGGCGCGCAGCTTTGTCGAGTAAGTGATTTGCCATCAGATCATCCCAAGTATCTGGCGCTCGGAGCATCGAGCGGTGAGCCCTTCCTCTTCATTGCCGTGAAGCGTGGGGCCTCGGTGGACGTCTTCTACAACCGGTGTCCGCACATGAATTTGCCGCTCGCGACAAAGGAAACGAAGCCAAAGTACGAAGACGGCAAGCTCACCTGCGTTCAACACAAGGCCGTTTTCGACATTGAGCGTGGAGTCTGCGTGCAAGGGGTTTGCAACGGCAAGCCCCTGTGGCGGATCGACGCGCAGGTGCGCGGCGACGACGTCTTCGTTGCCTAGTATTCAAACTCCGCGAGACATGTGAGCCGTGAGACGTTCGCGGTGTAAGAATATATCCTAAGTCGCGATGGGCATCACGCGCTTGCGGATGAGCTTGATCGAGAGCAAGCGGAAGAGCATCTTGCTAACCTCGTACGATCCCATACGCGATTCGCGAATGAGTTCCTTTACGGTATTCTTGCCGTTGACCAGCTCGAGTACGCTGAGCTCTTCTCGTGTTAGTCGGCCGCGTCCCATTTGGGCAACCGAGTCCTCGTTGCGCAAGAAGACCATTTCAAAGTCATTGATCTCTCGTTCGATGAGATGCCACTCACCCACTCGGCGAAATCCCTCCATAAGTATGCCCTCGACATCGAGCCCGAGCATCGCATCGATAGCAACGGCTGGAAGCTCGCGGGTACGCAGGAATTGGAAGGAGCCAAAGCTCCAGCGCAGCACTTCGTAGATAAGGCCCCTGGTCTGCTGTTGAAGGACGAGCTTGAGCTCGCTATCGCTGATGTAGCCAAGTTGCACGAGCTGGGATCCGAGCAGTTTGGAGCCAGAGCCACGCGACTCAAGGAAGCCGGTCAAGTCTTCTTGGCTTATGAGCTCCGTATCGAGCATGTAGCGTCCGAGTAGGTACTCGTTGGATAGCTCCCTGGCAATTGCCATGTCGACTTGACCGTCGCGAAAGAACACCTCGATTTTGGCTTCGCCACGGGTGAGTTGAAGAATGCCCGACTGCTGCTGCGTGTCGAGAAGCTGCAACACTTCTGCGATGGGAATGACGTGCAGGTCGCCTCGCAGCGACGGACCCATCGCTGCGTTTTCAAAGGCCGGCAGTGCCGAGATGAAGAGCTGCTGCAGAGTCTCGTCATCTAGGACGGAGCGCGCGGCAGACGCCACTGCATCTTCATCAATGGTGATTTCCTCCGAGTCGTCCGCAGCATCTTGGGCTGCGTGCACCAGACTCAAGAGGCCTGCAAGTCTGGGAGCGATGGCCTCTGTGATTAGCTCTCGCAGCTCCTGCAAGGCGTGGTCTCTGGCTTCCTTGCCGACTCTGATCGCGCGAACACCCGCTTGCGTATCCGCCTCTGTCGTCTCGGCAAGTGCGATCGCGCGAGACGCCGTGTCATCATCACCGGGGTACTTCGATACTGTGTGCTGTACCACCGCGGTGATGGCCTCCGGCGAGAATGGCTTGGTGATGTAGTCGACGATGCCCACTATCTTGACGAAGCGTTCGCCAACCTGATCACCCTTGGCGCTCATCAACACGACGGGAATACTGCTCAGAGAATCTTCCGCTGCAAGCGCTCGACAGACTTGGTAGCCGTTCATCTTCGGCATCACAAAGTCGAGAAGGATGAGACCTGGAGCGTTCTTGCGAGCGAGCTCTAGACCTTCCTCGCCGGTCTCTGCAACGTCGACGACAAAGCCCGCCTTGCTCAGTACAAGGTGCACCACTTTGAGAATGGTTGGACTGTCATCGATGACGAGTATTCGGGGGGGTGTCATCTTGGGATTTGGGACTTCTGAGTTTGACACCGCGCTGGAGATCTCCACTTCCAAAGCTTCGTAGGGAAGCAGCTGATCTTACGTCCTTGTGCGGTGAGAATTCAACGAGGGGTGCGAGATGGAAGGCAATGGACCTACATCGCAAGCTTGTCAACAGAGGAGGCCCATAAGTGGAGGCCATACTAGCGAAGTGATATCCTAGGAGCCACCGCGCTGCTGAATTCATGTCAAAACCCGCACCACCGAGCGACCACTTTCCACGAAAGTTCGGGAAGTATCATCTCCTAGCCCCGTTGGCCCAAGGTGGGATGGGTGCGCTCTACATCGCCGTCACAGGCGACCATGGATTCGAGCGACTGATGTGCATCAAAACGGTCTTGCCGCATTTGGCCGACAAGGAATACGTTGCTCGGTTTCGCGATGAGGCCAAAATTGTGGTTCAGCTGTCCCACGGAAACCTGATTCCGGTGTTTGACGCTGGCCAAGTTGGCGGTGAGTTATTCCTTGCCATGGACTTCGTGAAAGGCAAGGACCTGCGCGCAGTGTGGAATCGCTGCGCGAAAAAGGCTGTGGCCTTTCCGATCGACGTCGCGGTTCACCTAACGAAGGAACTGTGTCGAGGTCTCGGTTACGCCCACAGCTTTCAGAACATCCATCTTGTGCACCGAGATGTGTCGCCACCGAATGTGCTCGTCTCCTACTCAGGAGAGCTCAAACTGACAGATTTTGGGCTGGCCTCTTCCACAATGAAGACGGAGAAGACTCTCCCTGGCATCATCTACGGCAAGGTGGCTTACATGTCACCGGAGCAGGCCAGGGGAGAGGCGCTCGATGGTCGCTCTGACGTCTACGCTGCTGGCATCATATTGTGGGAGCTGCTTACCGGCCGTCAGCTTTTTCCACCGGGACAAGAGCAGCCGCAAGACCTACTGAAGCGCGCGCGCGACCCCGAGGTCCCCGCACCGTCAAAGAAGGCGCCGCGAGTTCCGAGGGAGCTCGATACCATCGTGCTCAAGTCACTCTGTGCGGAGCCAAACCTGCGCTATCAAAGCGCGGAAGAGTTCCAAGAGGCCTTGGGCAAATGGCTTGCGGCGAACCATCCGAGCACGGACACGGCTCGGGTGAAGGGTTTCGTTGGGCATCTCTTCGACGAGGACATTGTCGAAGAAGAAGAGGATCGCCATGCGCTCATGCAGCGCACTCGAGATCGCGTAAATACACTCCCGCCCACCGACGAACTCCGAAGGCTTCTAGAAGATGCCGGGCCCAGTGCACGTGAGAACCTACTGAAGGTTGCCGATCGCAGGCAGAGCGAGGCCGAGGTCGACGAGAATCCTGGTCGTCGCGGCCCGGATCGAGGTGAAGACCTCTCTGACCGGCGCGGCGTGGAGGGGCGACGTCTCCTCGATGCGGTCGATCGAACTCAAAGAAGAGTTGTTGTAGATGTGCCCAAGCCGGGGCCCGCTGGAGCCACCGCGGTTTCAGGTGGGGCCGCGGGGAACGGCGCAGCGGTTGCTGCAGCGACTTTCGAAGATAGTGTCGACGACAGAACTGACATCATTGGCCAGATTCTAGAAAATCGCTACGAGGTGAGCCAGCTCATCGGCGAGGGCGGCATGGGGCGCGTGTACCTTGCCGAACACATCGACATCGGCAAGAAGGTCGCGATCAAGGTACTGCATCCCGTCTACGGGCGCATGCCCGATCTAGTTGAGCGCTTCCGTCGCGAAGCTCGAGCTGCCAGTCGCATCGGCCATCCCAATATTGTCGATGTCACCGATTCTGGGACCACGGAGGATGGTTCCGTCTACTTCGTGATGGAGTACCTGCAGGGCGTCGAACTTGCGGCGGTCATCGATCGTGAGGGAGCCATCGACATTCGGCGCGCCCTCGGTATTTCAACTCAGGTTTGCCGCGCTCTCTCTGCGGCGCACGCGGTGGGAATCATCCACCGCGATCTTAAGCCGGAGAATATCTTCCTTACTTCGAGGGAGGGAACCGCCGACTTCGTAAAAGTTCTGGACTTCGGCATCGCCAAGAGTAGCGAGGCCGAAGAGGCCCGCTCCAAGAAGCTAACAAGCCCCGGCATGGCCATGGGTACTCCCGAGTACATGGCACCGGAGCAAGCGGCGGGCAAGCCAGCCGACGAGCGTTGCGACGTCTATGCGCTTGGCGCGATTCTCTACGAGATGCTCACAGGGACTGCTCCGTATACCGGCGATAACTTCATGGAGATTCTCACGCGCAAGGCAACGCTCGAGCCTACGCCACCGCGAGAGCATCGTGCAGAGATCCCCGAGTCCGTCGAAGAGCTATTGATGCGAGCTATGTCGAGGAGTCCTGATGGGCGGCCGCCGTCCATGGAGGCCTTCGAGTATGAACTCACGAAGAGCCTGGCAGGCCGCGGAACTGCCGTCGCCAAGATCCTTGGCATCTCGCAGGAGGATAGCTTCGACGGAGCAACTGGATTCGAGGGCAGTCTCAGTGGTAGCTCGGGTGTATCGACGGTGGGCAGTGGGCTGCACGCTGCGGCGAATCAGCGGCCAAGCCAGCGCATGCGCGCCGCGGATCCTGTGGGTGGCGTTGCAACGCCAGGGTCGAGCGAGACCAGTGTCGAGTCGCTCAACGCAATGCTTGAATCTGGGGGCAGCGAGGCCGTTCCGGATGTCGGAGGCGGCGGTATGCGTGCCTTTGGTTGGGTCTTCTTTGCATCCGTCCTCCTTGGCGGCGGAGCCGCAGTGTTATTCGTAGCCAAAGGGGAGGGTGACGCCCAGCGCGCTGCCGCCAACGCAGAAACTCAGAAGCCTGCCGTTGTCATAGATGCAGCTGTGAGCACTGTCGTGACGCCACCTGTACTCGTGGAAGACCCTGTGCCACCACCACTGCCGACCGTTGTCGTCGATGCGGGGGCGATTTCTATTGATGATGCTGGAAGGTCGGCCACCACTCCATCCGCACCGGTCGCGGAAGAGACCGATGCTGCTGTTGCTGCAACGAAGCCGCCCAACGGCAAGCTCAACAAGCCCAAGGTACGCAGAGCTGGGCCGCCTCGGAATGTTAAGGAGGCTCGCCGACTGCTCAGCCAGGCTCGGGGGCTGGCGGGCAATAGGAAGTGGGACGAGGCTCGGGAAAGGTATGAGCGAGTCGTCTCAGGTCGCTTTCTTAAGCAGCGCGGTTACCTTGGGCTCGCGGACGTGGCATTCCAGAATAAGAACGCCGAACTCGCTATTAGATACGCCAAGAAAGCCGGAAAGGGTATTTCAGCCCAGATGGCCCTAGGCAACGGCTACTTCAAAAAGGGCGACTACAGATCCGCCCTCAGGATCTACAACGGGGTTCTCGCCGACAAACCGAGTCACAAAGAAGCGCAGAATTCTGCCAAAGAAGCTCGCGCTCGCCTCAAGTAGTTGCTTCTCAAAACGTTGCTTCTCAAAACGTTGCTACTCAAAACGTTGCTACTCAAATCGCGTCTTCTGGGTGGAACCTTTAGAAGTCGAACGCCATGCCGGTGATGCCGCCACCGGGGAGCAGCTGTACGACGGGGCGCTCGCCGCCCCTGCCATTGAATTCTCCCCCAAACACCCATCCAGTCGCCGCGCCCGCAAGCGCTGAGCCGGCCAGAGATAACACGCCACCGTGCATGGTCTTGCGCAGGAATTTGCACTGCATGGCAGAGGAGTCGCAAGCCGGATTGTTATCAATGACTACGAGAGTCGTGCCTAAGACAGGTAGTGTGCCTGAAGCTGCCCGCCCCCCATTTCCAATTGCCGTAGTTGCGGCTCTCGTAGTGGGCATCTCCAATAGGTTTGACCATGGGAAGCTCGAATCGCTGTTCCCCATCGGCTCCGGATAACACCTCAATAGTCCTCGCAGAGGTTGCATAACCCTCCTTTGACGCACTTTCCCGATGCTGCCCTGCCTCAAGCTCGGTCTCTACTGGGCCCATGCCAGCCTCCAGACCATCGAGGTCGAGCTTGAGTTCGTAGTGAGCACCGCTTGCGACGAGTACCGCACGCGCAAAGCAGCGAATCGAGAGGGCATCACCGATGCGCTCGAGGCATTCGCTTGAGAAGCAGCCGAGCAGCTCGGGCGAGCCAACGAGGGCCTCCCGGGTTTGCGCCAGCCCCAGTAATTTGCGGCCAGTTGCCAGTCCTTTCGCAATGTGGACTTGAACCTGCTCTCGGAGCTCGGGGGGGGGCGCATCGCCAGAGATTTCGAGAGAGAGCAGAGCAATCGTCTCTTCTTCGGCAGCGGCGTCGGGCACGGACCCGGCAAGTAGGGCCACGACAAAGCCGATTGCGAGAGAAAGTGTGCGCGTTGGGGCGAACTCTAGCAAATTGTCACTCATACCAAAAAGTGAGGCGAGTTCGCTGGATTCCTGTTGTGGACTTGAACGTACTATTGCCAGCAATGCTTCGACGACAGCTCTCTCGACTACTTCCCGCTGCCATTTGTGCGTCGGTCCTCACAACTCTATTGCTCTTCGCCCCCGGTGCCTACGGACAGGAGCACACCTACGCGACAGCTCCGACCGGTGGTGTGCACTTGCCGACGTCTCCGTTGGCAGGCCAGTTCGATGCGACAACAGTGACCGTGAACCCTGCAGGGCTAGGACTTCTCGAGTCTACACATCTCACGCTTGCATTGGACCTCGCACGAGAAGAGGGGGCGACTCGAGGCGGACCAGGCGGAGGCATCTACTATGCATCGCAATTCGGCGGTGGTGTCTTGCCGAGCATGGGATTTGGCATATCACTCGAGTGGCTACGACCTGCACGTGCGAACTTGATCCCTGATCCGGGAACGCCCGCTCGGCTAACGACGAGCTTCTCGCTGCCGATGGGCCGCAATGCGAGCCTAGGGCTTGGGTGGCACCACTTCTACGACGATACTGAGACCTTGTCGGGCCTCGATAGCTACGACCTCGGTTGGACCTCTCGTTTCGGTGCGCACTGGGCGGCTGGACTGGTGGTTCGGGACATAGGAGCGCCGAAGGTTCTCGGTGAGACCGTGCAGCGTCGCTACGAAGCGGAACTCGTCAGTCGCCCTCTGGGCACCGACCGTCTCGAACTTTCCGTCGGCGGCCGGGTGGGCGAGACCGATGTGGAGTTCGGCAACGGTCGCGCGATCGATGGTTGGCTAAAGTGGTCAGCACGTCTGGCCCGCGGTGTCTACTGGCGAGGCGAAGTGGGCACCGAGAGCCTTACCCGCATTACCACGACGGGGACAGTCACTACAGAAGAATACCTGCGTGACTATCGGCTCAGCTCTGGGATTGAATTCTCATTCGGCAGCGTTGGCACCACTGCTTATGGCACCGTTCTTCGGGATGCTGACGGCGATACCAAGGCCACAGGAGGAACTCTTGTGGCGCGCATTAGTCCAGTTCAGGTTCCGTCAGTTTTGCCCTCAGCCAAGCGTATGGAGCGTCTCGACCTCAGAGGTGGCATCGGCGAACGTCGACTTACTTCTATCGTTGCGCGCCTCTCGCGAATGGCCAAGGACGACGATGTCGTTGGAGTCTTTGTCAATCTCGATGGTGCGACTGGGGGCTGGGCTACGTTGCGTGAGGTGCGAAAAGGGCTCCTGGAACTGCGAGGCCGAGGTAAGAGGGTTTTCGCCTTCATGGTCGCCGGGGATACACGGCAGTACTTCCTGGCTTCAGCCGCCGACAAGATCTTCGTCGACCCAGCTGGTGGAATTCACTTGCAGGGGTTCTCCGCAACGTCGCTCTACTTCAAGGGGCTCTTCGACAAGCTCGGCGTACGCGCCCAGTTTGAGAAGATCGAAGAGTACAAGAGCGCGCCGGAGTCTTGGACTCGGTCTGGACCGACTCCTACCGCCTACGGCATGCGCAACGAACTATACGACAGCATCTACGGCACCCTAGTCGCAGATATCGCTAGGTCACGGGGCATTAGCGAGAAGCGAGTGCGGGCCCTCATCGACAACGGCCCGTATACCGCTGGAGACCTAGAGAAACTCCCAGATCTCGTGGACGGAGTCATGTTGCCCGACGATCTCAGTGAGGCCATTGCCAGAGAGATGGGCGGCCACTACCGCTTTGGCTCCGCGCCCAAAGAACGTCGCGATCGCTGGGATAGGCCGAAGGTCGCCGTTATCTACATTGTGGGTGATATCGTCGGTGGCAAGAGCCGTACGATTCCGGGCGTGGGGCGCCACCTCCTTGGTGGGCGGACCATCGCGCAAGCTTTGGCAGCTGTGCGGGCCGATGAGGCTATCGATGCAGTCGTCTTGCGCATTAACACCCCGGGCGGCAGCGCACTGGCCTCCGAGATCATCGCACGCGAAGTCGAGAAACTCCGAGGCGTCAAACCTGTGATTTGTTCTATGGGTGATATGGCGGCGTCGGGTGGCTATTTTGCTGCGGCCTACTGCGATCGAATCTTCGCCGATGCGATGACCATCACTGGCTCGATCGGGATTTTTGGCGGCAGCTTCGATGTCTCGGGCTTACTATCGAAACTCGGCCTATCGTGGACTACCTACAAGCGCGGTGAGAACTCGGACTTGTCATCGATGTATCGTGCGATGGACGAACGTGAGCGTCGTCTCATGAAGGAGAAGCTGCACTACTTCTACGGGCGTTTTATTGGTGCCGTCGCCAAGGGGCGAGGCATGAGTCGTGATGACGTCAACAAGGTGGGGCGCGGTCACGTCTGGACTGGTGCACAGAGCCTGGGAATCAATCTCGTTGACGAATTGGGTGGCCTTATTGATGCTATCGACTACGCCAAGGGGCAAGCGGGCATCGGCAATGAAGTCGCGTCTTTGGTCATGTTGCCAAAAGTTGAGCAAAGCCTCTTGGGGAAGGTTCTGGGCGGTCCCTTTGGCAGTGCGTTCAAGACGAGCGAGGACGCAACCATGAAGAATCTCCAACCGTTGGTACGACTGATGGGTCTCTTGCCTGGCACCTTGGGGCCAGACCTTCTAAACGCGATTCCGGCCAGCATCTGGTCGGAACCCGGCCAAGTTCAGGCTCGTTTGCCCTTCTCAGTTCTATGGAACTAGCGCCTAGCGAATGGGTCTGCGGGTCTGCACTCGATTTGAGATTTCGTCGATTCTCTGAATCTGATGCTGGCATGGAATCAGAGAAAGACCTGTCGAGTTTGAGCACAGAGGCGCTCATTGCCGAGCTGGCCAAGCGGCAACAAACGGTAGGGGTTCGCCCTGCCGTAGTCGAAGAGAACTTTCAGAAACAGGGTCGGAA
>JAAEPE010000643.1 GCA_024222395.1 Myxococcales bacterium
GATAGTTCGCTCATCGTCATCTCGATATCATCACTGCTTCGTCGCCACATCGCAGCAAAACGCCCTTTGTCCATCCTCTTGATATAGATGCATAGGCCTGTGCCATCGAAGAGCAGAACGTTTGCACGATTTCGGCGCTTGTTCACAAAGAGGAACAAGTCGCCTGCAAGCACGTCTTGGTTCATTTGCTGAGTCGCAATGGCAAACAAGCCATCGTACGAGCGCCTCAGATCCGCTAGCTTGGCATACGCAAAGACCCGAATGTGCGCGTACTGCCAATCACCCGAGCGCTCGCAAGAGCTGCGCGGCCTCGCCGAGGGCAAATCCCGAGAGTCTGTGGCCATCGGGCGCGCAAAGAAGCAAGCCTGGAGAGGATGGTCTTCCAGGGCTGTCCTCGGTGATAGGCACCCGCACCATCTCAGTTGTTTGAGATTCCGGATACGTATTACTCCAAGCGTGAAGAGATCCGTTAGAAACCCCAAGGCGCGCTCTGCATTCCTTCCACGAGGCACCAGCATCGCGCAATTGCGCCAGGCATTGGGCAATCGCTGAGGCGAGCGCTTCGCCATACCGAACTTGCCCGGAGCCGCGAGATTCAAGCACACGAAGCCGCAAGCGCTCCGCCTTCGTCTTCAACTATTTGTCAATTCCCATCCCGACAGCAAAATACGGACGTGCGCACAGCGCCAGTGGGGGCACGGCTAGGCTTTACTCTACAACGTCTGGAAGCACAGGGGCTCCTGGAACTATGTGGTCCATTCCCCTAAGGATCCGGAGGCATGATCATCGCGCGCGCAGCTTCCGAGAATGAGGCTCGCCTGATTGCGGAGGCAGATCCGTTCGTGACCTCTGGAGCCGAGACCTACGAACTCCGTCGGTGGGAATTGTCACGCCGCGGTAACAACCACCTAGGTATGGGATAATGAGCCTATTCACAAACATCCGTTGGGTTTGCGAGTGTCACTACTTCTAGTTCTTCGGCGTGCGGGTATGACAGTCGATGCCCTGGCGCTAGCTGCTCTAGATGTAAGCCAATCTTCTGCAATCCCGCTGCCTTGCCAATGACTCGGCGATGGGACAGCAACTTCGTCGCTATTGGGGTACTGGCGAGGCTAGGTGGTCGCGGCTCAGAGACAAATAGGGTGTCCACCGTCTGAGGCCGCTAAAATGCCTCTGCGGTCGCGGTTTCATGGCCTAAGGCCTAAATCGGTGTAGTAGAGCTTTTCGCTTCGCCGCCAGAGTACGCGCCGAGTTCGCGAATCGCTTGATCGAGTATTGGGTGCTCGGCGACCGTCACCGTATTCTCCCATTGGGTCTGCACTCAATTTAAGATTTCGTCGATTCTCTGATCTGATGCTGGCATGGAATCAGAGAAAGACCTGTCGAGTTTGAGCACAGAGGCGCTCATTGCCGAGCTGGCCAAGCGGCAACAAACGGTAGGGGTTCGCCCTGCCGTAGTCGAAGAGAACTTTCAGAAACAGGGTCGGAA
>JAAEPE010000644.1 GCA_024222395.1 Myxococcales bacterium
GAATGATCTCGGTAAGGGCTTTTCTTCGTTTCTTTGATACTCTATTCATCAGCGGTTCCTTTGTTATTGCAACCCCGATCCTGAATCGGATCAGGAGGAACCGCTACCTAAAGTTTAACAATGGATGGGACGTTGCCTATCATTAGAAGACACTGGGCCATTGAAAACGCGTTGCACTGGGTGCTCGACATGGCATTTCGAGAAGACGAGGCTCGTCACCGGGCAAAGAACACAGCCCAAAACCTAACCACCCTCCGCCACTTCGCTTTGAACAATGGTGAAGCAAAATAGGACGCGAAAGCTCGGAGTTGCGATCTGCAGACAACGCGCTGGATGGGACAAAAACTATCTAACTCAGCTGCTTACAGGGTTAGAACTCGATTGTCCTGGGCAAAGCCTAGCCCTGCAGTCCCATCTTCAATAAGTCGCGTGACTAGCGGCGCGTCTGCTTCAAGAATGTCGTACTGCCGCATTTCTGACGCCTGGACCCACGCCAAGTCCGCGACTTCGCGGCACTGAGGTTCGCTTGAGCCCAAGATGCGGCATGGGTAGACCAGCATGAGGAGCTCGAAGTCTGGATAGCTGTGCGCCAGCACTTCGTAGACCCTCCCGACCTCTACTGTGACCCCCAGCTCCTCCGCAAGCTCTCGAACCAGGGCCACTTCAGGGGTCTCGCCGGGCTCGATCTTGCCACCAGGGAATTCCCATTTGAGCGGCATAGTCTGCTCAGGCGTCCTCTGGCTTATCAAGATCTTGTCTCCACGGACCAGCAATCCAGCCACGACGAGCTTGCGCGAATCAGATTCGGAGGCCATGCATGAAGGCTACGCGGTGCCCGAGGCCATGCCTATTCTTCACTTAGGCTTTCTTGCCCAGCTGGGCCCGTTGACAGCACCCAAGGCAAAACCTACTGTCAGCCCGGCATGAAGCTCTACGCCGGTAAAATCGACACCATTTCCAACGAAATCGTCACGCGCCTCACGACCGATGGCGACATGGACGTAGTTGACCGCAGCGAAGCTGAGCTCGATGTTGCGTCCGTACTCAAAGAGTATCTGCGCGTCGACCGCGAGCTCACCGAGCGAGCCAAGGACATTCTCGAAATCCGAGGCCTTAGCTACTCGCAATTCGGTCGCACCAAGCGCGGCCTCGCCGAGAAGAAAGACTTCGGCCTGGGCGAAGAAGCCATCACTTGGATAATCAATCAGCTCCTCGAGACGTTCATGCAGAGCCGACACATCGAAGAGATCTACTCTGAGGACAATGTGCTGAGGCGCAAGAGCCGCGACATTCTCAAGAAGCACATGATGGTTGACGACGAACTCGACCAAGAAGTGCGCGACCGCATTCGCAATATCCAAGAAGGCACCAATAGCTGGGATATCGAATACTCGCGCGTGCTCGAGCAGATGAAGACCAAGCACGGTCTCAAAGAGTAGACTCGATCGAATCGGAGACCGGGATGGCGGAAGAAGAAGATCAAGATTCGCTGGCGATTCACAGTCCGGGATGCACGGAGGAAATTCGGCTACTCACGGAGGAGGGGCAAAATCCATCTGTCGCGGAACTAGCAGCGGGTCACCTCACCACCAGCTGACGAGACAATAGTAGATGAGCACGAAGTGGTGCGGACCAATGCAGCCTACCCTTCGCCTACGGATTAGCAGGGGGGGCTACCGGAGTCTCACCAACAGCGGGGTCGACGCTCGGGGCGCTTACATCGGTGCCAGAAAAGTCTGGGCTCAAATCCGGCGCAACAATAGGTCCGGCATCTGGAGCCGCATCCGGAGCTGCGTCGAATGTCGGCCCGGCATCCGATGGAGGCTGAGCATCCACTGTCGTACTCTCGGAGATGGGCCCGCCATCGCGAGGAGGTCGCACACCGCCATCATCATAGAATTGGGGATCGTCGAGTAGCGAGTTGTCCTCGCGCATCCGCGCGATTTCGCGTTTGGCCGCCTCAATCTCTTCTTTGGTAATCGTCTTTCGATCGCCATTTCGCAAGAAGACGAACTCGACGCGGCGATTCTTCGCCCGGCCTGCAGCGGTAGTATTCTTAGCTAGGGGCCGCATATTTGCGTAGCCCGCCACGTTCATTCTGGCCGGCTGCAGCGCGTTGCTACTCAAGTAGCGCATGGTGGCGACAGCTCGTGCAGTAGAGAGTTCCCAGTTCGAGGGAAATTTGGAAGTACTAATGGGACGATCGTCGGTATGCCCCTGGATGCTGAGTTGATGGTCCATAGCCTTTGCCAGCTTGATCACCGGTCCGAGCGCTTTGAGCCCCTCGTCGCGTAATTCGGCCTCACCCGAGCGAAAGAGGATATGTCCCTTGATGCGAATCACGACACCGCGCTCGTCGAGTTCTGCGGACATCATGTCTTCCATGCCCTCATCCTTGATGATCTTCTTCACCTTCTCGAGCATCATCACCTCTTCGATTACCTTGATGGTGGGGCTGCTCTCCTCCTTGCTCATGGCGACGATGCTTGTAGATATTGCCTCCATATCTCCCGGGTGCTCAAATTGAACACCGAAGGCATCGCGAACCGAGCCAAGGACAACTTTGAAGCGAACGACATCCATGTTCGCAAAAGACAATAGAAGCACGAAGAATGTGAGCAGCAAGGACATGAGGTCTGCAAAGGTCGCCATCCAGGCGGCGTCCGAGCCGCCCTCGCACTCGCACTCTTCCTCGATAGCCAAAGGCTACTTTTCCTCCTCCGAGCGGGCGCCTGGTGCAAGCAGCCCCTCGAGTTTTTCTTGCACGATTCGTCCGTTCTCACCCTTGAGAATCGACTCGAGGCCGATAATGACAACCTTCATATTGTCCGCTTCCTCGTCTGAGCGATGGCCGAGCTTCTCAGCAATGGGACCGAAGATCATGAATGCCATGACAGCGCCGTAGAACGTAGTCAAGAGAGCGACAGCCATCGCCGGCCCAATCGCAGATGGATCATCGAGCGCCTGGAGCATCTGAACCAAGCCGATGAGCGTTCCAACCATGCCCATCGCGGGGGCGTTGGCACCAGCAAAGGCAAAGATCTTGGCACCTCGTTTGTGGCGGTCCTTCATAGCGGTGCGCTCGCCGGCGAGAGTTGCTTCGACCTCCTCCGGTGGTATGCCATCCACGGCCAGCCGCACTCCCTTGGCCAAGAATGGGTCATTGATTTCCTGGTTCTCCAGAGCGAGTAGTCCCTCTTTGCGAACAACAACGGCCAGCTCAGCAATCTTCTTAATGGTCTCGTCAATCTGTGGAGACTTGCCAAAAAATGCTTTGAAGGCGACTTTGACGGCACCAATGACTTGGCTCATGGTTTCGGCCATAAGCACGGTCGCCAAGGTTCCACCGACCACGATAGCCAAGCCCGGAATGTTGATGAACGCACTGAGCGGGCTGCCCATGATGATGGAGACGACCACCAGCCCCATTCCAAGCAGAAACCCTATGACGGTTGCGATATCCAAGACAGCACTCTCCTTGCAGATACGATTCGACCGAAGCTGCGACACCTTGAGTTTCAGTTAAGTTGGAATTTCAGCTAGTTGAGGTTGCGGGATCGACTGAGGCACGTAAGATTGCCTAGGGTCACGGCCCCTGCGACATGAAGAACCCCGTCCAATTGCTCTTTCAAGGCGCCGTGACGCTGGCTAGCCGCCCGCTAGAGCCTCACGATGACGAGCGCCCCGTCGACGCGATTGTCGTGCTCGGCACCCCACTGCGGCCCGATGGGCGTTTGAGCCTAGCGGGACGAGAGCGAGTCTTCGAAGGTGTGCGCCGCTACCAGGAAGCCATCGCGCCCCTCCTCGTTTTCACAGGTGGCGCGGCGCATAGTGCAGCAGAAGCCCCGGCGATGGCCCTGCGAGCCGAAGAACTCGGTGTCCCCAGGAAGGCCATCTTGGTCGAGGATCGATCGACCACAACCGCAGAAAACGCACGGTTCACCGCAGAGATTCTTCGCTCACACGGAGTTCGTAGCGTCTGGATTATTAGTCAACGGGTCTGGACCAGAAACCGACCTAGCTTTCTGCGAGGGTTACGAGGCGGGGAGCGGGTCTGTGATGCCAGGCAGCTTGAAATCGGTTGCTCTGCCTGAGGGCGCGAATCGACAGGACCGCAGATAGACCTTGTGGTCGC
>JAAEPE010000645.1 GCA_024222395.1 Myxococcales bacterium
ATCAAGTGCGCTACCGGGCGAACTGGTCGAATTTGGTGTGGATGTGATGCAAAGCGGTTTGGCATTGGGTGTCATGCTCCTCTAACAGGCGGTATCACACCGAAATTCCCGAAAAGAGCTGTCACAGTCAGATCTACACCCATACAAATGCTCAGTCCGAAGAAGCAGACGTGTTACGGTGAGATATGGGCGATTCATGGCGCATATCAGATCTGCCGGCAGAGCTTCAAAAGGAGCTGTCCAATCGGCTAGAACAAGCCAAGCGCGGTGAAGATTTGGTGGACATCGAGGACGCGCTGTCACAAGCAGGCAAGACGACGGAAGAGATTCTAGCCATTCTCGCCAACGCTCGCGCAGCTTCGTGAAGTACCGCGTAAAGATTTCAGGGCGGGCTCTCAGCGAATACGAAATCGGGGAAGCCTGGTGGCGTGTGCATCGAGAGAAAGCGCCGGAGCTATTGAAAGGCGAGTTCGAGCAGGCAGTCGCGCTTCTTGCGGAGCACCCTGAGACAGGCATCCTCAGTGAGGATCACGAGGAAGTTCGTAGAGTCCTACTGAGAAAGAGTCGCTACGCTCTCTACTATCGAGTCAACCAGGAGGAGAACCAGGTTGAGATTCTTGCTTTTTGGCATACGAGCAGGGAAGCACCAGAAATCTAGCTCGCTCATCGCCGTGACTCGCATCTAGGGGCAGAGCCCATCTTGAAGTCAAACTCGCGTCGGGTGTCTTTCTTCGCGTTCCCGGCTCGCATCGGGCGATGTAGTACGACAACTCAGCGCACGCTCTAGGGATTTTTCTCTCTGCGAGTGCGACTGGCATCGGGGCATTCCCTTACGGCAAGGAGGCCGATGAGGTGAGTGGGCTGAACTACTACGGGTATCGGTACTACGATGAGTTGTCGCTGTCGTGGACGCAGGCGGATCCTTTGTATTTGATAGCTCCAGGGCTTGGCGCTGACGAGCCCAGACGGGCAAATCTCTACTCGTTCTCACTCAACAATCCAGTAAGATACCTAGACCCGGATGGTGCAGATGCAGCGGATGTGCTCCTTCAAGCTCGACGCCTGGAATGGATGTCCGAGACCAACACGGCGCGCACGACAGCGTCGGATGAATCAGTCAATGCCGTCATCAACTTCATGAATCTCCCGACAAAAGCCTTCTCCAGTGCGAAGATTGGCAACATTGCTGAGACTGAAGGAGCAATGGAGCTCTTCACCTATTCAAATCGCTCGATCACGATTGATCCTCTTGTGTTTGGTCCGGTTACGACTATCTTCAATTCAAGGCAGGCTGATCTATACACGGGTCTGGACCAGAAACCGACCTAGCTTTCTGCGAGGGTTACGAGGCGGGGAGCGGGTCTGTGATGCCAGGCAGCTTGAAATCGGTTGCTCTGCCTGAGGGCGCGAATCGACAGGACCGCAGATAGACCTTGTGGTCGC
>JAAEPE010000646.1 GCA_024222395.1 Myxococcales bacterium
ATCTTCAGCCGTCAATGGTCAAAAGCCTCATTGAGGCGGGTGCCGTTGTGGACTACAGCCATCCAAAGATCGGCAGCCCACTTTCCATTGCTGTCCTCAAGGATGATCGTGAGACTGCGGAAGCTCTCTTGGCCAGCGGCGCGTCGATCGACTTGCCCAGTCCCGGTGGCGCAAGGCCACTGCACTATGCAGCGTACAGCGGCAACGTCGCACTCACCAAGTGGCTAGTGTCCAGTAAAAGCGACGTTCGCCTTCCCAATCTTCAAGGCGGGACTCCGCTGCGTTCTGCCGCCGAGCAAGGACACGCAGAGATCGTTGCACTACTTCTAGAGGCAGGTGCATCCGCCTCATCCCTTGACGCCTTTGACAAACACCCAATCGACTACGCCCGTGAAGCTGGTCATGATCACGTGGTGGACCTGTTGGAAGCAGACAAGTCACTGGCGGCACAGATGCCAGAACCGTGGCCAACCACAGTCTCACTTGTCTCAACACTTCCAGCGCGGTCGGACGCGTCCCTCCAAGGCCTACGACATTCGATTGACCAAGGATACGGCACTGCCGGAGAAACCGGTACATCGTCCATTGAAGCCCCTAGTGTCATCGCCCTAATCCAATCGATTGCGCCCGACCACAAGATTTTCGGGGCGCTTAACGATAGCCCTGATCCCCGATTGCCTGCTCGTGATGTGGACTTCATGCTTTGGAGCTACAAAGAGTCGGGCGAACTCACGGAGCGCGCCCACAAGGCCGTTTTGCGGCCCTCCGTTGAATTCGTCGATCTGGTGGCTCACATCGCAGAATACCCGTACCAATTGGACGCTTGGAGTAGAGCCGCAGCCGCCACGGCAGAGCAGCTTGCCCCAAGCGACTTGACCAACATCTTGGCTGTCTCTGTCTTCCCACCGGACGGTCCAAGCTACATTGAACCGTGGGATTGGTACTTCCGAGTCCAAGTCGCCGCCGCGCTAATCGCTTCTCATCTTGGCGAGAGCCCGTGGGTGGACTCACCTAGCCGTCATGCGCTAGAGGCCGTTCTAGACGGGCCAGCAGACTGGACCAACACAGCAGCGATCATCGCGTTGCTCGACGTTGCGCGACGAGACGAGGTCGCGCGGCCACTTGTGCTTGAGACTCTTCTTCGCACTGCACGGAGGCCAGTAACGCCGCCCGTGTACCAACACGCGATTATGCCCGCCGCACTGGCGATCCTTGAGTTTGGTGACGTTAGCTCCGAGGTGTCCGATGAGATGACGAGCCTCATCAAGGGCGAGTAGGCGAAACACTAGTTCGCTCGAAAAAGCTCAAGTAAGACTCATCAGCCTCA
>JAAEPE010000647.1 GCA_024222395.1 Myxococcales bacterium
CCGACCAATGGGCGAGAGATCGAGGGCTGCTTGGCGCGGCCGGTGAGCCCGATCAGTAGTGCCATCGCGGTGGACATCGGCCTCTACTCTGCAGCAAGCGGGCGTCTGCGGCTAGAGGGCGGTCGGTAAGGGGTTCACGTTGCAATGACTCGTCGGCCATCCGAAATCGGGAAAGAGGACTTGAGCAAGCACGAGTTGAGCAATCTCATCAGTCATCACAAGCGCATCGGGAACTTTGCTGATCGCGAGGACAATTTCCGGGCCATAGCGCCTCTGAAATGCCTCAATCGCCCCGGCATTACCAGAATCACATGCGCAAGCGAGGAAGAGGTCTTCGATGGCAATAGCATCGAGTTCGTCTCGGCACGAAACGCGAGCACCTAAGTAGCTCGCAAGCTCTTGCACATCGACCTCGAGTCCTGGGTGCGCTGCCGATCCACGCTTGCACGCCGCCACCAGGGCCGGTTCGAGCGAGTCGGAGTCGGTATCAGTGCATGCGCAACTCGCGTAGAAGACTGAGGTCAAGCTCACACGGCAGGCGTAACCGGCAATGACATGACAAGCCACGAGACCCGCCCAGACCACGAAACTCTAGCGGCCTACTTGAGCAGGGACTCGGGACGTGCCGAGCGTCTCAGGCTCGTATGGCACTTGCTGCGCTGCCAGCGCTGCCTCCGTGTGGTGAGCCTCGTGCGCGCCCTACCTTCTCCGAATCCTAGGTCGGATCGCAGGTAGCCCCAAAAGTCTCACAACGCCCCGACTCGATTTTGCTGCAGTTGCGGTAGCGACGCTCGGCCAGGTCGTAGAGACAAGAGCTCTGCGGTTTGCAAGCATCGCCAAACAGGTCACAACGCCCCTCAGCAAATGTCTTACACACCTTGTGCCGACCGCTAGCGATGTCGAGGACGCATGCCGAGGCTGGTACACAGACAGCCCCATAGTGAAAGCACTGGCCGTCAGAGCCCGAGAGGCAGGAATGGTGGCCGCCCGCTTCCTGGTGAAGCATGCAAGCTCGCCCTTCTGGCACGGCAAAGCTGATAGGACCGGCGGGTTCTGAGGCCCCTTCTTCGCTATTGGCACCTCCCCCGTCGCCGACTCCGTGACCTTTGCTCTCGGTCGTCGGGACTTTGGGGGATGGTGTACCTCCGCAGACTGTGAGCCCTGCCACGAGCAAAGCCACCGCAGAAAATCGCAATAGGGCCGTCGGATGCATCCCTGGTAGCTTACCTAGGACTGCTGTAACCGCCAGGCCTTATAGGGCATACTACAGCGGAGTCCACTTCCCCCAAGCTAGCTGGCGCCACAGTCCTTCTCACTCTCGGCATAGGCAGCCTCGCGTGCGGTGGAGAGGAGGACGCAAGCCAATTTGACGGAGGCCCCCCCAGATTTCGACGCGGGCCTTGTGGATCTCTGCGAATTCTCGCCGGCCGAACCCGCATGGGTGGTTGAAGGCGAGCCTCTCACGGTCCTCATCAGTTGTTCGAGCGGGGCATCCCTCGATGACCTGCAACTAGGCGCATTGCCGGAAGGGGCGAGCTTTGATGGAGCAACCAAGACGCTCGCTTGGACGCCCGGGCTAGATCAGGCCGCCGTCTACGACATCGAGCTTTCCTCAGCAGATCTCTTTGCCAGCGGTACCCTGCAGATCGGCGTCGCAGATGCGTTTGGCGCCCCATCGAACGTCCCTATCGCAGATCCCAGCAAGTACACGATGGAATTGGGCTTGCCCGTGATCTTCCTTGCCCAGGAACCCGCAGGTGATGCGGAGTACGAGCCGATGCAAATCACCAATGGTGGAACGGTGCACGAAGCCGAGGCAAAATTGCGAGGCAAGTCCTCGCTCTCGTATCCAAAGAAGAGCTACGCGCTGCGCTTCGACAAGTTCGATGCATTCGGCGAAAGCAAATTCGCCGACTTCTCCAATCGCACCCGAGTTATTCTCACTTCGACTTTCGACGACAACAGTTATGTCCGGCAGAGAATGGCGTTTGACCTTTGGGCCAAGCTCGAACCAAGCATCCCGACTACTGCCTACAGTGCGGTTGTATACCGAGAATTGGAATACCGAGGGATATACACAGTCACGGATCATGTGAATGCTGCCCTTATGGCCCGCAACGGTTTGTCAGATAGTGGCAACGTCTACAAGGCTGAGAATCACGACGCCAATTTTCTAACGACAGCGAATAATGACAGCGACAAGAGCAGCCTGCACCAGGGCTACTCCAAGACAGAGGGCGAGCCAGAGGAGGGCGAACCAGGTGCGTTCGACGACATGGACGCCCTTGTCTCCTTTGTGGCCAACTCCGATGACGCCACTTTCAACGGCGGAATCGCCGTCCTCATTGACATCGATGACTACGCAGCCTGGTGGCTGCATGTCACATTCATTCTCGCGAACGACTCAGCAGGTAAGAATAGTTATCACTACCACGACGAGGCGCGCACCTGGCGTGTTGCCCCGTGGGACCTCAACGATAGTCTCGGGCAGAACTGGCAGACACGGCGCACCGACTCGGATGACTACGAGACCTTCTTCTCACGTAACGAGCTATTTCGAAGACTGCTGGGGCACCCGACCCACGGGCCGGCGATTCGTCTGCGCTATAAGAATGCACTCGAGACGGGCGCCTTCTCCGAGGCTTCTCTCTCTGCGCAAATCGACTGGTATGAGGCCGAGATGCACCTGAGTGCGGCCCGTGATTGGGCGCGCTGGGAGTCGGAATACCGCAGTTTTGGCCCCTGGTCAGGGCGTGGCGACTTCACCAGCCACGAAGAAGAGCTAGAGTACGTACGGGACTGGATTGCCCTACGTTGGCAATTCGCCCTCGATAGCTACACTGCGGTTGACTAGTAATAGTCGCTGCGTGCTATTCCTGCCCCGTGATCTCCGCAGAGAAGTTTCGCGTGCGTGTGACGGCCGAACACCAGGGTCTTCGTCTCGACCAATTCTTAGCAGCAACGGTTCCAGACCTTAGTCGCCGCAAGGCGCGAGTACTCCTAGACATAGGTGGCGTCTACGTCGACAGAGCCCGAGTCAAGGTTGCTAGCCGAGTAGTCAAAGAAGGTCAGCTCGTCGAGGTCGTATTGGGAGGTGCTTTTGACCGAGCAACCAAGAAGACTGGGACCGTTGCTCGCTCCAAGGACGCTGCCAAACTGCCGCTTCACACCGTGCTCTTCGAAGACGAACACATTTGCGTGGTCTACAAGCCCGCGGGCCTACTCACAGCTCCAACTCCCGAATCCGATCGAGGAAATCTATCCGATGTGCTCAGCCGCGAGCGCAATCTTCGCATGTTCGTAGTTCACCGCATCGACCTCGATACCAGCGGCATTCTCGTCTTTGCCAAGACAGAGGACGTCAACCGTGAGCTGGGCGAGACATTTCGCAAGCACGCCATCGAACGGCAGTACCTTGCAGTAGTCGATGGCCAATGGCCTGATGACTTGCTGCGAATCGAGGAAGACGTTGGCGGAAAGTCTGCGGTCTCGCACTTCGAGGTCGACAAGAGGATTGGCGAGCGAGTTACTGTATTGCGGGTAACTCTCGAGACCGGCCGAACTCACCAAATTCGTCTACACGCAGCAGGAGCAGGACTGCCGGTATTGGGTGATAAGCAACACGGCAAGGTGAGCGATTTGGCGCCGCCTCGCATGGCCCTGCACGCACGAAAGCTCGCCTTCGCCCACCCTTCGACCGGAGAGGCGGTTTCCTTTGAGTCCCAGCTTCCAGAAGATCTAAGTGGGTGGCTCAGCTCGCTCGAAGAGCGCCTGGCATAGGAGCGAGGGGAAGCGATGCGCTACACACGACGCGCGACAGCTGGCGGCAGTTCCGGGCGCTCAGCAATCTCTAGCTGCAAGGTCCAGCGGATGATAAGTATGATTGAGAGAAGGATCGCCCCGCTTGTAAGCAAAGTGAGATCGAAGGCGTAGCTTGACTGGGCACTCATCCATGAGGGTGTGCAGAGCCGATAGAAGATCGCGGCCAAGAACGTGTAGCCAGCAGCGGACGCACCGAACGCGACTACAGTCTGGGCCGAACGCAAGGTAGGAACAACCATGAGCCATATCAGGCCTGGTAGGAGAAGTACCAGGCACCAGACCAAGCCTACTCGTAGTGCAGAAGACGCCCCCATCCAGCTCGATACTTCAAAGCGTCGCTCGGCGGCAATATCGCTGGTCGAAGTTGGATTCGGCCCAGCATCAGGGGCATAGGTTGCACACTGCGCTTCATCCCCAAGGTGACAGTCGATGGGCACTGCCCGCCCGCTCGGACCCTCCACTGTGAACCACGATAGGGCTGGAGCAATCGAAAGAAAGAAGAGCGAAAGAAGCGCAGTACCCGTGGCAATGCGAACCCGGTGGACGGGATTGACTTCGCGGCGGTAGGCGATACACAAACCGAGAAGTCCAAGACTGCACAGGGCCATCAACACCGAATCCGCTGAGAGACCATCGCGATGCTTGGCGGCCCCAGCATGAGAGATGAACACCGGCAATGAGGGGGCGCTCAAGCTTCCATCCTGCATGACGAAGATGGCGCGAACGCCAAGCGTGAAGGGTTGCTCACGATGTGGGCCAAGGTACTGAGGTAGAGCGGCGATGAAACCATCATGCATGGGGATCTTGCGCTCCCACATCCCGGAGAGAGCATCTGGGCCCTGTCCCCAAACCGATTCAAGGATCACGAATTTTGCTTCTGGCGGTGTATTCTCAAATTGCATCCACAGGTGCATTGGCTCGAAGTCGGAGGAGGTACGTGCTCGGCCGCCTGCGAAAAATCCCGAGTCGATAATCTGTGGGGCACGATAGTCTGGGCGCTGCACCTCTGCAGGAGAGGGCGCTTGCGCATCGGCCGAGCTCGAATTGGTTGAATTGAGAATGATCTGTCCACAAGCATCTGCTCGCGCTTCCGCTAGCGCCCCACCCGCGATGGTGAGTAGGAAGAGCATTCCGTAGAGCCATCCGCGCGCGCGCGCGCGACCTTTGCTTCTCGATTGCAAGGAGTTTTTTCGACTACAAGACTCGGAACTAGAACGGAGCATATCTGATCAATTATACTCTTCTCTCCGCCAACCTGTGTGCACTGATTTGCGACTGCAACACGTACGGCGATATGACTGTGCGACCAGTTGCAGTTGTTCTTTGGCAGGTCGCCTTGCCTCTCCCACCGCAGAACAATGGCCTCGACGTACGCTTCCGAGCCTCCCAGATGAGGATTTCGGCGCGATAACGGCTGACTAGCTCTTCCCGCCCTCGGATCTCTTTGGTTTTCGGCTCCCGCAGCAGGCCGGAACGGCACACCGGACATATAGTGAGGCCATGAGCGACGTGCAATTCCTAATGCCGAAGGTTCTGCGAGGCCGAGAGGGCATCTACAGTGCAATGTCTCAGCGTGCCCGGGAGTACGGAGCTGCAGATCTCGCTCAGGGTTATCCAACGATTGAGGGGCCAAGAGAAGTTCGCGAACACGCAGCGCGAGAACTGCTCGACGGCCCGCAGCAGTACATCGATCCGAGAGGACTGGGGCCTCTTCGCGACGCTCTTGCTGGAGACGTGAAGAATCGCTACGGAGTGGATCTGGACGTCGATTCGCAAGTCACCGTCACCGCCGGAGCGCAAGCAGCACTTGCGGGTGCGATGCTCGGCCTGCTCGAAGCCGGCGATGAAGTCGTCTTCATCGAGCCCTTCTACAACCCCGTCGTGCCAGTCGCACGATTGACAGGAGCAACTCTCAAGTTCGTATCCCTGCGCGCTCCCGACTTCACTCTCAATGAAGATGAGCTTCTCACTCAAATGTCGGACCGCACCAAGCTCATAGTCTACAACACGCCAAACAATCCAAGCGGGCATGTACTGAGTCGGGATGAGATCATGATGGTCGCCCGTGCTTGCGAACGCTTCGACGCCTATCTCATTGCGGACGAAGTCTACGAGCATCTCGTATTCCCCGGACACGAGCATGTCAGCGCGTTGCAGATCCCCGAGCTCCGCGACCGAAGTGTCGTGATCTCGTCCTTTTCGAAGACCTTCCTCATGACGGGATGGCGCGTTGGGTGGGCACTTGGTGCGGCGCCGCTTATTGCAGGCATTCGCAAGGTAAGTGAGCTCACCTCGTTCTGTCTGCCGTCCTTTGTTTCCGAGGGGGCGCGTTTCGCTCTAGAAGAACTCCCAGACAGCTACCTCGAGGGCTTTGGGAGCGAACACCTCCGCAAGCGAGACCTATTGTGCGATGGCCTTGGCGCGCTTGGCCTTGACGTTCTCGTGCCCGACGGCACCTTCTTCTGCAGCATCGACATAGGCAAGCTCACAACTGACGATGATCTAGCATTCTGCCTACGCAGCGCAAAAGACATAGGGGTCGCAGCCGTGCCCATGTCTCTTAGCTGGTCTGAGCGACGCGAGGCTCGCAATCTCGTGCGCTTCTGCTTCGCAAAGAAGGATGAGACGCTGCATCAAGCCATAGACGCCTTCGCGAGCTGGATGGATAAACAGTAGTGCTCGGCCTGCCTTCGGCCCGACGCAAACAGATTCTCGCCCTCGCAGTGCCCATCATCTTGGGCATGATGAGCCAGACCGTACTCAATGTGGTCGACACCCTCATGGTCTCGAGTCTCGGCGCAAAGTCTATCGCTGCGGTTGGCTTTGGCAGTTTTTCCAACTTCCTGTGCATCGCCTTTGTGACGGGCATGGCCACCGGCGTGCAAGCCATTGCGTCACGCCGCAAAGGTGAGGGCCGCGTCTCTGAGACTGCCGTGGCGCTCAACGGCGGCCTGTTGATCGTGCTGGCAATCTCGATTCCACTATCGGCGCTGCTAATGTTCGCCGCACCAACGTTCTTTGGCGTGCTCACAACAGACACCGAGGTCGTGGACATCGGTACGCCGTACTTGCAGGTTCGACTCGTGGCAATGATCGCCGTCGGAGTCAATTTTGCGTTCCGTGGCTACTGGAATGGGGTCAACAAGAGTCGGCTCTATCTCCGAACTCTCATAGTCATGCACATATCCAATGTGGCCATAAGCTACACGCTCATCTTCGGCGTGTTTGGAGCGCCCGCAATGGGTGCCACAGGCGCAGCCATTGGAACGGCGGCATCGGGATTCATCGGCAGCGGCTACTACATATACCTAGGACTTCGCCACGCGAGAGGTGCGGGGTTCTTGCGAGGTCTCCCAGATCGCAAGACCCTCGTCTCCATGCTTAAGCTATCGGTGCCCTCGGGGCTGCAATCGATGTTCTTCGCCGCGGGACTAACCGCCCTTTTCACAATCGTTGGTCGCATTGGCACCTCCGAAGTCGCCGCCATGAACGTGCTCATAACGGTCACAATGGTCGCATTCTTGCCTGGACTTGGACTGGGGCTCGCCGCTGCAACCCTCGTCGGGCAGGCGCTCGGTCGCGAGGACATTGAAGAGGCGGAGCGATGGGCGTGGGACGTCATCAAGGTGGGCATTGCCATCATGCTGTGTCTCGGGCTCCCTATGGCCATAGCACCGGAGCCTATTCTCGGAGCTTTCTTCGGCGACGAACCAGAGGCGCTGGCGCTAGCAATTCTGCCACTGCGACTCGCTGGCCTCACCGTGTGGAGCGAGGCCATCTTGATGATCTTGCTAAATAGCATCATGGGGGCAGGAGCGACGCGCATCGCCCTTGTCGTCAATGTTGGAATGCAGTGGCTGCTCTTTCTCCCGGCCGCATACTTGATTGGCCCTGTCCTTGGCTGGGGGCTCATCGGTGTTTGGGTCGCGCGTATCTGCTACCGAGTCTTGCAGTCGGTAGTGCTGATGGCGATCTGGCGCGGACGTGGGTGGGCAAAGGTCGAAGTTTGATGCGCTTTTTGCAGCTTCCTCAGGGCGCGTAGCCATGGTAGGAACGCCTCTTCCAACAGACGGAGTCATCAGAAAATGCACGTATCCCAGCCAGAGTCCTCCCCTTCCGCAAACTCTTCTTTCCCGCGTCTTGCCTCGGTGGCCTTCACCCTGCCGAGCCTTCTCGCTCTGAGTCTTCTCGCCTGTAGCGGAGGTAGCAGTGACGCCCCCGTGGTCACCTTCACCGATGCAACTCCGGCGGTACCTGATGCATCCAACATTGCCTACGACGCCGCCCCATGCCCAGACATGGTCTGCGATGGCCTCTGCGTGGACACCACTAGCGATCCACTCAACTGTGGGGCATGCGGTGCAATGTGCGCCTCTGCTGGCCAGATTTGCACCGGTTCAACACCATGCGAGTGCCCCGCCGATTTCGTGCCCTCAGAGATAGGTGGCGGCGGATTCGATCAAGTGCAGGCGCAGAGCGGAGTCTTGATTGCCTTTACAGCGGTATTCTCTAGCACCCTCGATGTAACCGCAGTTGTCTACGATCTAACTCTTGAGCTCGACACAGAGTACGACTTGGCTGACGGCATTGGTACTCTCTCCGCACCAGCAGCGGCTGCTGGATACGACTTCGATATCAGCACCTACACGGCACACACCGCGTATGGTGCCACGGCTGGCACCATTGTCTTCGATAACATTTGTGCAGATGGCGCTTCTGGCACGATGACAAATGTCACATTCTCAGAGGTCGCAGCACTCACGAATCCAGCCCCGGCCGAGGGTGGTTGCACGATGAGCTACGACTCTCTGAGCTTCAACATTGGTATGTGTCCGGACAACGCTTCGGCTGCTGGCCCTGGCAGTGGCAAGTAGCTACGTGACTCGTCTAACGCCAGTACTCCTCGCTATAGTAAGTCTCGGGCTCGCCGGCTGCGGCCCCAATGAGCCCGCGACTAAGAATACCCTCGCACCCACTTCGGAGATTCCCACAAAGGCGTCTGCCACGAGCCTGACCATCATCGGTACCAACGATCTTCACGGGCACATTGAGATGCTCCCGCTATTCGGAGGCTACCTAAATATTGTCAGAAGTCACCCTGAGCGGGCGGTACTCCTTCTCGACGGCGGAGACATGTTTCAGGGCACTCTCGCTTCAAACCTAAGGGAAGGCGCTCCGATCGTCGCAGCGTACAACCTCCTTGGCTACGACGCCGCGACCATTGGCAATCACGAGTTCGACTTCGGCCCGGTGGGCCCAGCGGCCACCGCCAGTCTCCCAGGGCAAGACCCGCGCGGAGCAATCAAGGCAAGAGCCGCGCAGGCTCGGTTTCCATTCCTTAGCTCCAATATCTTTGACGACGCAACAGGCGCTGCCGTCAGCTGGCCCAATGTTCAGCCGGCAGTCATGCATGAAGTAGGTGGTATTAAGGTTGGCATCGTAGGTGTCTCAACGTTTGAGACACCAAACGTGATTTTGCCAGCCAACTTCATCGGCCTCTCCATGGAGCCTCTGGCTGCGCGAATCTCCGAACATGCCGGTGACCTACGGCAGGCGGGCGCACAGGCGGTCGTCGTGGTGGCCCACGCTGGCGGTGACTGCAAAGACTTCTCGAACCCCAAAGATCTCGCCACCTGCAAGACAAATGAAATCATGGAAGTTGCAGCTGCACTGCCCATGGGAAGCGTCGACGTCATTGTCGCCGGCCACACTCATCAAGCGATGGCGCACGAGGTCAATGGCATCGCCATCATCGAATCCTTCTCCTACGGTGAAGCCTTTGGACGTGTCGACATGGCAGTAGCCGCTGACGGGATGCTGAGCATCGATTCGATCTTCCCTCCGCGCGCCCTGTGCTCGGAGGGTGAAGGACCAACGTGCGCCCCCGGTGAGTACGAAGGCAGCGAAGTGCTTGAAGATGCGGAGGTAGCAGCGCTGGCAAAGAAGGCTGCTGGCGTCGCAGAGGACATCCGTGCCCAAGATTTGGGCATAGTGCTTCCCGATGGAATACTCAGCTCCCGCAACCTCGCCTCTCCCTTGGGCGACCTCTTCACCGACCTAATGCTGGCAGCTCGCCCCGACGCAGGAGTCGCTATCACGAACGGCGGAGGCCTACGAGCGGATCTACCCGCTGGCGCCCTCAACTACGGTGGGCTATTCGAGGCCCTTCCCTTCGACAATCGATTTGCCTTGGTGCGTATTAAGGGACGCGTTCTGCGCGCGCTCTTCTCCGCAAACCTAGAGCGCGACAACGGAATTCTCAGCGTATCGGGGCTGCGAGTAAAGGCTCGCTGCAAGAGCGGAGAGTTGTTCGTCAGCATGACGCGAGCCAATGGCAAGACCGTTCGAGACGAAGAGGTTATTACCATTGTCACTTCCGACTTCTTGGCATCTGGCGGCGACGGACTAATTGGCTCGGAAGGGCTTGAGGCACTCGAGACAAAGCTTGATGACGGCGCCCTCATGCGCGATGCGATGGCCGAGCAATTCCGCAAGCGTGGGGGAGAGCTTCGCAGCGCCGATTTCTTCGATAGCGCTCACCCACGCATCGATTATGTGGGAGAGCGTCCCGTAGTTTGCAAGTAGGGGCACCCATCCCTTGGGAAAGACCGCAGCGATACGCATGCTAGACCGCCGAGCGAAAAGAATGATCGGTCTAATGGTCCTGCTTTCCCGATTGCAGCGTTGCTCATTTCGTCATTTGCCCGGCAAGATCCTCATGCGCGCCTTGCACTCGAAGAATCAAAACTCACCATCCTCGGTCATTCTTCTGGCTCGACGGTCTAGTCCAAAGTCGCGTTTTTCACTATTCTTGCGAAATCAGTAGCTTGCAGACAAACGCGAATTCGGCTGAGAAAGCCTGTGATCACGAAGACTTCCGACATAGGAACGTGACCCCCGTTATATGCCGGTGCCGCCGATACCGCAGTAGCCGGCCGGATTCTTGTGGAGATACTGCTGGTGGTATTCCTCGGCATAGAAAAACTCTGATGCTGGAGAAATTTCCGTTGTGATCTTTCCGAGCCCGGCAGCGGATAGTTCGCTCTGGTATTTACCACAGCTCGCTAGTGCATCCGCGGCTTGCGTCTCGTCTGAGGTGTAGACGCCCGATCGGTAGTGGGTACCTCGATCGTTGCCCTGTCTCATGCCCTGCGTTGGGTCGTGGGTTCGCCAGAATGTCTGAAGAAGAGCCGGGTAGCTCGTCTCGGAAGGGTCGAAACCAACCAGCACAGCCTCGGCGTGCCCAGTTCGCCCAGAGCAGACTTCTTCGTAGCTGGGGTTCTGAGTGAAGCCTGCGACATATCCAACCGCTGTTGTTCTGACACCGTCCAACTTCCAGAAGACGCGCTCTGCTCCCCAGAAACAACCAAGAGCAAAGATGCCTACTTCCAGACCGGCGAAGGGCAGCATCATACCGCTACCCAGGACGGCATGGATTCCGGTAATTTCCGTGCGTTGCTCCCTTCCCGGGAGGGCTGTACTTTCGTCGACTCCTAGGTCCATCGCACGATGTTATCGCGAATCTGCGAGCTGTCGAATGGCTCTTCTCCCGAAGACGCGCAACATGGACCTACGGTAGTCGGCCTCGTAGGGGACGTTTTCGAGAGTCTTGCCGTGCTTGAAGCAGAGCTCGCCAACAAGAGACGCGGTCACCTCATCGCCAAAGCGCAGGCCAACTAGTTTGTCTGTGCGAAGCACCTTGGGCTTGGCCGCCAAGACTCCGAGGCAAATGATAGCCTCCTCGATCACGGCATCGGCTCCCTGGCTCGATAGCGTGAAATTCATCGCGATACTGAGCAAAGGAAAGTCGATGCTCTTACGCACCGTCCATTTCGAGTAGTGCGCCGCACTCTCGCCCGCTGGCAACGGAATTTGCACTTCTGTAGTGATTTCGCCTACGAGTTTCTGGGTGTGCTCGATACCGTCACTGCTGTAGTAGTCGACTAGCGCCAACTCACGACGCCCCTGGGGCCCAACCTGGATCAATGTGGCCCCAAGAGAAATGAGCACGGGAACACAATCGCTAGACATGGCCGCAGCGCAGCTCCGCCCCTTTGGCACGACATGACAAACATCGCCTTCGGACTTCAGACATCCGCCAATTGCCGAGCGCCAAAACTCACTCTGATTCACATATCGGCAGCGCGTGTCGAGATTAATGTTGCCGCCGAGCGTAGCCATGTTTCGAATGAGCGGCGAAGCCACCAGACTTGCGGCTTTGACTAGACTCGGGAAGTGTTCTCCAACTTCGTTATCAGCAGCAATGTCTGCGAGGGTGACGCCAGCGCCAATGCGCAATGCTCTCGCGTCCTCATCCCAAGTGATGTGCCTTAGCTCCTCGACTCTATCGATGCTCACGAGGGTTTCTGGGGTATCGAGCCTGTGTTTGAGGTTCGGTAGGAGATCAGTGCCCCCGGCAATTAGCCGCGCTCCGCTCTCGGACATCGCGGAGAGCAGCTCTTCCAAGTTTGTTGGAGTCTTGGTTTGGAATATCGGTAGGCGAAGCATCAGCGCAGCCCTCCTTTGTGAGCAGAGAGTTGCCCGGCAGCCTCTCGTTCCTTGCGTTCAGCCAAAGCAGCGAGCACAGCAGGCGGACTGAAAGGCGTGCGATTCAGACGAATGCCCACCGCATCGTAGATTGCATTGCTGATCGCAGGAATGATGGGATGCAAAGGTCCCTCCCCGGCCTCTTTGGCCCCATACGGCCCCTGGGCGTCTGCCTCTTCGACAATCAGACTCTGAATGTCTGGCGTATCCAGGAATGTTGGCATGCGGTAGTCGAGCAAACTCGGAGCGTTGTGCACTCCGCCCTTATCAGAGTTTATCGTATGCTCTTCCATGATCGCTTCACCGAAGCCCATATAGACAGAACCTTCCATTTGACCTTCGACAATCTTGGGACTAAGAGCTCGACCACAATCGTGGGCCACCCAGACCTTAACAACTGTGACGACGCCGGTCTCCCCATCAACTTCCACCTCGGCGACATGCGCAGTGAAGCTATAGGCCGGCGAAGCACCAATGGTTCCGCCGCGATATTCGCCGTGGCGATTGGTGCGCGTCCCAAAGTTGCCAACAGCACTCAGCATACCCTCTTCGGTCTCTGCAATAACAAAGGCCTCTGCGAGCGACATGCTGCGTTCGGGATCCTCCACATCCACAGCCAGGCCGCGCACGAGATTTACCTGTCTCGGCGGCACCTCCCAGCTGGCAGCGACGTGTTTCACCACCGTCTTGCGCAGTGTCTTTGCGGCTTCGGCACATGCGTTGCCGACCATCAGAGTAATGCGTGAGCTATAGGCCCCAAGGTCGACTGGGCACAGGTCTGAATCCGCTGCTACAACCCGGATATCAGCGAGCTCTAGCCCGATTTCGTCTGAGGCAATTACTGCCAGCATTGTGCTCGACCCTTGGCCTATATCGTTGGCTCCCGAAAAGATTCGTGCTCGACCACTGCGGTCGAGACTAATCTGAACCGCCGCCTGAGGCATCTCGTTGGGGTAGATGCAGTAGTTCGTTCCCGAGATATACGTCGAGCCTGCAACACCGAGCCCTTTGCCAAAGGCCATATTCCCGTAGCGCTCTTTCCAATCGGATGAAGCTTCCACCTTTTCGAGACACTCGAGAAAGCCATTGGAGCCAATCCTAAATTCGTTGATTGTCTGCGTCTCATCGCCGATGAAGTTGCGCCGCCGCAGCTCGATGGGGTCGATGCCAAGAGCAGCAGCCCCTTTGTCGATCTGACATTCGATAGCAAAACGCGGCTGTACCGAGCCATGGCCACGTTTGGGACCACAAGCGGGCTTGTTGGTGGTCACGCGCTTCGAGTTGAATCGATATGCTCCAAAATCGTAGGGTGCGCAGAGAAGCTGTCCCGAGTAGTAGGTAGTAACTAAGCCAAAGCTCGAATACGCGCCACCGTCTATAAGAGTCTTCGCATCGACCGACAAGATCTTGCCATCCTTGTCGAAGCCAGTGCGATAGTCCATTCGCATGGGGTGACGGCCGCGATGCGCGTAGAAGACCTCTTCTCGTGTGTAGAGACATTTGACCGGCCGCCCCGTCTGTAGCGCGAGCTTGGCCACACAGAACTCCAAATCGAAAGGCTCCGACTTACCACCAAAGGCGCCGCCCAGCGCAGGCTGAATCACGCGTATACGATTGGCAGGCATGTCTAAGACTTTTGCCAACTCACGATGCAAGTAGTGAGAAACCTGCGTCGCGGACCAGACCGTGAGAACTCCGTTTGGCTCGACGTTGGCTACGGCGCAGTGTGGCTCGATCGCGCCATGTGTTGCCCCTTCGAAGAAGTAGCGGTCTTCGATGACGAGATGTGCGGCTTCGAGCTCTTTCTCGACGGAACCGAACTCGAGTTCGACCTTCTTGCTCAGATTGCCTTTGCGCGCATATGGGTTGATTTGCTCGCCTTCTAGCGCCTTCTCGGGATCGAAATAGGCCGGCAGTATCTCGTAGTCGATCTGCAGAGCGCGAACCGCAGCATTGGCCGAATCCTCGTCCACTGCCGCAATCGCCGCCACTCCATCCCCGACATGCAGAGCCTTGTCCACGGCTAGGGCGTTCTCGTCGGGCGTCCAAGGAATCACGCCATAGGGGGTCGGAAAGTCCTTGCCAGTAACAACGCCATGTACCCCCTCCATCGCCAACACAGCATCACTGTGGATCTTCACAATGTTGGCATGGGCGTGGGGACTGCGAACGATCTTGCAATGCAGCATGCCCGGCAACTTGAGATCATCGGCATAGCGAACCTGGCCGCGCATGCGATCGACCGCGTCGATCTTGCGGTGTGCCTTGCCAATCTGCCAGCCCAGGGCCGCCTTGCCCTCGTCTCGGCCATCGAGCTTCTTGGTGAAATCGCCAGCCACTAATCTTGCTCCGTATTTGCCATGATCTCGCTCGCCCCGACGATGGCGTCGACAATCTTCACGTAGCCTGTGCACCGACAAAGATTGCCCGCCAGCGCTTCTGCGACCTCTTCTCTAGAGACCGCCCGTCCCACTTTGGAGAGATAGGCCTCCGCTGCCATCAATATGCCCGGCGTGCAGAACCCGCACTGAGCGGCGACTTCCTTGTCCATACAGTCCTGAATCGGATGAAGGTGCGCCGCCGTCATGCCTTCCACTGTGCGCACTTCGCGACCATTTGCTTGGGCAGCCAAGGTGAGACAGGAGAGTTTCGCCTTGCCATCCACTTGCACTGTGCAGGCCCCGCAATCCCCTTTGTCGCAACCCTGCTTGGAGCCAATGAGATCGAGCTTGTATCGCAGGACTTCGAGCAGGGTGAAGTGGGCTGGCGCGGCCACTTCGACATCCTCGCCGTTGACCTTCATTGACAGGAGAAGTGCATCAGGCATGGGGGCCTTATCCCGCGCTGGCATGAGCTGAGCAAGCATCAGATGCAAAAAGGGCCCCGCCGATTGGTGGGGCCCTCGGCAATCGCGGTGCCGATACGCTCTAGCCGCAGAGGCCGATGCCCGCACCAGCGCCGTCCGCTGTACAGGTCCAGGTACCAGGACAAGTGCCATCACAGGCGCCACCTTCACAACCAGGCACCGTCCCAGTGGAATCGGAGCAGTGGACGCCACATGCAGCGGCTGCGAAAGGAGCCATGCCGTTCGTGGATAGACCAAGGACGCAGACCGAAGATCCGGGCCCAGTGTAGTCAGAACACACTGCACGGGTTGGGTTTCCGTTTTCTCCGAGATCGCAGCGCTGGTAGCAGGTTCCCCCTACGCACGCGTGAGAGGTCGCGCAGTCTCCTTGTAGATCTTCCTGGCTCACAACAGTGCAGGCCTTGCCGTCGTCCACCGAGCTTAGCATAGCATCAGGTGGAAGGGCCGCGGCGTCAAAGGTGGGAGGTGCTGCGTCGGTACCGCCGTCGCCGCTACCGTCGCTACAGCCGAGTGCCAGGGTGAGAGCAAGAATCGAGAAAACTGAAATCAAAGTGCGCATTCCATCTCCTAGTTGGTTGGCCCGATGTTCTTGACGAGGCCGAGGGTTCTTTGGCCTATGGCCGAGGGCGACTCGCCCTCCAGATTGGCCTAAAGATACTCACAACCCCCAGACAACGTCTATAGGAATCTCCGAAAACCCATGTTCGGACTCAGACGCTGCGAACAAGAGGTGGTCTAGCCGAAACGACCTGGGCTAGCTGCCAACACGCTTCACGATCGCGCGCACTCTCGCCGCGAAATCGGCCTCGTGAAACCGTTGGAATACGCTCCAAGTACAGAGCGTCTTGCTGTCGACGACGCTATCGAGAAAGAGTTTGCCGAGCAGATGGTCAACTTCGTGCTGATACGTACCGGCCGTAATGCCCAAGACCTCTTCGTCAATATCGTTGCCGTGGCGATCCCAGGCGCGCACTCGAATGCGCATTGCTCTCGAGACCACACCGCGCAAGTTCGGAACACTCAAACAGCCTTCGAAGTTCTCAAACCGCTCGTTGCCGAGTTCTTCCAACACCGGATTGACCAAGACCGTGAGGGGCACTTTTGGTTTGTATGGATACCGCGGATTATCTCCAACTTCTATCGTGCAAATCGATACGGGCTCGTAGATCTGAATTGCCGCAAGCCCCGCCCCCTGTGCGTCGCGCATGGTCTCGATGAGATCATCGATAAGGCTCTGCACCTCACTGCTTGCCAGCTCCTCTTTTGTGAGATGCCGAGCATTCTCGCGCAAGATGGGATGGCCGACCTGTGCAATCTTCCGAAGTGTCACGGCGCAAGCATAACGGGCATCGCACGCCGCATCACAACGTCCTCGATCGAAACATCACATCCGTACGCCAGAACCTCGACGCCGGCAGCCACCGCCTCGCGCAAAGTCTCGCCATAGACGGGATCAATCTCATCCGCAGGTCGAATAGCAGTGACGTTTGCCCGCGAGCAGCAAAAGAGAAGTACTGCTCGCTGCCCCTCCCCCACCATCGTCATCAATTCCCGGAGGTGTTTCGTCCCGCGTGAAGTAACGGAGTCGGGAAAGGCGGCACGCCCCTCACCATCAAACATCGTCACATTCTTACCCTCGACGAAGCAGGGCCCTGTGGCAAAGTCGAGACAGAAATCAATGCGACTCCTATCACCATAGGGCACCTCTGAACGCAGAGAAGAAAAGCCTCTTAGCTCTTCGATGCACCCATTCACAAGCGCCTCCTCGGCGATGGCATTGGCGCGGCCGGCATGAACCAAGGTGAGGTCCCCCATAGAACGAACGAGTTCCCAGGTGTATGCGAGCTTGCGCTTTGGATTGTCCGAGGCGCTTAGCCACACCTCTGAACCCGGCTCCTTCATGCTCTTCATCGAGCCGGGGTTGGGACAGTGGGCGATAACCACGCCGCCCTCCCGCAGCTCCACATCCGCGAGAAAACGCTTGTAGCGCCTTACCAGACGCCCTTCGATGAGCCTTGGGAGATGCAAGTCGCGGTATTGTCGCACATGGCTCTGTGCTATACCCGCCGCGAATGCCCACTCTACGTGCAGAGGCCCTCGCGGTCTGCTCGCTTCTCTGTACAAGCGTGCTGTCGGGATGCCCGTCCCGCGAGTCCGTTCCCAATGGCCGGAGCTTCACCGATGCCAGCGTGAGAGATAGCGGCGGGCCACCACCAAAGATCATCCTGCTAATCGGCGATGGTATGGGGGAGGGCCAGCTTGCTGCGGCCTCATATTACAAGGCAGGTAGTCTCGAAGCTCTCTCGCTCTTCAACCTTCCCATCCGAGGCACGATCAGCACCGCAAGCCCCTCGGGCATTACAGACTCAGCGGCATCGGCCACCGCGATGGCGACAGGTGAGGTTACGTGGAACGGAAGAGTCGGCATCGGCTTGCAAGGACAGCCGGTTCAGAACCTCGTGGAGCTCGCTAAGGAATACGGCCTGGCCACAGGAATCGTCACAACCACCCGTCTGGCCCATGCGACCCCAGCATCGTTCACGGCACATGTTGCGAGCCGCGGGCAGTACCAAGACATCGCAGCGAATATGGCGGGGCTGCGCCCAGACGTGATGCTGGGAGGTGGTCTCGCCGATTTCGAAGACCGCGGCGACAATCGCAATCTCGTTAGCGAACTCTCGGGCGGCGGATACCACGTAGTCCGAAGCGCAACAGAGCTTGCGAATGCCGAAGCCGAAGATAGCCCGAAGCTGCTCGGGCTCTTCGCCAACGATCACCTCACGTATCGAGTCGATCGCACCGATGACGATGACTTGCCGCTTCTCAAAGACATGAGTTTGGCGGCTCTCGAACGCCTCGATATGGACCCTCAGGGATTCTTCCTCATGGTGGAAGGCGGCCGAATCGATCACGCCTCTCACGCAAACAATGTGAGTCGGGCAATTGGAGAGACGCTCGGCTTCGACGAAACCGTCGCAGCGGTGATGCAGTGGGCCGAGGGGCGAGACGATGTGACGATCCTGGTCACAGCGGACCACGAAACCGGTGGACTGAAGGTGCTTGAACCCAGCGCGGTTGGCGAGACGCCACAAGTCTCCTGGAAATGGGGAAGTCACACCAATGCCAGCGTGCAAATATTCGGGCAAGGGCCCGGGACAAGCGTCTTCGACGAGCGTGCCCACGATCATCGCTGGGTGCACGCGACTCTATCCGGACTAATTCGCAACGTAGCGAGCATTCCATCAAGGCGTATCCTCCCAGACGGTCGCCTCGGTGACTTGCTCGGCCCAACGGTAGCGCAGTCCGTTGAGATTCCCGGGCCCGGAGGGGCGCGACTCACCCGGCTGGCGGCTGATACGGATGAGCGTGGGCTTGGCATCGGTATAGAAGGGCTCTTTCCCTGGAATCAAGGATCTACACTCGTGCTGATCGACGTGGACTACGGCCTCGCAACGGGCGTTCGAAGTTTGCGAGAGCTGCGCGATGCGATGGGCGACGTGGATGGTCTTCTGAGTCGGAGCGAAGTGCCCACACTCGGTGATAATGGTTTCGGGATCGACCTCGCCTTTCTAACCCAGGGCGGGCTTGCCCCCAAGTTTGAACAATTACTCGACAGCGCGGGCCTTCGCGGTCTTCGGCCGCCGTACGGCCTAGCTACTGAGTTGGGCTCCCTGCGCGCTGCTACGAATTTTTCGGATCATTCTCGCATGTATGAGAATGAAAGCGACGAGGTTGTTGTCGGCCAGGGCCTCGAGCTCTTCATCCGCTGGGAGGAGCTCTACGGCGGCGCGAGGAGCCCCCCGCCGGGCGCTCGCATCGCAATTTGGGCGTTGCAATTGGGAGACGATGCCGTGGCCACAAATCAGAGTCTTCCACCTTGGACGGACGTTGAGACACTCACAGCCCCCGTACCACTAGTGCTATCGCCCTAGATCTCCTAATACTATCCTCGCTAAGCTGTTGATTTTTCAGCATTAGCCTACTTCGATCCCGCTCAGCCCTTCAAAATCCGCCATGACTGCCGTTTAGCACTGTGTGGGAGAGTCTAGTCATAGCCGACGCGCTGCGCGTGCTCGCAGTAAAGGCGAGAACCATGCGCTGCGACATCGTCGGATCCTCTTCGTGGATGACGACCCCGATATGCGCTCAGTCTTCATGCGCTCCTTTCGCTATACGCAGGCAGCGATCGATGTGGCCGAGAGCCCTATGCAGGCGATCGAGATGGCAACTTCGACTGACTACTGCGTAGTGATTACGGACTTGCAGATGCCCGGCATGTCGGGACTCGAGCTTGTCGAAGCGCTGTGGCAAGCGCGGCCAATGACGAGCTTCGTCTTGGTCACGGGTATCATGGAACTCAACCTGCCTACCGACAGGCCGAGCGCCCGAGCAATATCTTCGATGATTCGAAAGCCCTGGCTGCCCGAGCAAATCGATGTCGCTATGCTGCAAGCCATCGAGCTACACGATCGCCGAGTTGCTCAGCAGTTTGAGTCGGGCGAGGGTGCCGAACAACTTCGCGTCCTGCTGGTGGCAAACGATGAGGAGGAACAAGAGCACTTTACCAAGATGCTCCTAGCTGATGACGCTGCATGCCGTTTCAATTGTGATCGAGTTGGACGACTCGGAGCCGGAATGATGCGCCTCCGAGATGGCTCCTACGAGGTCGTCGTCGCAGACCTCTCACTGCCAGATTCGCGAGGACTCGATACCGTTGCCGGTCTGCGTCGGACAGCGCCCGAGTTGCCCATCGTAGTCATGAGCGGCACGCAAGACGAAGAACTCGCCATTCAGGCGGTTAAGGCGGGAGCCCAAGACTATCTAGTCAAGAGTGAGGTTACCGATCAGTCGCTTTGGCGCACCCTTCGCTATGCGGTCGAGCGAAAGAACACGGAAGAACACCTAGCCTACCTGGCGCATCATGACCAGCTGACAGGCCTTGCAAACCGAGCTCTCTTCACTTTGCGTGCGTCGACAACGATCGCCAATGCGTGGACCCGCGGTACCAAGCCCGCGTTACTGCTGCTTGATCTAGACCGCTTCAAACACACCAACGATACCCTCGGACACAGTGTTGGAGATCTATTGCTGATCCAGGTGGCCGAGAGACTCGCTCAATGTGTCGGAGATCCAGATGCGCTCGCGCGCCTAGGTGGCGATGAATTTGCCCTCATGGTCGAGCAACGAAATGGCAAGGCGGAGGCCACTGCGCTTGCGCGCCAAATCCTCAAAGTGCTGGAAGCAGACTTTCATGTCAAGGGGCACCCAATTTCCATCAGTGCCAGCATCGGCATCACGGTCTTCCCTGAGAACGGTAGCGATGTCGAACAGCTATTGGGCAACGCTGATGCCGCGATGTATCGCGCAAAGGACATTGGACGCAGCCGCTACCAGTACTTCGACGAAGAGATGCACCTAAAGGCGGTGCAGTGGATGGAACTTGAGCGCGAACTCCGAGGAGCTCTCGAGCGAAACGAATTCGAATTGCACTATCAGCCTCAAGTAGATTGCAAGACCAACAAGATCGTTAGCTTCGAAGCGCTCTTGCGATGGACGCATCACAAACTCGGGCCTGTTGGTCCATTCCGATTTGTCCCGGTACTTGAGGGAATTGGGCTGATCGACAAAGTCGGTGAGTGGGTCCTCAGGCAATCGTGTCTACAGCTTGCCAAGTGGCGCCGCCACTCCCCGGATCTGCGCATGGCGGTCAATGTCTCCGCCATTCAGTTCGAGAAGGGTGACCTGGCGAGCATCGTACGGTCTGCCGTCGACGACGCTGGATTGCCACACGATGCCCTCGAACTTGAGATCACCGAGGGGCTACTCATGAAAGACTTCAACAAGACTCTGAGCACGCTAGAAGAGATCAATGCACTCGGAGTCCGCATTGCCATAGACGACTTCGGCACCGGGTATTCGAACCTAAGCTACATTGCGAAATTCCCTATCGACGTCCTCAAGATCGACAAATCGATAACCGATATGGTCGGTGCTCACGAGGGTGATTCGATTGCACACGCAGTCGTCGAACTGAGCCACGCGCTGGGAATTGAAGTTCTTGCAGAGGGCGTCGAGACAGAAGCACAACTCGTATTCCTTAGAGCGACCAAGGTTGAGACCTACCAGGGTTACCTATTTGCCAAACCGATGAGTTCCAGCACTTGTGACGCTTTCTTGGGCTTTGGGTGTGACCGAACTTCGAACGACGAAACCGCAACCACGAGTGTAGGAAGCGTCCGAGTCGTAGGTTAGTCCTGCTACTTGCTCCGCAAGCACTGGTCCGTCTCCTACTTGCTCCGCAAGTAATAGTGCACCCCGTAGCTAGGGTGTGAGAAACGTACCGCTATGCCGTCTGGCCCGACGGGCACGTCTTGGTCGAATCGAAACTGGCGGTCGAGGCGAAGTTCTTGGCCACCGACCGAGACCGTCCAACCTGCAACAGCGGCGCCCGAGACCTTAACCGTGCTTCCCGATAGCGAATCGCTCGCCTTTGGACTGCTCAAGTAGCCAGTTGCTGCGGCATTGTCAAATGAGATCGCGAGCTGGCTGTGTTTGGACTCCTTGCCGCCGCCCGTGAACCAATACTCGTAGACCCCTTCGGCGAACGCCCCAGATGCGAAGCTCTTCTTCGCCTTGGCAGTGCTTTCCTGACGCCACTTTCCGCGCCCCTCGCGCGGTTGGACGTGCAAGACGTAACCGCCACTCGCCGGAGCATTGGGCCAACGGAATGTGAGCGCTGGCATTCGGTTCTGAAAGAGCACGGTATAACGTCGGCCATCGGCGTCGATTGAGTTGCTGGGTGCGCCTTTCGGCAAAGGTCGGCTCCCAGAGTCTCGCCGCACCGATAGCCGCCCGGTAGCGGCGGGCTTCTTGTTCAGCGTGTCACCGGAATAACATCGCACGCGATAGCGATTGGCCCCACTCGAGAGTTGCACAATAGCTCCACCGTCACCTTCGTGGGAGCGTGCACGGCGGAAGTTCTTGCTCTTTGAGACTTCAACCACGCCACGTGCGCAGTGGTCGCTAAAACTGATGCGCACGTTTGTTGGTTTTTTTGCGACGTGCAGGGTCGCGGACTTTGGAGTTCCAAGAGTCATGTGAGCAACAGTAGGAGCTCGGTCGGTGACCTCGATGCCTCTACTCGTCACTGTCGCGTTCTCTCCACCCAACAGTGTTTCGACGTCTTTGCCACTCCTGAGCGTTGCCTTGCCAGTCTCGACCTGCGTGAGTGCACCACCGCGGCCGACATCAATCTTTGCGCGACTTCCGTGTTCACCTGGGTGCAGACGAATTGTTCCGCTCGGTACCGCGATCACCACATCGCCATCGCTAGATCGCCCGGCGACAGTTCCACGTTTCACCCGAACAAACTCTTCGGCGCCGACATCTACTGCCGCGACTCCAGGCCCCTTCAGGACGACCTGATCCGCACCTCGTGAGAGCACGACCTTGGCATTGCGGCCCTTGATCTCAAGTTCCGCTTGGGATCCCAGATCATGCTCGCCGGCACGGAGACGCTTCCATGGCTGGTCCGCATCAGTCCGTGTGCGAACACCTTTCCCGAGGACCTTTGCTTGTACTCCCACTGCTGCGACGTCTAGAGCAGCATCTGTGAGCACTGCGGCATCTGCGGGTACTGCTGGGTCTGCCACGCCCGCATCAGGCGGAGCGTCGGATTCACGTACGAGGACGCCTGTACCGATTTCGAAGGCCAATCCCTGCCCTTCTTCGATCACTGCAACTTCACCGCGATCGGTAATCGTCACTTGGCCAACCAAGACTTCGAACTTCATTTTGTCGTCACGCTTTGTCAGCCGCACTCGCCCCGTCGTCGTCACCTCTGCATCACCGAAGTCGATGCCAAGCTCGATAAGTCCTTCTCCGACCTCAATTTCGCCGTCGAAATCTAGTTTCTTCTGTCCGAAGAAGACCGTCGTATCAGGCCCCATGCGCAGCAGCTCACCCGCGAATCGCAGTCTGGCGACACCCACGTCATCTGTGCGAAGAGCCTCGCCCTCAAAAAACCTATTTCCAGCGGCGGCGGGAGTCCAGTCGGACTTGGCTTCTCTGCGCGCAGCCTTGCCCTCGACAACTTCCACCAGCTCGCCGAGAGCCCGCCTCTTGTTCGAGTCCTTGTCGCAAGAAACAACAGCCATGAGCGCAAGAAGAGAAACGCATGCAACGAAGAAAGTCCCTTGGTGCGTGCGCTGGCCTGCG
>JAAEPE010000648.1 GCA_024222395.1 Myxococcales bacterium
CCGACCAATGGGCGAGAGATCGAGGGCTGCTTGGCGCGGCCGGTGAGCCCGATCAGTAGTGCCATCGCGGTGGACATCGGCCTCTACTCTGCAGCAAGCGGGCGTCTGCGGCTAGAGGGCGGTCGGTAAGGGGTTCACGTTACAACCAGGAACCTAGCGGGTTTTGGTTGTAACTGAAGTGGCAGCTACATGGGAGGCTCTCAAGCCTCCTGCCTACAGGAGGTCCGCATCCGCACGACGTGCAGGAGGCGGTGCAAACTCAGGGCAATCATTGCGAGCCATGCAGAGATCAGCCTTGAGCTCCATGCCACCGCTTTTGAGCCACGTGCCTAAGAAGTTGAGTATCCAATAGCCGACATCGTAGGTCTCTAGATCCTCAGCCTTGCAGTTGCATTCCGTCGCGGCTGCTTCGCACTCCACTAAGCAAGCCTCAATGTGGTCATCGCGAAAGTCTCCTGGGCGAGAGAAACCGTGCTCCCCTTGCTTCTTTGTCAGGGGGAAAATGACGGTTGAGCGCCCTCCCAATGGGTCGGGCTCATCAAAGCCAATTCGAAGTGGCGCTTCTAGCCGCGGGTACGAGGCTCCCCACTTGTCTTCCATGCCCTTGCTAAAGTGTTCGACGTCCATGTGCACACCAACACCAAACTCATCGACGAAGCGTTTCTGAGTATTGACGCCTTCAACAGTGTGGGTGTCGATGAGCACTTGATTGATGGACTTTCCGTAGCGAGGGTCCTCATCGAGAAAGTTGATGATGCCAGCAGCGCGTCCCCAAGCAATGCCGGCAGCAGTTGGCACGTTCATGTCGCCGAGAATCGACATCGATAGAATATGCGCACCAGTCGTTTGGCCCGTGCCAGGATGAGTCATCGGTTCCGTCTGCACGTGACAGGCAAAGTTGATGGGATCTCCAGGGTCGAGAACGAGCTGGCCCAGACCGCGAAGTCTGCGCAGGTTTGGATGACCTCTGAGTCGGCCAACACCTTCGCCTAGAGATTGTAGAGGCTCGCCTTCTAAGTAGCCCAGACCGTGGAACGATACGTCGTTGCCAAATTCGGAAATCACCTCAACAGGCTCGGTGACCTTGTCCATCTCGCAATGGCTTCCCTCGACGACCATGACATCGCGATAAAAGGCGATTGTAACCGGATCGTAGAAGCTAACTTCGGTACCGGCGCGAACTTCTCCGTTCGGGAGAACCAGCCCGCAGCCAACCTCATCGGTTTTTGTGTTGGTAATGACCATCAAGTCTCCAACTTCGACTCCCTTAGCGGTAGCGACTTCTAGCTCCGTGTCACGAGCCAATTCTTCGACAATATGCTCAATGAGCATGTCACCGTCTTCGTCTAGTGTTCCCACCCAGATTGGGCCCATCACACCACGAAGGAAGAAGGAGCCAGGCACAGTGTTGTTGTCGGAACGAAATCCGATATCAGACACCGGTGCACCACCAACTAGCGGGGCGACCGCCTCAAACTCAGGCTCAATACCAGCCAAGAGCATCGCCGTGATCCCACCCATGGATCCACCAAAGAGGTACATCTCGCCGGCTTCGCCGATGTCTAGGACACCGTCGCCATCAAAGTCACCTGCCAGATCCGCTTCGCCATCTCCATCGACGTCGGCCCATTTGAGAACACCGTCGAACGAATTCACGACCTTCACTGTCTGCATTACGTCCAAGGCGTATTGGCGAAGATTGTCACGGGTGTGAAAGAGAAAGCTCGTCCAAAAGTCAGTTCCTGAATCAACCTCGCCATCACCGTTCAGATCGATAGCGCGTCCCTTGTAAAGCCCCTCGCCGAATGGCTGGGCACCAATGGTGTTGAATGCCGCGTTAAAGAGCTCTGCCTCTCCAGGAGAGGCTGCCAACCCGTGGCCGGGTGCGTCGATAGCAAGAGTCGCAAAGCCATGCTGCGCAAACCAACCAGCGGTGAGCAAATTGCTGGCTCGGTTGCCTGTGTGGCCGTGGGTCACCACAACCAATGGCGCGGGCTTGCCCTCCCCTCGTGCGGAGACCTCTTTGCGAGGAACGACCAGGGTGAAATACAAGGTCTCCTCAGTAACATCAGCCTTCACGTCCGCGATGTCCTCGGGCCACGATTGCTTGTTGAGTTCAATATAACTGCCGTCCTCCGCAAAGCGCTCTCGAAGCTGAGGAGATTGAAACGAACCGGTTGTCATGTAGTCGATGTAGCTCAGTGATTCGAGGACCGATGCGGCAAATGCCGACTCTGCATTGCCCCCCAGTAGCTCACCACCTAGAAGTTGAATCACGTCGATCCACTCTTCTCCGCGCAAGATGTAGGGCCGTTTGAGCCCAGGAAGAATGTCCTCTGAGCGCGCGAGCAGCAAGTCGACGGCTGTGGACGTGTCTGCGATGTGGGCTTGCACGCCATGCCCGTACAGGCCATCTCTCACAGCAACCATGGCTGATTGCACAGTCTGCGTTGTGTACGTGAAGGCGAAGGCAATGTCGTCCATCGTGAAATATTCGGGCATCACGGGCACAAGGTTCTTAAGCGCCTTGGTTTGCGATGTGTGGTTCACAAACTCAAAAGGCGATCCAACCGGATTGCCTGCTTCATCCAAAATTCGTCGCGTCACGATCACGGCATACGTCGTTCGCTCGCGCAGGGGCAGGATAGGCCTGACAATCAGCGTGTCCGTCTGTAGCTCGTAGAAGGTCATGTGGGCATCCGAGCGAGCTGCCAAATCGTCCCAGTCGGGGGTCATGCCAGGGTAGTAGTTCGGTTTGTCCAAGATGCCGTCGGAATCGGTGTCCTCGCCGGGATCGAGTGCACCGTTGCCGTTGAGATCCTCGTCGTACTCCTCAAAGAGCAATGTGGTGGTTTCTACCCGTGGATCGTTCTTCCAGTAGGCATCCTTTTCCTCGACTGATACAGGAAAGTTACCCTCACCCATATCGATGTGATGAACCTTGCCGTACTCCTCAGAGTCTGGGTCGACGTTGACGAGATACACAACGTCATTGGAAAAATCGTAGTCTGTATCGCGATGTCCAGCGACGATCGAGTCGATGTCGAGCCGACCGGTAAAGGGAATGTTAATCGACTGCATGGTGCCCCAACCATCCACTTGGTCGATGTGCTCACGCGTGCTTCTCTCCCATTCGCTTGAAGCGACCTTCGAGGCATTGATCCGCAAGCCGGTTGCAGACGTCTTATCCACTCGTGTGGCCAAATCATTTGGCATCGGAATATCGGGCAGCGGCCTGTGAAAGAAATCGAATTTTACGGTGGTCTCCGCCGGTTGCGATGGAGCGAGCCCTTCTGGCGACTTGGAGAAGCAGCTTCCAAGGCTGCCACTTAGCAGCGAAGCGAAGACTAGACCGAAGGAGAGTTTGTTTTTGATTGGGGTCATATCGATTCCTAGTCTCTAGAGTCGGTAGTTCATCATCGCGCGGGCACCAAAGACGCTTCCGAGGCCTGCACCCATTTCGTCTTCAAAGACCGAGCCTGGCATCAGCATGCCGCCTTCGATCCCAAAGGTTAGTTCGCTGCCGCGGATCATCTGGCGATATCGGACACCGACATCTAGCTCGGTTCCCAGGTAGCTTCCCGGTGTGCCGTTTAGCGAGTTTCGTGCAGTGCCGCCGGCCAACCGCGAATTGAACGGGTCGGCGTATTTGGCAGCGGTGAACGCAAAGAGCGGCCCGCCATACACTTCCAGGCCTGACATCGGTCGGTAGTAGGCTCTGGGAAAGAACGCGATGGTATTGGAAGCACCACCGCGAGTTGCAAACCGTTCGATGTCTTCACTGGGTTCACCAGTTAAGTCCAGATCGCTGGCTGTACCGACAGAACGTGCTGTCTGGCCAGCGAGAACCTGACGAAAGAGCAACATGCCCATCTCGTAGTTGCGATCGGTTCTAAATCCCGTCTGGGACTTATCATCAAAGTTCTGATCTCCTGAGGCGTAAAGAAAATCAGCCACGGCTCCTATGTCTTCGTTGTGGTGATACGAGGCTCGCGCAGCGAGACCAAGCTGCTGGACATCGTGCTCATCAAAATCGAGGGTTGGAGCCCACGTCGTCTTGCCAGTGATGTATGCGACTTCTCCTTCGAGAACGAGTTTGCTGCCTGCCAGATCAAGCTCGGTCTTCGCCGTGACATCGAGAGCAAGCACCTTAAGGCCAGCTCCCTCGACCGAGTCTTGGTCACGATAAGCTCCGTACATTCCACCAGACGTCTTCTTGCCCTGGCCCACTCGAAGGGCGCCAACGACTTGCTTTGCGGAGTCATCTTCAATGATGTCATCGAGATCTGCGCGAAGGCGATCGGCCTCGCCCAGAAGAATGTCATCGCCGAGAACGGAGTCGGCAGCGACAGATATGGCAGCGCCATGTTTCTTGCTCAAGCCGACGATTGCCATACCGCGAATGACTCGGTCGCCGGCCCGTGGACTCGCGAACCGGGCCGAGCCAGGCTCCCAGTATTGGTCGCCCGCGTTCGCGAGCAAGCCCAGCCCCCACGAGGAAGTCATCGCTCCAGCCCCTACCCAGACGCGCTCGTCAAAGCTCGCGATGACAAATGCCTTGCGCAGTTGAGACGACAAATCTGTGTCGGAAAGACGACCTTCGTCGTCCATTTCCTGTCGCAATCCGGAAGGCCCGGCGACAACGTCGTGCTCGTACTCTCCGCGCAGCACAATTCTCTTGAGCTTCTTGAGCGTCGAAAATCTCGCCCCAACCCGTAACAAAGGAAGTAGCGACGTTGGACTATCGGAGTCGTTGCCGTAGCGATCCAATCCGAAGCTCGTATTGCCCTCTACCAGGCCACCGAGGTGCAAGGGGACATCAAAGTGCATTCCCTGCCAAGTCTTCGAGGCAATTGGCCTGTATTCCGCCTTGGGTTCTGGAGCACCTTTCGCAAGGTCGGGAGGTATTGCTCCAATTGGTCTACTCGAACTAAAAACTACTCCTTCGTCGTTCCCCCCTGTCTCGGGTACTGCGGTTGGCGACGTAGACTCGACAACTGGTGTTGGCGGAGCAGCTGGCTCTCCTGGTGTTGTCACCGCCGTCGTCGAGGCTTCAGATGGCTCTTCTCCACCGGGCTCTGTTGTCGTCGGCGAATCAGGAGGCGCTCCGGCCTCGACTGCTGTCGCAGTCTCTGGCGCGACCGGCGGCGAGGGTGGTGCCGGCACAGCTTCAGGAGCCGGTTGTGCCATCACGGTTGCGCCACCCAAGGTGATGGCCAAACTACAAACGATAAAGAGAGGTCTCTGCATGCGATACTCCGAAAACTTCTGAACAGCTAAGCGCGGTCAACCTGGGTGAAAGTCCCCAGCCTTACCAGCGCAGGGCAAGGATTCTGCGGGTCGTGTCAACAAAGCCCCGTACATCGACTAAAGCCCCGTACGGGGGCTTAGTTGTGGGCGTCGATCGAGTCGAATGCGATCGTGTCAAATGCGACGCCGCGCAATGTTAGGGGAGAAAGATAGCGACCGTGATTTCTCCGGGAATTATATCAACAGTAACCTCCTGAGTTTCACCACCAATGTCAGCAACCAGAGTGGTCGTGCCTCCGTTTGCGACAGCATTCAGAATAATGGTGGCACCCTCTGCGGTCGTCTCTGTAGCATCCTCATCCAGGTAGGGAGCACCATCAACCAGGTAGGATTGCACTCCTGAAGTGAGATTGTGTGTAATGGAAACGCCTGCAACAGGCTCTTCGTCGCAGTCCAACACGAAACCAATGACCAAGGCCTCGTCCTCATCGATGGAGACGCCGGCGGCTAATCCGGCCAGGGTTCTCGCACTTGGAGTCAACATTGGAAGTGTGAGATCCGTGAAATCTCGATTGAGTTGAGAGGGGTAGACATGCGCTGGAATGTAGCCATCACCAGTGGCCCGAATCTCTCCGATCCAAGCTTGCCCGCCCGTTGGAAGGCTCAGCGAATAGTCTCCAGCGCCGCCACTCACAACTTCATCGACGGCAACCCCGTTGCCGCTCAGGTAGGCACCGATTGTGACTCCACCAACTTCATCTCCACCGATGAGGTCTTCGGCGACTCCTGAAATGGTCAGGGGATCCGGTATGGCTCCTGGATCACAAACATTGTTGATTGGGGGTGCATCGGTGTTGGGGTCCGCATCCGCAAGAGTCTGAGTTCGAGCATC
>JAAEPE010000649.1 GCA_024222395.1 Myxococcales bacterium
ATGGACAAGCTTCGCTCAGCCAACCAAGACGTTATCGATGCGTTTCTCTACGCTTCCCTACTCGGATTAGTCCTCGCTCAAGATATTTGCGCAGAAATGCGCCGGGAGCGCCCGAACATTGAACCGCGCTTGTATCGCGTGACAGCGCTCGTCCTCGGCTACCTGCCTACGATCCTCGCCGCGGGTACGGCGAGCGAGTTTCGCAAAGTAGTCAAGCATTTCGAACAGGCACTCTGGCGCGAGGGCGTGAATCCGAACCCTGGTCGCCACTCTAAGGCGAGCCTGTACGCGCGAGAGATTTCAGGTGCTCGCTAACCGATCACCAGTGAGGTTACACCCTATTCATTTCGCGGGGTATCTTTCTCCGGTCGTTGCCGGGTGGTTTTTGCAAAATTCCGGATACCCCGCATTTCTATGCGACCAAAGTTCTCCACCCGTAGTTACAGTCCCACGATCCTTTTCCGTTCACGCTGTGTGAAGTCGCTGTGCTCTAAGCCCTCAGCGCCCACTTTCAGGATCTGCACCCAGTCATAGCTGACGTAGAGTCGGATCCGCATCGCGTGCTCTGTGTTGAGCGCGCCCCTTTGTGATCGTTGTCGGTGACCCACGAGTTCCGGGAAAGTCCGCCTCGAAAAGGATTTCGCGAGAATTCCTGTTAACAGATTGCTGCCAACTGTCGTCTCTCTTGTATGTTGGTGTATCTTCAACAACTGCCACTCGCCGCAGAAGAGGGGATGGCTAGATCTGCCCGTATCAGCATGAAGAACGCAAGCGATAGCGCCCTCGTTGAGCAAGCCCTTCAAGGTGACCAGGCGGCTTTCGGCGAACTCTATCTTCGCTATCGTGGCGCAGTCCACGCCATCGCACTCGCGCGGCTCTCGCCCCACGAAGCAGGGGACCTGGTACAAGATGTGTTCGAACGAGCGCTCTCCCGCCTGCGCAAGCTTCGCAAACCAAGTGCCTTTCGGAGTTGGCTACTGATGATCGCAAGAAATGGGAGCATCGACTACTATCGAAAGCGCAAGCCGATGGGGGATAACCCTGAGCTCATATCTCAGGAGTCTCCGCCACATGCAGAAGCGATGCAGATTATTGAAACGATCCGCAAGTTTCCTGATGCCTACAGGGAAACGCTGATCATGCGATTGGTGGAGGGGATGACAGGCCCCGAGATCGCCGAGCGCACAGGACTTCGACCCGAGTCGGTTCGGGTCAATCTGCATAGGGGCATGAAGTTGCTCCGCGATGCACTCGGAGTGGAGGTCGAGCAATGAGCGAGAAATACACCTGGGATCGATCGGGGAAAGCCGATGACGATGTGCAGGATCTGGAGCAGAAGCTCTCTGTGCTCCGCTACGACCAGCCATTCAAAGGTCAGATGCAAAGCCCCCCAAGAAGGTCACGATTGCCCCTCTTTGCGGCGGCTGCAGCGGCTTTGCTCCTTGTCGGAGGGATTGCGGGTCTGAAGCTCTTGGGTTCGAAGAGTCCAGGCAAGGAGGGGGTTGCTGCGCGGGAACCAAGAGCCGGAGATACAGTTGCGAGGCAGGTTGTGGCGTGTAGCGAGGCGTCTTCAAACGCCGCTGGCTGGATGGTCACGACTTTGTCAGGCATGCCCTCGTGCGGAGAGCGTGCGATGGAAGCGCAGGCAATCTTGCCGGTGGGAGGCTTGCTAGAGACGGATGATTCCTCCAGTGCCGAAGTCACCGTTGCGAACATTGGGCGTGTTGTGCTCTCCCCCAATAGTCGATTGACATTGGAGACCACGGGCGAGACGGAGCATCGGCTACAACTCGATCGAGGTAAGCTCTACGCCAAGATTGATGCCCCTCCCCGCCTCTTCCTCGTAGAAACTCCAAGCGCGCTAGCAGTTGACCTCGGCTGCGAGTATAGCTTGGAAGTTCAAGAGCAAGGCATCACGCACCTTCACGTTACGATGGGCTACGTTTCCCTGGAGAAGGACGACAACGAAGTCTACGTTCCCGCAGGCTACATGAGTGACGCTCTGCCCGGTCGCGGCCCCATTGCTCCCTACGCAGACAACGCCTCACCCAGCCTTCGCGAAGGCTTGTTGCAAATGGTACGCGCGCCCTTGGCCAGGCAAGAAGCTCTCTCGGTAGTACTTCGCGAGACCTCTTCCGCTAGAGATACCCTTACCCTCTGGCATTTGCTATCTCGTGCCGACGACAGCGAGTGTGAGGCAATTGTTCAGCGCCTTGGCGATATTGCGGGGGCTGTGCAGGAAGGCAGCTGTGGTGATACAGGAATGAGAGAGGCTTGGCGAGAGCACCTTGAGAGTCTCTGGAATTCCGCTGGCGCTCCTACAAATGGCCCAATGCCGAGCAAGGGAGGCAAGATGAAGGGCAAAAAAGACAAGTAGGAAGAAAAGTTCGAAGCGGGGCAAATCTCTTGTTAACGGACGGCAGCAAAGACCGTCTTACTGTCATGACGACAAAACCCGGCGATCTCGGATCAAAGCTCAATCGAAGACAACTCCTCTGCGGCGGGGCTGCGGCCATTACCTCCATTGCTCTGTCAACCCGCACCTCTTCTAGCGCTCCCCGCTCGCCTCGTCCCCAGCGCGTCCCCAAGGCGAACGTGACGTTGTCGCATGCCGGCACACACGCGGCCGCAATTGGATTGGCCCTCGATGCTTTGCCCGCTCTGTCGAAGGTTCGACGCGGAGACACGATCTTGCTGAAAGTGAATGCCAACTCGGGTGATCCGTTTCCGTATTCAACAAGCCCAACAATGATTCGCCTCCTGGGCGGCAGACTGCGTGACTGCGGAGCCCAAGTAATCGTCGGAGACCGTTCGTTTTGGGGCGATCCCAATACCTTCGGAAACTTGGAACGAAATGGAATCGCTGCAGCCGCTCGCAACGTATCCGCGAAGGTGGTCTCATTCGACGACGATATCGACTGGATCCGAATCCCCGAAGCGCTTGTTCCGCATTGGCGAGGCCGGGTACGGGTTCCGCGCTATGTCCGCAGCTGCGATCAGGTCATCAATCTTCCCTGCGTGAAGACTCATTTTATCACGAGCTACACGATGGCTCTCAAGAACGTATTGGGACTCGTGCATCCAGAAGATCGTGCACGTAGGGGCAACCTGCGAAGCCACGATGCCAAACGCATCTATCACCAAATCGCCGACATCAATAAATATGTTGCCTCAGACTTTCACATCATCGACGGATTTCGCGCACTCATCACAGGAGGGCCAACGCCGCAGAGCGGAGCGACATCAACCATTGTTTCTCCTGGCATTATCATCGGGTCGAAAGATCCGCTCGCAGCCGACGCCGCTGGTATCGCTCTGTTGCGTACCCTAAGCCCAAGCACTGAAAGAGTCACCTCCTTCCAAACCTGGGAGAACCCAATGCTCAAGGCTGCGATGGCCGCTGGCATTGGAAAGGTCGGGCCGAAAACTCTGAGTATCTCAGGTTCAAGCATTCCGAATCTCGCCCGAATCAAAGAGCTCGCCTCTTCGTAGACCTCCTATGACGCAATCTAAGAAAGGGACGAAGGCGCCATCGCGTCGAAGACCAATAGGGCGACTTCGACTCGCATTTCATCTGACCCTCTACTCGACCCTCGCCCTCCACATCGCGAGCTGGTATGTCTTTGGACAACGCCAAGTGGGAACGGTGTCGCCCAACGGACTGTTCTACTTTGCACAAATCGGTCTCGTGAGCGTTGGTCTTCTTCTGGTCGTTGCCACGCTAGTGTCTACCTTCTCCCTGGGCAACGCATTCTGTGGTTGGGCCTGTCACTTTGGAGCAGCACAGGACTTTGCGCTTTGGCTACTCAATCGCCTCGGGTTACGTCCTCTCAACCTGAAGCTTCCCGGAAGACTCCGAGGGATTCTCCTGCTGAAGATGCTCGTCATCAACACATTGCTCACGTGGTACGCGCTTGGAACTCTCCCTTCAGCCTTCGTGAACCTTGGGGCCCCGGAGCCATGTTACGCCATCGGTACTTGGCTCACGATTGTTCTGGATGTGGGGATGCTGGCCTTCTTCATAACCTGGGTCTTTGGACAACGTGCATTCTGCCGACTCCTCTGCCCGCTCATTCCTTTGACTCGCGCGGGCAACCTACTCGCGACAAGACGGATGCGACTTTCCAGCCCTTGTGTCGGATGCAAAGCCTGCGATCGCGCCTGCCCCATGCAAAACCCTGTTTCCTCACAGCTTCAACAACATGGAGAGGTAGCAGCTCTAGACTGCATTCGCTGTGGGCGATGCAGAGACGTGTGTCCAACGGGGGCCATCGAATTCTCCCGAGAACAGAGAATGCCCCTCGCCAAGAGCCTGCGCATCAACCACCTTGCCTATCGGCTCCCGCAGGCGAAACGCTTCGTCCTAGGCGGCACTCTAGGCATCTTGCTATTCGAAGCGCTTTCGTACGCCCAATCTAGCAATTGGATAGCAGATTCTGTCGGCAAACATCTCCCAAACTGGGAACTCTTCTACGCCTGTGCATTCATTTGTGTCATTGCGCTGGCAAACCCAAAACGAAAGAAAAGGCCAGATGCCCATCCTAAGAACAATACTAGTAGCAACCAGCTTCGTCGCGTGTCTCTTCCTATCCTACAGTCGCCCATCCCCAGCCAAGGCTGCGCAAGCGAATCAGGCCAGTCAGTACAAACAACTCAAGAAGAAACAGCTTGATGCGATCATTGATAACTCCGAATGGGTACTGCAGGAGCGAACTGGCAAGGGAGCCGCAACAAGTGAATTATCGGGGAAAGTTCCTAAAAAAGCTGCGATTGCTCTGTTCGAACAGCTACTAGAACTCAACGGGTTTGAGCACTCTCCCCGCAAGGGCATGCATTGGTACAACAAGGGGACCAACAGAGGACTGGTCTACGGAAGATCGGAGAACCTGCCTACCAATGTCGCGTCAATTGCATTCCACGGTTGGAAGGCTTCCGCTCGCCAGGGAAGACATGACGAAGATGCACGAAAAGCGAAACGCACAGCATTGCGCGAGCTTGCTAAGAAGGTGCTAGCCGCGCTCGAGCCTCCCCCGAGCGCATCGTGATAGGCGGCGGCCTTGCACGTGTCCTGGAGCACACTTGCCTTCAGCGTGATCGTCACAGTGGTGAACCCCTTACCGACCGCCCTCTAGCCGCAGACGCCCGCTTGCTGCAGAGTAGAGGCCGATGTCCACCGCGATGGCACTACTGATCGGGCTCACCGGCCGCGCCAAGCAGCCCTCGATCTCTCGCCCATTGGTCGG
>JAAEPE010000650.1 GCA_024222395.1 Myxococcales bacterium
CCCAGCAGGACCAGCTTGACGAGGCGGGTTTGACGGCCCCGCACATTTTCAGGACGGCCATGAGTTTGGCGGGCAAGAAGGTCGGTGTGGCGGGGATGTAGGTGCCGGTATACTGCGTTGCTGTTTATGTAAGAATACATTCGTTCGAGATGACGGACTTCAACTTGTAGATACCTGAGCGGAGCTCCCGAAACGACCGAGAGCTGAAGCGGATCGTTGGGTCGGTGAAAATGCGCCGCTCACAGACGCGCAATTTTGATATGATGGCGCGCACTGACTGCTCATTCGGAAAAAGAAACTTCGCCTGTTCGAGCACCGAGCACATGCCTCGCAGCGATCTGATGGTCCGATACGGCCAGTGCGGCATCCCCAACTCGCGCAGGACACCCTTGAACCGTGTGTTGCCAAGGCCCAGGGCTTCAGCAGCGAGTTGTTGTGGCATATGAGACACGACTCGCAAGCTGTCCCTCGAGATCAGTCGCTCGCCGGAACCCCTGTGTGAGCGAATTCTGACGATATCTCCTTTCCGGTTTTTTTCAGGTCGCGGCGAGGGAAGGATTGGCGGGGCGATGGCTCCAGGAGAGAGCCAATCAAGCTCTGTCTCACATATATACATGTATATGAAAAACTGTATATAGAAACTGTATATAGAAACAGTATATAGAAAACTATCGACTACGTACTGGTCAACTGTACTGGTCAACTGTACTGGTCAACTGTTGACCGGCTATGGACGAACAGAAACCAGATAATTCATTCTGAATTCAGAATCCTTTCGAAAGGAAATCATGCTTCTATTTATTGGTTACACGTGCTCCGTCGCAGCGGGCGCTGTAGGCCCCTGCTTTTCTCTTCTCTTCGGGCGTATCAGTAATGCCTTGGGAGAAACCGATGTCACCCGCCGAGTGTCAGAGTGTGTGCTGTATCTATTGTATCTATCGATAGCGTCGTTCTTATGTACCACATTGGAACGGATGTGCGTTGCACGAGGGGCCAGGAGGCGATCGAGCGCCATGAAGGTGAAATCGCTGGAGTCCTTTTTCAATAAAGGTTCGTCAGACACCGAGGTGATGACCGCTGCCACTGCCATAACTTTGAAGCATATTCCTGCATATCAAAACGGTATCGACGCATGGTCAAGGGTGGCCCGGCATTTGTCGGGATCGATAGTGGGTGTCGTTGTCAGCTTGAGGGCTGACGCCCTTCTTACCGGACTGCTCCTTCTGGTGGTGGTTCCTTCTTTGGGCTTGACGGCGTTATTCAGGCGGCTGGTTTGCGCTGCCCCGTGCAAACAGCTTGATGAGGCCGATGGTGACGCCCAATTGATCGTCCGAGACGCCATGCAAAAAAACCGACTCCAGACGGTTCGCTCGCTGGCCTGTGAAGACATCATGTTGAAGAAGTATGCCGGGATCCTCCCGGATATACGCCGACTGTCCAGCATAATTGCGTTCTGGGGCAAGGTACTCGACGAGGGCATCACGTCTTTCGCATGTTGCGTTGCCTATTCCGTGGTGGTGTGGCGCGCGATGGACCGGGTGAGAGGGGGGGCGTCATCCCCTGGAAACGTCATCGTCGTCCTACTGGCTAGTTTGAATACCGGATGGGCGGCTTCCAACATCTTACCCGCGTTACAAACAGCTCTCCTCGGTCGACAGGCAAAAAATATCGTGGATGCATCCATTTCATGCGAGAATACATGTCCTGCGTTGGACATCGGAGATGAGAACGACGAATACAGCTCATTCTTGACCGAGGCAGCTCCTCCGAGGATTGTGGTGGAGGGCTTATCGTATTCATTCCCGAACGCGCCCGACAGAGTGTTGGATGGGGTCTCATTCTCTGTGGCGCCTGGCAATCGCGTGGCGGTGTGCGGGTCGAGCGGGTCGGGGAAGTCGACGTTGTTGACACTGCTGACATCGATGAACAAACCACAATCGGGCAGAGTCATCATCGACGGCTTCGACTTGTCGTCCGTGCCAGGGGACATCTGGCGAAAATACATGGCCGTCGTCCCCCAGGAGACAGTCTTGTTCACTGGCTCGTCAATCTTTGAGAACGTAGCCCTCGGGCGGTGTGCGAGTCTGGAGGAAGTCGTGAAGGCGTGCGTCGCCGCTGATGCAGATCAGTTCATCTCAAAGCTGCCACAGGGGTACCACACGGTGCTCGATGAGGCGTCGCTCTCTGGAGGGCAACGGCAGCGTATCGGAATAGCACGCGGGTTCCTGAAGGGATCTCGCGTGTGGCTGTTGGACGAGTGGAGCGCCGCCCTTGATTCAGCTACCGAAAGCACATTGCTGCAAAGGCTGTCCCTCCTTGACGCGACGATGATCTCAGTCGCGCATCGAGCTGCCATCATAAAGGCCGCAGATGAGGTGGTGATTTTAGACCGAGGCGGCGTGGTCGGATACGGCACGCACGAGGAGCTCCTTCAAAATCGACACTACCAAACGTTGGTTTCCTCCTCCCACGTCTACGAAGACTACGAAGACGCGAACAAACCCGATGTCTGTCCCCCCCGGCAAAGCGTTATCGCGCGCAGCTCGGTCCGTCTCTCGGTCATCCCCGACTCCATCACATTTGCGGGGAATCCAAAGGAAAGCGCTCAAAAGCAACCTCGGGTGGTGCAGGACAGTGCTCCTCGCGATCGTTGGCGATATGTCTGTCTGTATGTCTGCTCCTCTCTGTCTGGATGCATGAACACATCGTACGCCATCGTCATGGCATTCGTGCTCGAATCCCTCTTTTTGGACGAGTCCCTCGTGAGATACGGGCTCGCTTATCTTTTCATCGGCACCGGTGGCCTCGTCGTCGTGAGCGCAGCTAGCCTCGCCGAAGCGCAAGTGATTTCTGCCACCGAGGTCGTCGTGTCCCTCAAGTTGTTCGAGGCCGCCCTCTACCTGCCCAGCCAGTGCCAGAAGGCTTGGACCACGGTGCTCGTGCTTCTCTCAGAAACTCGAAATCTTTCCACCAGGTTCTTTCGTCGCCGGACCACCGGCGCAAAGTTCGTCACGGCTGCGATCGCCTCGCTCTTAACAGGCTGCATCAGCTGTTGGAGGCTGGCAGTCGTCATAGTCGCGACTGCACCACTCCACGTTGTGATCAGATTGATGGAGTCGAAAGTTGAAGCGCGCATCGACGAAGACAATTCGCTCGCCGAAGACTCGCTGGCCATCCAGGCAATCAACAACCTCTCAGCGGTCACGACACTCTCGTACGGACCGAGTTTGGTTCGGAAGCTCGACACTCTCCTGAAAGAGCACGAGGAGAGAGGAAATAAATTGGAGTCAATAGGCGGTGCTGTTGCTGGCGGCGCAAGTTTCGTTTGCTTGAACACTGTCGGCCTCGGCTTGTGGTGGGGGGCACGGCTGATCGTGCACAAGCACGTTAAGCTCGCCGACATGATGATGGCTTTCTTGGCCTCTTATTTCTTCTTGTCGTTTGACCTTCTACAGCTCGGCCGCATTGTTGGGCGATCCATAGATCCTGTCGAACTGGAGATAGATGAGATCGTGGATCTTGCTCACGAGGACTGTGAAGAGATGGCCAAGCGGGCCAAACTACTGACAGTGGCGGGCGCGATTTCATTTGAGGCCATTACCTTCGGTTATCCCAACACCACACGACTCGTGTTGAAGGAGTTCCATCTCCACATACCTGCGAGGTCCAGTCTTGCCCTGTGCGGAGCGAGCGGGCATGGCAAGTCGAGCCTCCTCCACCTCATTCAGGCCAGGTATGAACCGCTGCAGGGACGTGTTCTGCTCGACGGTGTGGATATCAGTGGACTCTCGCGATCCTTCCTCGTCTCCATCATGACTGTCGTCGCACAGGAGCCTGTCGTGTTTGAGACTGCGACTGTCGTTGAAAACGTTCTCTATGGCTCTTCGGGTCCAAAGTCCCTCGAGGACGCGATTGCCGCCTGCAAGGCAGCTTCCGTTCACGAGAAAATATGTGGCCTCCCCAGGGGGTACGAGACGTCATGCAAGGACCTGGGTCTGTCCGGGGGAGAGAAGCAGCGTCTTGCGATCGCTCGTGCGCTAGTGTCTCCTCGGCCAATCACTCTTCTCGACGAGCCGACCGCGGCACTTGATACAGAATCAGAGGCAGCGGTTCTCTCGGTGATTTCCGAGCTGGTGGCGTCTCAGTCTTCGACGGTCATCACTGTGGCACATCGGCTCTCGACTGTCAAAGAGTATGACAAGATCGCGTGCTTATACCGTGGCCGAGTCCTTGAAGCGGGAACTCATGAGGAGCTCATGGGCGAGGATAGTCTCGGCTACTATCGCCACCTGTACGCCACATCCGCGGGACGCTGAACAGAGCCGACGACACACAACGGGTTCTCCGTCATTTCATGCATACACAGTAACCACAACTAAACAGCCTTTAGAAACTCCTCCAAGCTGTCGGGCACGTCGTCGTCCACCACCTTGAGACGATCCTCCCCCTCCGTCGGCCTGGTCGCCCCCCGGGCCACCGGTCGCCGCACGACCGAGCTCGGCACCATGC
>JAAEPE010000651.1 GCA_024222395.1 Myxococcales bacterium
GATCGCCAACAATGAGGCCTTCGCGAAGCGCTTCAAGGAGAGCGGAGCCTATTTGTCGCTCCAGTTCGACACGCTCAAGCCTGGTGTCTACAAGCGCATGCGTGGTGTCGAGCTGCTCGACATGAAGATGAAGTGCATCGAGCGGATTCGCGATCTCGACATTCCGACGGTGCTTGTTCCGACAGTGTCCAAAGGTGACAACAGCGATGAAATCGGGGCCATCATCGATTTCGGTGTGGCCATGGAGCAAGTCTCCAGTGTTGTCATCCAACCCATGGCGCATACCGGCGATGGCGGCGACGGCTATCACGCCAGTCCTGCTGGGCATCGCCTCACCATGCCGGAGGTGCACAAGCTGATCGGTGAGCAAAGCGAGTGGCTCAAGAGTCAGCACTTTCACCCCGTGCCCTGTTCGCACCCCAGTTGCTACACAGCCACCTACTTGTTTCAGCTGAATGACAGCCGATGGGTGCCCTTGCCCGAGTTCGTCAACGTCAGGCAGTATCTAAACGCGATGACGAATCAGGCCGTCATGAAGGCGGATGACTCTCTGGAGAAAATGGTTCAGTCTTCGGTGATGGACCTCTGGTCGGCCACCAAAGTAGGGGAGAACAGCGAGGTCCTCCTGGATTCGCTAAAAGGTTTCCTGAAGGACACCTTTAACTCGCGGAACCCACTCTCACCGGAAGAAATTGAGCGCAGAACCGAGATGCGCTGCAAGGCAATCTTCATCCACTCCTTCATGGACGCCTATGACCTAGATGTGACCCGGTTAAAGAAGTGTTGCACCCACTACGTCATGCCCGATGGTCGCCTCATGCCCGGCTGTGCCTACAACAACATCTACCGCCAGAAGGATGTGCGGCTCTTTCCCGATGCAATGCTTGCCGTGGACGATGCGGTCAGCGGAGGTTCCAAGCGACTGCCAATTCTGGATGACAGGGGATGAGCGGCGATGGCGAGAGCGCCAAGGGCATGACTGTCGAGTCGGAGGCTCTGGTTCGAAAGTTACGCGAACTCATCGTGGAATCTGCTCCTGATCCGCAGGTGGCAGGACCCATTCTCGAGTGCTCCATCGATACCCCAATAGACTCCGTCATTCCCTTTTCTTCGCTGATTGTTCTGGGGACCATCGTCGCTGTTGAGCATCAATTCGATATTTCTGTTTCCAAAGAAGCTTGGAATCAAGGTCTAAAGCAAGAGCCAACACTTAGACGTCTGGCCGGCCTGATTGAAGAACTCAGATCGTGATCATCGATTTCGTTCATCCCGCGCACTATCGAGACGATGGCTCCCTCGTGCAAGCTAAGCGCTTCTACGATCGCATTGACGCGTACTTGCCGCACCTAGGTCCGCTACTCCTCGCAGCCCTCACGCCCGATAGGCATGAGGTTCGCTACGTGGAGGAGTATCACCAAGACGTGGACTTTGATTCGGACGCTGATCTCATCGCCATCTCTGCACAGATCATGCAATTTGACCGTGCGCTCGTGCTCTCCAAGGAGTTCCGCAAGCGCGGCAAGACCGTCGTGCTCGGAGGATACCTGCCTTCTCTGGTTCCGGAACAAGTGGAAGGCTTGTTCGACTCGATCATCATTGGTGAAGGCGACGAAATCTGGCCTCAGCTTCTGCTCGATATCGAGGCTGGCAATCTCAAGGCGGTCTATCGTTCGGAGGGGCCGGTCGCCGTAGATCAGTCACCAACGCCGCGTTACGACCTCTTGAGCAAGGCGCGCCTCACGGTCTATCCAGTGCAGGCCACGCGCGGCTGCCCATTCAAGTGCACATATTGTTCGATTGCCGCCGTGTACAAGGGGGCCTATCGCAAGAGGCCGATCGAACACATCTTGCGCGACATCGATGCCACAGGCAGTCGCAACGTCAACATTTGCGACGACAATCTTTGCGAGGACATCAAGTTCTCAGCGCGCTTGTTCGACGCCATGGCGGGCAGCAAACTCCGTTGGGGAACGCAGACGACGATCAACGTAGCTAGGCATCCCAAGCTACTAGCCAAGGCAAGGAAGGCCGGTTGCCAGATGATGGCTCTCGGGGTCGAGACGATCGACATGCGAAATCTCAAGAGCGTCGACAAGACCTTTCACAAGGTCGACAAGTACGCCGAGGGCTTCCGGCGACTCATGGACGCCGGCATCTCTCCCCATGCGTTGATCATCTTCGGATTGCCCGAGGATGATGCAGACACCTTCGCTCGCACTGTCGACTATCTCGAGAACCTAAACGTGCCGATTGCGCAGTTCTTCATCCTCACGCCGTATCCGGGAACGCCCAATGGGGACCAAATGCGGAAGGGCGGCCAGCTCCTAGACGATAGGCTTAGTCGACTTCGAGAACCCTACGTGGTGTATCAGCCCGAGAACTTGAGCCCAGCGGGGCTACGGGATGGTTGGTGGGATGCGGTAAACGACTTCTATTCGCTTCGATCCATTGCCAAGCGTCTGGTGTTTGCCGAGAAGGCACCCAATCGCATGCTGAATCTTGGGCAGAACTTGCTCTACTGGTCGAAAATTAGGAGGGGAGTGCATCCTGTCTACTTTGGTGCATAGGACCTTTCGCCACCAAGAGTGCGACCTGCCGCTCAGTCGTGCAGAAGAGAGAGAGTCGCTTCGTCTGTGCTTTCAGGGGAAACGCGCCCGACAGTGGCGCTTGGGACGGGGAGCGATGCGATGCCTACTTCGCGGGCTGCTTGGAGAGAGCGCAGAGAAGATCGACACGCTGACCAGGCCGGATGGTGCTCCTAGCTTGTCGGGCGGGTCAGGGCTCTATGCGTCGCTCTCTCATCTGGACGGATATGTCTGCGCTGCACTTTCCACAAGGGCAATTGCCGTTGATCTGTGCAGCTACCGTCAGAGAACCACAGCCAGCCGCATCCTCACCAGGGCTGGCGTAGCAGGCGAGTGCATGGACCCCGCAGCCCAGTGGGTGGCGATTGAGTGTGCCGTCAAGCTTCGAGGGGGCTCGGTTCTTGACCTGCTCGATGAGTGCCCTCAGATCGAAGAACAAGATGGGAGATTTCGTGTCCTCGGATTCGGAGAGCCCGTCTTTGTTGCCATTGAGACAGAGACGACCTATCTTCGAGGAGTGGCAGCTTGAGAGTTATTGCTACCGCGCTACTTCGGGATTCAGATCTGGATTCTCTCAAGGCTAAGCGCCCCGATGCATGGCGTACCGTTCGCCGCTTCAATCTGCCCGTTAAGCTCGCAGTGCTCGCTGCTCTAGATGTGGCCGACAAAGCCACAGACCGCAGTCGAGTTAAACTTATCTCCATCACGCCCTGTCAAAATGGTTCGCCGGCCGTGTATGAGTGGGCGCGTCGGGTCACCTACGAACCCTCAGACAAGAACACCCGACTGCGCGTAAACCCCGCGCATACTCTGCACGGTGTCGACAACCTTGGGCTATCTGCGATGGCTATCGCACTGGAAAATCACCACCCAGGCTTTGGGCTTGGTGGTGCGGCTGGGCAAGCCTGGGAAGGCTTGGAGTTGAGCCTTCGCGAAGACGAAGGCGAAGTGCTTCTCTTTGCAGGTGACCAAGAGAGTTCGAGAGAGGAGGGGCCAGCGCTGGGAGTCGCACTACTCCTATCCAATTCAGCTGCGGGAGCTTCCTCCATCGAATCGGTTCGCTGGGATGCTGCAGAGGTCAGCAGTCCTAGTCCCCACAGTGCCAGGGGGTTGGCGGCTCTAATTGATGTACTCACGGGCACTTCTGGAAGCTACTCGCACAGGGTTGCCGATCGAGACGGCGACGGAATCAATCGAATCGTAGTCGAGGGTGTCGCCCGGTGAGAGTTGTGGTGACAGCTAGGAGTGCTTTGTCCTGCCTTGGAGATAGCGCCTCCGCTTTGTGCGAGCGCATTGCGGCCGGGCACTCAGGCATCGAGGAGTTGCCAAGAATGTCTGGGCTGGGGATCAGCGTCACCACGGGCGGCGAATCCTCCTTCTTCGCCCCCAGCGAGAGGCAGCGCGACGAGCGCATGGCATCCAAGGTAATCGAAGACGCCCTCTTGGAAGCGGGCTTGTCTCGATCCAAGTTGGGCTTTTACTGGACCTGCGGGTTAGACACCTTTGGGTCGGGGGCGATTGAGGAAAGAAGGGCTGGCAGCTGCTTTCACGAGATTGCGAGGCCCTTCCATCGTCCGCGGCGCATGATTGCCATGGCCTGCGCGTCTGGAAGCAGCGCCTTGGGTTGTGCATTCGAGGATATCCGCAGTGGACGCGTGCACGCCTGCCTCGTGGGTGGTTCCAGCATCATGCTCTCGCCCTTCTACTTGATTGGCTTCGCTAGCCTCGGCGCCATAGCCGTCGACCAGGAGGACAATGCAAGACCTTGTCGCCCATTCGATAGCAGCCGCCGAGGATTCAGTCTGGGGGACGGGGCGGGCGCGATCGTAGTGGAGTCACTTGCGCACGCGGAGGCGCGGGGTGCTCGGCCGATTGCAGAAATTTTGGGCTTTGGGGCCAGCCAAGATGCTTTCGATCTAAGTCGACCTCCAGAGAGGGGGGAAGGAGCGATTCTTGCGATGAGACGCGCGCTTGACTCGGCACAAATTTCAGCAGACGAAGTGGATGCGATCAATGCCCACGGCACGGCCACCTTGGTCGGAGACGCAGCGGAAGCTGCTGCAATCAGGTCGGTTTTCGAGGATTCTTGGCAGAATCTACCGGTCAGCAGCGTCAAAGGCGCGATTGGTCATACGATGGCCGCGGCAGGGATACTTGAGGCCATCGTAGCAATGGAGACGTGCAGTACTGGATTGGTACCAGCTACCTTCGGGCTGCAAAACTCGGATCTCGACTGCGAGTTGGATCATGTTATTGGCGAAGCTAGACACTCCGAGGCGACCATAGTGCTATCAAATTCCTTTGGCATGGGTGGGCAAAACGCCTCCCTCATTTTTGCTCGGATGAACAGGGCATCGGCATGAGTCACACACTAGATCGAGTCGTAGAGTTGGTGCGTGAGACGCTCGCACTGCCAGCGGAAGAGGAGATCTTGGCAAGTCATCTACTCTTCTATGATCTTGGCTTCACATCTATGGACCTGCTCGACCTGATATTTCGCCTGGAGGAGACTTTCTCGGTCACCATCGCCGAGGGCACCTTGTACACCCTGGCAAAGGGGGAACTGAGTGACGAGGAGTTCTGCGTCAAGCAGCATCTCACAGGAGTTGGAAGAAAGCAGCTAATGGCAATGCTGAGCGACACTCCGCGCGAAGTCTTCCACGATAGAATCCACGCCAAAACCCTTCCACGCTATTGCACCGTCGCGGCCTTTGCTCGGCTCGTAGCAAATCTCGAAGATTGAAACGCATGTTTGAGTGGATCGAAGCCCTTACAGTTGACCGCTCAGCGAAAACTGCCGAGGCGCGAGCGAGCGTCTCCGCAGATGAGAGACTGTTCGTGGACCATTTTCCGACGCAAGCGATCTTGCCAGGTTCAATCGTCATAGAATTGGCAGCGCAGGTATCAGGGCCGCTAGCCGAGTCCCTCGCCGAGACCGATCGCTATGCATTCTTGGCAATGGTGCGAAATGCGAAGTTCCTGAAGCCTGTGTATTTACCCATGCAAGCCTCCATCGAGGCTCGCGTGACTCGACATGAAGAAGATAGCGTGACAACGCGCTGTACCGTTTTGATCGA
>JAAEPE010000652.1 GCA_024222395.1 Myxococcales bacterium
CTTCATTGATGGCACTCTTGTCTTTCCGACGAGCCACGAGTATCGATGGAACCAAACAAGGAAGGGCACGATGCGAGAGAGCATGCCGACGATGATTAGCCCGGCCCAACCCCAGATGATGGTCCAGCCGAGCAGGATGGGTCAACGCGGATGATCCGAGAGCCAGGTCGTCGTTGCGAAGCCAAGTACGAGGGGCCCACACAAGAGCCCCACCTGCCAGAAGCGAATGCTCAGATCTACACGCTTGCGCCTCTTGCCACGAAGGAGCACGAGGGTGGCGAGGGGATGGACCAACCACACTGCCAGAGCTCCGGGCAAGGCCGCCAAAATCACTTGGTCAGAGGAGCCGCTCGACGCGACGATAGCAATGAGCCCCGTCGCGGTTGCGGCAATTCCAATGAGCATTCCGCGGCGTAGCCAGCGAAGGTATGGGTCGGTGAGGTAGAACATCGGAACCACCTGGAAGGAAACAGCGGTGATGAGTCCACCCACCCATACCACCGCTCC
>JAAEPE010000653.1 GCA_024222395.1 Myxococcales bacterium
CCGCAAAGAAGGAGGTCGCGAGGCAGATGGAGCGCGAGGACAGTATCGATTGGGTTCTCAAGGTGCCACAGGTGGTCAGGGACTCGGCCATTCGGGATTTTGAGAAAGCCAAGAACGAGGAGAAGCAAGCAAGCGGTGAGGAACAAGTCAAGGAGAAGTTCAAGTTTCGAACAAGGAAGGACTCGACGCAGACGTTCGAGTTTAATGCGCGCGATTTCAATCGTGCAGGAGGAAAGATCAAGGGGCTGGTGGCGCTCTTGAGGACAAGGAAAGAGTGTCTGCCTGCGACAGCAGAATGCGCCGTCCGGGTCCAGATGGACAAGCTGGGACGAGTATTTCTGTGCTTTGTTCGCGAAGTCGAGATGAAGGGAGAGCACCAATCCCCAAGTCGCGATGGAGCGTTTCACAGCACCGCGGTGCTCGACCCAGGCGTCCGGACCTTCCAGGCCATCTACGACGCCGACGGCCAGGGCATCGAGTGGGGCAAGGCCGACATGGCCGAGATCTTCCGGTTGTGCCGCATCGCCGACGGCGTCCAGAGCAAGATCCAGAGGAAAAGGGCCACTTGGGCCCTCAGGCGCGCGTACCACCGCTC
>JAAEPE010000654.1 GCA_024222395.1 Myxococcales bacterium
CGTGTGCTCAAGCGCGGCAGTTTTACGTCACTTGATGATCTCAAGAGCAAGCTAAACAGCTTCATAAACTATTTCAACGCCACCCTGGCGAAACCATTTTCCTGGACCTACACCGGAAAGCCTCTGAAAGCATGAAAAATGACGATCACCACTTATGCCGAGGACATCTAGTGCGTTAGCAGGGCTGCCAACTCACGCTCGCGCTCGTTCAGCTCTCGGAGCAGTATTTCGGGACCAGTACCGGCCAAAGCGAGCCAATCGAGTGGCCCGGGCAATTCCGCCTCGCCAAGGTCCTCTTGCTCTTCGGGCTCGGCTTCGTGAGCAGGGCTTTCGTGCTCCGCGTGGGCCTGCAGCGCCTGCTCGGCCTCCGTCGGCTCGCCAGCATTGGAACCGGAGACAAGCTCCGCTTCCCGCGCCTCACTGGTGGTGGTGTGCAGCGCTGCAGCCAGCCGCGCGGCGATCTTGGACCCAACCACCTCACGAGAAGGGCTGGGCGGCGGTGCACTCTTGGCTGCGCTACCGATCTTCATGGCCTCCACCCGCGATGCAATGTCGAAACGCTCACCACAACGAGCACACTTGGCCCTTTGTCGCTTTCGCTTCACCTGCGCTAGGTCAAGGGCAAGTTCGTAGGGCCGCTGGCAGCGGGGACATTCAAATTCCAGTAGTTCAGCCATTGTCTAGTCCTAGTTGCAGTGTATTGCGCAGATTGCGATGTTCAGCAGAAACCGAGAAGGCCAAGCATCGCTTTAGTGTGTCGCCTCCCTCTTCAACCTCGGTCTCAGCTCCAATGAGTTTTGGATAGAGCGTAAAGCACTCGACGGCTACAGCAGGGTCGCGAGCAAAGAGTAGTGCAGCCTTCGCCGACGCCATGTTCATGGCAGATATGATGGACTCGCCGAGGTTCTCCTCGACCTCATATCCCTCAACCTCAGACGCGAGCAGCTCGCGAGTCTTCTCGCTCATCGCCATATCCAGACGCTTGTACAGATCGTGGTAGACAGCGTTGGTGGGTCCCTCCACCTCGGTCTCTCGCACCAGCGACAACACTCCGTGGACTAGGTACTCGAGTTGCTTTGGGCTAGGCGCAAACAGGGAAGATGGAGCGCCAAGCACTCCGCGAAAGCGAATTCGTGAGAAAAGGGCCGCGGCTATGCACTGTCGATGGCGCTTGCAGGAACGCGCGATCGACTCCGGTACAAGGACGATGGGCTGACTCTCGAGTTCCACCACCGGCGTGATTTCCATGCGAACAGCGACGAGCTTGTAGTCGAGCACCCCTAAGCACTGGGCAACCTCTCTAAAGTCATCCTCGAGAAGTCCAGGCCCAGGTAAGGCCGATGCATCGAGCCCGTACCCCCCCCAGTCTACGGGCAATACACTGGTTGCAGTATCCTCGAGTGCCCCAAGAACGCTCACGAGACGCGTATCAAGCTCGGGGGCAAGCACGGAAATCGCCCCATCTTCGACGGAGCGAGCCGACGCAGTCTTCAATTGCGACCTACGCTGCCGATAGAAATAGGACTCGTCTTCATTGGCGATTCCGAGCCCCATCATTACGGCCTCCACCAAGAATGCTCCGTCTATGTCGTCGGTCTCAACGCACAGCTTGCGAATCGAGCGGAAGAGCTCGACTCGCTCCGGTTGCTTGACCAGGAGCGCCGCCTGATACTGAATTGCGCGAGCGGGATCTGACTCCGCTGCAAGCAAGGCCAGCTTCTCCATCACTGCCAGGTCCTGGGGAACCAGGCTTGCTACTTTTTCTAGGTGTGGAATCGCATCGACGGCTCGATCATTTGTGGCAAGCAAGACATTCACGAGCCATTGGTGCGCATCGAGTTCGAGTTTGGGCTCGAGCCCGCTTGCGCCCTCGAGCGAGTTGGCTAGTGCTGCGATCGCGATCTCCGTCTCCTCAGTGCGTTCCACCAAAGCGAATACGTGCGCAACCAGTTCCTGCCGATCCTTGGCCGACTCGATTCCGCCGAGGCTCTCGAGCGCCTTTCCAAACTGCGAAAGGCTCTCGTAGGTCATGGCCTGCTGCATGAGGTAGTGATTGCGCACGGGGCCCGTTGACTCCTCGATGAGCTGCTCCAGTATCTCAGCAGCTTGCTCCGGTGCATTGCAGTGCTGATAGATCTGCACCAAGTCATAAGCGTGCACCCATGTCTTGGGCTCAGGGTGTACCGCCAACAACCACTCTCTTGCTTCCTCCACTTCTGAGAGCTCACGGGCCGAGAGTTCCGCGAGCCGGAGCGCGGCGCTACTGCGCACGTCCTTGGTCATGTCCTCGCGCTCGGCAATCTCTTTGGAGAGCTCCGCAGCGCCACGATGATTGCCAAGACGGAAATAGACCTCGCCCAGCAACATGCACACGTTGGCATCTTCGGATGCATTCGAGTACAGACGCTCGGCGACCTTGAGCGCATTGTCCAGACGGCCGTCGTTGATGAGTGCCGTTGCGAGGCAGCGTCCAATATCAAGCAGGTCATTGCCCTCCGGAGAGCTTTCAAACGCGCGCATCAGCGGCTCAATAAGCTTTCCGGACTCGTCGTCTTGCTCGAGCAACGTTGCCAAGGCCCCTAGAGACGGGCGATGTGCAGGCTCTGCCTCAAGCGCGGCCAAGTATGCCTCGCGTGCATGCGCTCGGTCGCCATCTGCCAAGAAACTGCATCCTCGCACCCACTGAAGGAGCCCTTGTGCCCACGGCATAGGAATGCGCCTGGCTGCTTCCTCAAGTGCCCTCCGATGTGCGTCGCGGTCACCCGTGCGATCGGCCGAGGCAACAAGCCCCACTAGCGCCGAGACCGACGCCGAGTTTGGATCCGCCTCCACGGCGCCCCGCCAGGCACGTTGCGCCTCAACCGACATTCCAAGCTGGCTGTAGAGCGTGCCCAAACGCAGGGAGGTGATGGCAGTCCACTCGGACGAAGCTCCCGGGCTCTCCATCCGCAGGGGCTCGACCAGCGCCTCGTGTCGGCGTTGGCGCTCAAGTTCCGCTTCGACAAATGCGCTTGAGAGGGGGTTCCAACCGTGCTCGCGAAGTAGCTTCATGCGCCAAGCGAGGGCAGCGTCACCGCCCCCTTGCGTTTCGAGAGCTTCGGCGAGTTCGTATTGGAAATACGCCAACGCGACTTGGTCAAGCCCCCAGCTATCAGCCGTCTTGAGAACCTCAACCCGCGCTGCCTCCGCAGCACCATCGAGTTTCCACAGGCACATCGCCAGCCCCATATCGGCGACCGGCAATTCGAGTGCGATCGCATTCGACAGGTTCACATCGCCCAATTCATGCCGGGCGACATCGGCAGCCAACAGTCGGCTGGACAAGTCCGTAGTCTCACCAACATCTACGATGGATTCCCAGTTTCCTGCCTCTACTCGAAGCCTCGTAAGAGTGACAGCGATGTGGGTCTCGCCCATCGCGTGGGCCTCTTCGTAGAGCTGCATCGCCTCTCGTGGATCACCGATAGCTTCGGCGAGTGCACCACGGCGAACCCGAGATTCGGCAGACTCGTCGAACCCCAGAAGGAACAACTCGTTCCACTTGCCCTCCACGGCAAGGATCCGGCGCAGCGTTGGAAGAGCACGTTCACTGCCAGCCTCGACTGCTCGGTTGAGCAAGTCTATGGCCTTGTCTCGCTGCCCTAGATAGTCGCCGAGCACCTCGGCGGCCCGGGTAAGCCAAAACGCCTGGGTATCCGAGGCTTCTCGTTCCGCAAGGCTCTGATACAGCGTTGCGAGGTCCTCATACTTTTTCTGGTCCAGAAGGAATCGCCCGGCAGCCGCCAAAACGGCAGAATCCGAGGGCGCCTCCGCACATGCCAATCGATACGCCTCGGACGCCTGCTCGAGTTGCCCCGACTTTTCGCGCGCCTCGGCGAGTTCACTGAGCAATGACGGCCGATGGACAAGCTCGGGGTAGTCTTCTTCGATCTTCTCAAGCAGGGTGGCAAGCCCCGCCCAATCCTGTTGGACACGCAGCAGAGCACTGAGTTTGATCAAGTGCCTAGGCAGGCTCGGCTCCTCTACGATTCGGATCTGTCGCAGAAGCTCAATCGCTATCGCCTGGTCGCCGAGGCGCTCGTCGGCAATCGCGGCGGCCTGCTCAAGCAGCTCGATTTGGCGAGCTCCGCTCTCGCCCGCTGCTTCGTGCTCGTAGAGTTCGACGAGGTCCGCCCATCGCTCCGCGGTCTGCAGGGCGCCTTCGACCGTTCGAAAGACTGCGTGATGATGGCGCGCATTCGGGAGCACTGCGAGAAGCAGCTCTGTGCCCTCCCGCAGCGTTTCCTCGCTCCTCACGAGCAATTCGCCGAGACGCCACGCGGGCTCCTGTCTTTCGGTAGCGTCGCTCGCAAGACCGAGTTCGGCTCGGTGCATCGCGATCAAGGCTTCCCAGTCACCGCGCTGCCGGTGCAGCCGACCTGCCCCTTCGAGCGCACGGCGACAGTTTGGCACCCACTGCACAGCTCGCTCATACGCCGCTATGGCGGCTTGTTGGGCACCCAGGTGAATTACCGAGACGTCGGCCACGCGCGTGAGAAGCTCGGCTTTGCGCTCAGGGTCGGCAGAGAGCCGAACCAGTTTGCCCAGTGTATCGACCAGGGCCTGCCACTCCCCCGATTGTTCGTAAAGCTCAGCAAGTTCGGCAAGAGCGAGCTTCCGTGCCGGTCCGACAGTTTTCTCTTCAATTTCTTCGAACGTGCGCTGAGCAAGTTCGAGGTTGCCCAGCCTGTAGCGCGCCAGCAAGCCAAGATCGACCTGCAGGGCGAATGCCTCGCGATCTCCCGACTTCAGTTGCCACTCGCGAACACCAACAAGGCGCGGCAAGTCTTGGGTTCGAGAGGAGAGCCGCTCAATCGTGGCGGCAAGCAATGGGCTCATCGGAGCCGTGCCCAGGGCATCCTCCAACGCGTTTCTCGCAGCGGCAAACTCTTGGGCTTGACATGCGTGTGATGCACTACGGGAACTCAGCGCAGATCGAAGCTCGGGTGTGGAAGCGCGCTGCGCGGCTTGTTTCGCCCCAAGTGAGGCAACACTCCAGTCGCCCATGCGCAGGGCCAATGCCTCCATTCCCAGATTTGCGGCGAAGGCTTGCTTGCCTGAAGTGAGCTGCCGATACGCCTCAATGGAGGTCACCTCCTCACCTTCTTGTGCTGCTAGCAACTTGGCGCGTCCCAATAGTAAGAGATCACGATCCGCTTCGTTGCTGCATTGGGCCTCGCCCGCGATCGCCAACACGATATCCTCGGGCCGCTGGGCCCGACGAGCCGCCAAGTGATAGCCACGAGTGATGCCGTGATGGGTGGGCGCAATACGGTTCGCCTCCCTCGCGTGCTCAAGAGAGGAATCAAAGTCCCCCAACGCCGCATCCACGAGGGCAAGGTCACTCAACACCAAGGCCTTTGCGAGCCCGCTAATCTCTTCGGCTGCGAGCAAGAGGAACGAGCGATGGCGGCGCAGTCCTTCCTTCTCGGCTTCGGTAATGTCAGAGTTGTCGAGCGTAACCTGCTTCACGATATCGGCCTCAGAGACGGAGTCAGACTCGCGCTCGCCTGTAGCACCCACGCCTCTAGTGTCTTCGCCAGATTTGACGGAGCCGGAAATCACGCCGCCATGACCAATCAATTGTTCCTGCTCTGATTCCTGCGTTGTGCTCTTACTAGCCATACAATCCCCCCGGGAAACCGGCAATCAAGTGCCGATAGAGAATGCTTGCATAGTGGGTCCCTGTTGGTCATTTGGAGGCGCACGGGAAATCACTTGAAGCCCTTTCGCAGGCCGATTTATGCGATGTCGAGGCAATAGCTTGGGGCTTCGCGGTGAAAATGCCTCCAAGACCACTCTGCTCTCTCGCCGACACTAGCGTCTCCCGCCCTCTCCCCGATGCTAGGGTGCGGCCATGAATTGGCTGAAAGCGGGCGCCCAAATCGCACTTTTGTTTGCCGCATGCGGAGACAACGGATCGTCCTCGAAGCACGACACCGCACCCGAGCAGAGCTACGATCTAACAGTCTCTGTGCCAAATCTGGACGGCGAAGTGTGTATTTCGATGCTGAAGGTGTCTTGCACGCCGAGTGCTCGACGGATGCAGATTGCTATGCGGCCCAAGGGTACTTCCACACCACGCATCGCTTCTTTCAGATGGACCTGCGACGGCGACTGGCTCGTGGACGCCTCGCCGAGCTGGCAGGCCCAATCCTCCTAGATACCGATGAACGATCCCGCACGGTTTTGGCCACCAAGACCGGTGGCCGAATCGAGCAGTCCCTTTGGGACAATGCTCCTCCGAAGACTTAGTACCGATCCCCAGAAATCGGTGATTCAGTGAAGAAGTTGCCCAGACAGATCTGATTTGGTCGACTTGACGGATTCAAACCAGCATTGAGATCCGTTTGAGTCCGCAAGGAAATCGGGAGCTTCGGCTACGCGTGCGTCGGCAAACAGCTCCGCACCGTGAAGTCGTCCAGGCGAAGATCATTCTGATGCTGGCACATAGAGAGAGTTCTTTCGGAAGTGAGTCGCACAGCAGGAGTGGCCAGAGGCATCGTATACAAGTGGGCGAACCGATTCCTAGACCGTCGAGCGAAAAGAATGACCGAGGATGGTGAGTTCTGATTTTTCGAGTGCAAGGCGC
>JAAEPE010000655.1 GCA_024222395.1 Myxococcales bacterium
CAGGATGGAGAGAAGATAATCATGGCTAAGAGAATGCAGATTCATCGACGTACATTTCTCCGTGGCGCGGGTGGTGTGGCCTTGAGTTTACCGGTGTTCGAATGCATGGCAAGTGCTGTAGAATTCGAGGCGCCCAGACGCTTCCTGGCGCTGTATGTGGGTCACGGATTTTCCCTGCATGGTGATTGGCGTTGGTACCCAACCGTGGTCGAAGGCCAACTGCGTTTCGGCAAGTCAATGGAGGCCTTTACTCCCCTGGCCAAGCGGATCACCGTTTTGCAAGGCCTGGAACATCCCCAATGCGTGAGTGCTGGCGGGCACAGCACGGCCGATTCATTTCTGACCGGCAGCAATCCGACCGCTGCCGTGAAAAGCCCATCGCTCGATCAAATCGCCGCAACGACACATGGGCATAAGACGCGCTATCCGAGTCTCGTGCTTGGCAATGAAGGAGGCCTCGGCGGCGAAGGCAGATCGAACACGCTTTCGTACAATCAATTCGGACGCGGCATCCCTTCGACGAATAATTTGCGAGGATTGTATGATGCAATGTTTAATTCCGATCCGGCCTTGCAGGAAAAGCAGCACCGACGATTGAGCCGAGATCAGCGCCGTGTTGATCGCGTTCTGGAATCTTACCGCGAGATGAAACGCAAGCTCGGACGCAACGACTCGCAGAATCTGGAGCACTACATGCAGGCATTGCGAGATGTGGAGAAAGAGATCGAACGCATGGAGCGCTGGACGGCAACTGCCAAGCCAGTGGTGCCCACTGATGAGTTGGCGCTGAACGCCTCCGTGCAGGATCCAGCGGCTTTCATCCGCACGATGTACAACCTTATCTATCTAGCCTTCAAGACAGATTCAACCCGTTATGCGACCTATATGCTGC
>JAAEPE010000656.1 GCA_024222395.1 Myxococcales bacterium
TCGGTGGGCGCCGCTGCCATGATGCATTTTGGCGGTGGCGACAATACTGCCGCGGCCAGAGCCGGTGCAGACTTCGTCGTGAAGAGGTACGGCCTGTCAGCAACGGGGGGCATCTACCTGGCCTCAGAAGGAGCTGACGAGGGCGAACTCAGCTACACCGGACTCGGCACCTATGCACAGGTTGGCCACGTCCTTGGCAAGAAGTGGCAGCCTGCTCTACGCTACGCATTGGTCAATGAAGATAGCGGCGACAAGAGTCACGAGATCGCCGGCGCTCTGTCCTTATACGAGTTCGCTCACAACTTTAAGTGGCAGAGCGATTTGGCAGTTCTGATCCGTGATGTCCTAGGAACAAAGGCAAACGATCTGCGGGCGCGCACTCAGCTGCAGCTCACTTTCTAGAGGGCCAAGTACAAGTTGGGCAGAAGTAACAGGGCTGTCACGCGGCTGTCACCAAAGTCGTCTACCTTGGTTACAACAAGGAACGAGATATGAACATGAATGAGCAA
>JAAEPE010000657.1 GCA_024222395.1 Myxococcales bacterium
ATGACAGCCATGTGGGACTGATCTCACGATTCTGTCCCGATTACGATCATTTCGCTACAATTGGGCGGGCACCCGTGAACCATGGCCTGCGGCTCACGCCGAGGCCAATTTGCAGAAACAATAGTGCACTACCCGAAACGCAAGAGTTCGCAGTTTGCACAGCATCGCGTCAAACGTCCCGTCCTTGGTCCATTTGTCGAACAAGTCCCACGCCGGCGACCGTCTCCCATTGCGGGTCGGTCAGTTGGTGACGGGGCATGCGTCTTTGAGACATGCTCTCTACAGATCACTCGATCCCGATTCAGGCAAGAATTTGGCCTCTATTCGGAAATCAGACAGAGCCTAGGCGGCAAGAGTACGAGCATGCGGTCATTCCCTCAGCCTCGCGCTGAACTCTCGAACCGGGGACCATGAAAAGCCGGGCTTGGTTTCTCGTGGTCTCCTAAACGCTGCTCTGGAATGAACCAGGGCGCCCGAGGCTTGAGCAAGCGCGGGATCGTACAGCGGAAGTGAATAATCTGCATTCGGTGAAGACTCCAGCGCTATTGATGCTCTGTTTCCTCTATCTCGCGTCCTGCAAGAGCGACGTGCTCAAATTCGAAGAGCTGATCGACGAGCAGTGCCGTTGCAAGGACTACGACTTCTACGTGGCGGTCCAGAAAGAAATGGATCAGAAATTTTCACGTGAGGACTAGAAAAGGGCGTACAAGGATCGGCCCGACGAGATGCGCAAGTTGGTGGCCGAATACGAGCGATGTACGGAACGCATTCTTGAAAACTGAGCCATCAGTAGTGGCAAAATCAGGCGCAGACCTCAAATCAGAACCTTGCCTCCAGCAAGAAACCTGCTCCTCGCAGGGCAATTCCTTCTTCGGGTAGAGTCGAGGACTGGCGCGGTGCCTTTAGCCTTCCGGATGGCGATGGCACTAGACGGCCAGCGCAGCCGTTCTGGGATGGAGACTGGCTAGTATCCCGGGGGAAGCATGACACCTCGCAGAGGTGTTGACTCGCCCGTGCAGGTTTCGTTGGTTGGATTCTCCACCTTCGGGCAGAAAGGAATGGGGCCCTCAAGATAGTCCATGTACAGGTCGTGGTAGCCAGGGAACCCTGGAGCAAACTCGCGACCGGGACGATTCGCCCCCCAGGAATTCTTGATTCGAAGAAACTTGATCTCAGTACTATCGAGAAGTGCTGCCTCGAGCTTTCCTGCATCCTGCGCGCAGCAAGTCTGTCGACCATCCTCAATAGAGCACCAACGCTCAAAGACCTCGTCTCGAAGGGTTGTGAGGATCGTTGACGAGACGTAGGGCACTTGGTCCAACGCAACCAGAGGAGCATCGAGGGTTGCAAAGGGGCGCGCATCGATGATGCGTTGCGCGATGCCAGCTCCGATCCCGTTGAGGGCTTCGAGTTCTTCTTTGGTTGCGGTATCCGCCATGTCGACAACGTTGGTGGCTTGCTCGTTATCAAAAACGACGCCCGATACTTCCGTCCCGAACGTCTCGCAGACCGCGCCTTTGGATTCGCCAAGGGTCACACCGGCTTCGAGCAGACCGAATTCTTGGGTGACCGCCTCGTAATCCTCGAGGACGGTCATGTGGCCACCTTGGCCTCCGGGGCGCCCAGCCGCCTGGAGCGTTGTTAGATTGAATGATCCTTGAAATTCACCGGCGCCATTCTCCAGAGCATTGAAGTCTACATCCCAAGTAATGACCACAGGCTGCCTGTCGTGTAGAGCCCGTTGGACTCGCTGCAAGAAGCCACGACGTTGTGACTTATCTCGTGGATAGCGAACTTCCTCCCAGCTTCGAATCGCGTCCACAAGAGTGGCGTTTCGAACAACCGTCTCACCGCCAACTCGCTCCGTGTAGCGAACACCAAGCTCTGTCGGGTCCATGATTGCTGTACCGCTGAGGTCCGCCCCCTGTCGTAGGCTGCTCTCTCCATCCTCAGAGAAAGCCTGATCCAGCTGTGCGCGCACTTCTAGCGAAAGCCCCCAAGCATCGTCGAAAATCTCGCGAGCTCGTTTGCCGTTCGCTCCGTCGAAGTCGCCGTTCTTGAGGGCGGCGTTGATCTTACCGAGAGCTGCTTTCTGCCGAGAAGACATCTCTGCTTCCGTATCGGCGGGGATGAAGGCACCCTCGGGCATCAAACCTCGGTTGCGAACAATCGAATGGGACTTGTACTGGAAGCCACCAGTCTGAATCTCATCGGGAACGCTCCATCCGGTCACTTGATCGAACCAATGCCAGTAGGTCCAGTAGGATTGAGAGAGATCGAGTGGGGCATCGGGATTGGCGGCGAGCGCCATCGACTCTACCCAGGATGCTTGGGCGTAGAGCCAGCAGTTTCCGATGGACTGGCGCTCGACGGCGGTATGGGGAACATCCGTAATCGCCTGCTGTGTTGACCCAACACCATCTGCTACCGGACCGGAGGAGCTATTCTCACCAAATCCACCAGCGCCGCCATCGCAGGCGAGCAGGCCTGCAACAGTTGTGAGGGATAGGGCAAAGTTCCGAGCAACGCTTCGTCGTGTCTTTGTCATGAGACTTGTGTTTCCTGAGATCACCATGGGTTTGCAACCTTCTCGCTGCGAACCAGCGCCTGTGTTGAATCAGCGGCGTTTTGCGCCTCTTCCATCGTCGAATAGGATGTGCTGCTCTCGGCGATTTCCTGGCCGTTTCGCGCCTTCAAGATAAACCGAGGCGGATTCCCAAGTAGCTCGTAGCGATTGCCATTCTTGGCATTCGTGCGCACCGAATCGATTCCGTTGAGAGCATCACTGCGCTGGGAATAGACCTGCGATTCTAGGACAGGGTCTCCGGCATCATCGAGCAATTCGAAATTCCAAGTACTGCCGACATGCTCGAGGGTGAACTTGGCTCCATCAGCAACAAAGGAAGCCTTGTACTGGACGATGCCAGCCACCAAGGCTCTAGCATCTTGCATCGCCTGCTCAGCGTCCGACATGTTGTCGAAAGCCCTGCTGTCAGCGATAACCTGTCCGTTGGTCGCGCGGAGAACAAAGCTCCAGACTCCATCCAATTCTTGCAACTCGTAGCGCTCTAGATCTACGCCAAGCTCTTCGACCCTGAGCATGCCGTTGATAGCCGAAGCCCGAGCGACATAGTCTTGCGACATAAGCGCGATGTCCCCCTTGGCACCAGTGACCTCGAAGCGCCAGTTCTCAGGTTGCTGCTCAGCTTGCTGGCTATGGGTGATTTTCACAGAGCCAGGAGTGAAGGGCTGCTGCTGCATGACATCGAGTTGAAGTGCCTGCTGCTCATCGCAACGACTATCGATACAAGAAGGATCGACGTCGCTTTGCTGGCAGGCAACCAGAGCGAGAAGCGATCCGCAGAGAAAGAGTGATTTGCAAACGGACATAGGTACGTTGTTCTCCTGTTGGGCTCCCGGGGCATCCTTGTCGCCCGGGAACGCTTGCTCGTTGCAGAACTGATGCCGTCTGAGATACCCGCTAACCAGCTGGATTCTCGTGCCCTAGGTCCTCGCCGGCGTCCACATCTGTCCCCATGCTGGGGAGGACTCAAGGCCGCTCCTTGTGCCCTCCACGGTCAGACCTTCTCCTGAGAAAGGGCGCGGGCTCAGGATCTGAGCCAATCAGATGAGAGGGGAGAACCAGAGCAGCTTGAGCTTCAAGGATGGGGGCAGTGCCCCCTTTAGGAATTTGCAGAAAACGAATCATGCAGCAGGTTGACAGTTGATATCGATGAACCATGCAGGTAGCTGCGACAGTCGGTCTAGCCTGTGCTCAAACGTCCTTCATGGGTCTGCACTCGATTTGAGATTTCGTCGATTCTCTGATCTGATGCTGGCATGGAATCAGAGAAAGACCTGTCGAGTTTGAGCACAGAGGCGCTCATTGCCGAGCTGGCCAAGCCGCAACAAACGGTGGGGGGGCGCCCTGCCGTAGTCGAAGAGAACTTTCAGAAACAGGGTCGGAATATTGAGAATCGCTCTTATGACAACTACTTGAGGGGGCTGGAGGCTGAGCAAACCTCAGGCCTTACCTTGTGTTGCGTTGCCCCCTTCGATGCGCTCGCACTGGGCTTTCGCCCACGCGCATTACAGCTAGCTACTTCTGGTCAGAGCATGCCCATTCTGCGAAGATGCGCTCGATCCCATGAAGCCCTCAGCAGCCCTCCTAATCGCACTATCCTCACTAGCCCTCGCCGCCTGTGGCAACTCCGACAGTTCCGGAAACGATGGCGGTGACTCATGCCAGTCCGGGCAAACTCGATGTTCCGATGGCGCCTATCAAGAGTGCTCCGGGGGCACGTTCAGGACCTCTAGTATCTGCGCTGGTAGCACCGTCTGCTCCGAGAGCCTCGGCTGTGCGGAATGCCGGCCAGAGGACACCAACGCTTGCGTGGGCGACACCGTCACCACATGCAACGCTGACGGCACGCTGGGTGGTGCAATTCAGGAGTGCCTAGCAGGGCAATGTTCCAGTGGCTCGTGCGGCGGCGGTGGCAACAACTGCGGCGGCGGCGGCACTCAACTCATCTACGTTGTCGACGATGCGTCCAACTTTCTTGGTTTCGATCCAACGGAGCTTGTGCCTGGAGGCTCGCCCTTCACGCAAATCGGCACGCTCAACTGCCCGGCGGGTTCCCCGCTGGGTGGCGGAACCGGCGCGGCAACTCCCTTCTCGATGTCCGTCGATCGCAACGGCAGAGCCTGGGTGCTCTACAACAGTGGCGAGATCTTCCACGTCTCGACAGCAGATGCCAGCTGCCTAGCGAGTGGCTGGCCCGTCGGCAATGGCGGCTTCGAACTCTTCGGAATGGGATTTGTCTCAGACTCCCCAGGTTCTGACGAGGAGACTCTCTTCATTTCCGGTGGCGATGCGGACGACTTGGTGGGCGGCAATCTCGGTTCGGTCAATCCTACGAATCTCGCCCTCACGAATCTCGGAGTTCTTCCAGCAGCCGAGCAGAGCCCTGAGCTCACTGGTACGGGTGACGCCAAGCTCTACGGCTACTTTCCAGGTAGCTCATCGACTTTCGTTGCGAATCTAGATAAGAGCAACGGAACTCGCGGCGAGTCGTGGAATGCAACAAGCCTCCAGGGTGGTGCCTCTGCCTGGGCCTTCGCTCACTGGGGTGGTCGTTTCTACATTTTCGCTACAAGTGGCCTCTTGCTACCAACCAATGCGGTCTACGAGCTTGATCCTGTGACCGGCATTAACACTACCGTTATCAATGCATCGGCATTTCGCGTAGTCGGCGCCGGCGTCTCGACTTGTGCACCGACCCAGATCGACTAGAACCTTGTTGGCTCTCACCAATGTGTCGCTCCGTTTCGCCTCTCCGGACGACGCGGAGACTATCTACAACTTCATCGTGCAGCTTGCCATCTACGAGCGCGAGCCTGAGGCAGTGGAGACCAATGCAGGAGTGCTGCGCGAGCAACTGTCCAGCGAGTCTTCTCCCTTCGAATGCCTCATCGCCGAGCGCGGAGGCATCCCCGTGGGCTTCGCGCTCTTCTTTTCGAGCTATTCGACCTGGAGAGGCCTTCCTGGCATCTACCTCGAAGACCTATTTGTTCCCGAGCAGTATCGCGGAAGCGGAATCGGCACGAAGCTCCTGGCGGAACTTGCTAGGCTCACTCTGCAGCGAGGCGGCGCGCGACTTGAATGGTCTGTTCTCGATTGGAACGAACCGTCCATTGGGTTCTACGAACATTTCGGAGCCGCGATTCGTAGAGATTGGCTGCCGTGCCGACTCAGTGGCCAGGCACTAAGAACTCTCAGCGAGCGCTAGTAGCCCAGCTATCACCGCAGCCTGAGGCCTGGACACTGCGCTGCTGCGGTCTGCGCTCTGCCCTCGCTCAGACCGCCTGGCACTACTCAAGAATATCGGGCCTACAAGAGTAGTCCGAACCGTTTTCTTCGAGAACCACTTCGAAGGATGAGAGAACTATGTCGTGGTTCTCGAATCCGCTAGCGCACCAAGGGCAGCCCGTAGAAATTCGGGAGCGCAGCGCGCACCTTGCTCTTGTACACATGGTGCGGGATGCCCTCGCTCGATTTCTCCTTCGAGCGAGCTATTACCAAGAAGGCACCAGGCTTAATGCCCGCTCCGGCTCCCGCCGGAATCGAAACGGGCTTCTCCTGAGAGACAACGGTCTTGGTCCCAGGCAATCGAGTTCTATCCCTTAGCCCCTGTAAGCAGCTGAATTGGATAGTTTTTGTCCCATCCAGCGCGTTGTCTGCAGATCGCAACTCCGAGCTTTCGCGTCTTATCTTGCTTAACCATGTTCAAAGCGAAGTGGCGGAGAGTGGTTAGGTTTTGGGCTGTGTTCTTTGCCCGGTCACGAGCTTCGTCTTCTCGAAATGCCATGTCGAGCACCCAGTGCAGCTCGTTTTCAATGCCCCAGTGTCTTCGAATGATACGTGCTGCTTCTTTGACTTGGAGAGTCTTCTCGCTGCCGATGTAGTAGGCAATTTCTGAGGACGTCTTCCCCGTCCAAATATGAACACGTTCGCGTTCTACTTCGACGACGCAAGACAGAGAGGCCCACTTTGGTGCCGACAGAATCCAACGCAGATCTTTGCACAGGCGAATACTGCGAATTCCGATGCGGCCGTGGCCTTTGTCGATCTCAATGAAGTCCTCAAATTCAGGCTTGGATTCTTCCTCAAGACTTCGAGCTCTAGCGTCATCAATGTCGTCAAAGGTTTGGACGATTTCTTGACGAAGAGTTGGCTGGTTTTCTTTTACGGCGAGCAAGTAATTGCCGCCGCTATCCACAATTGGTCTCGCGATTTCTCACTGGCAGCCCATAGCGTCGATAGTCACGGTCGCCCCACGAAGGTCCAAAATGGCCAGTAGCTCGGGAATCGCGGTAGTCTCATTCAACTTCTTAGCCGTCTTGGGGATTTCCCAGAAACTATTAGCCGCCACGTCACTTGATCCCGAAGCGCTCACGCTCTTTGATCTCGAACAAGCAGGATGATCGCAGGCTCGATGCGACCGCGATCACCCAGCCGGTCAGTCGATAGTCACGTCGGCATCGATGGCGTCCTGGAGTAGC
>JAAEPE010000658.1 GCA_024222395.1 Myxococcales bacterium
AATATGGCAAGCTAGACACGGACCTGGGTGTGAAGGGGAAACACGGAATCCTCAAATCGATGAAAACTCGGCGCGAATTTCTTGAGGACGTGTCACACCAAATACGGTTTCAGTTTACGCCCCGTCATTGTTCTTGGATGAGCCAGGTCGAGATCTGGTTCAGTATTTTGGCTAGGCGTGTGCTCAAGCGCGGCAGTTTTACGTCACTTGATGATCTCAAGAGCAAGCTTAAGAGCTTCATAAACTATTTCAACGCCACCCTGGCGAAACCATTTTCCTGGACCTACACCGGAAAGCCTCTGAAAGCATGAAAAATAACGATCACCACTTATGCCGAGGACATTTAGTGGCCGCAGCCTACCTGCTAGTCCTACGCGAGTAGGTTGGAGAGCCTGCCAACGGCCCACCAGGTCACAGCAAATCGCCCCCCGGAGAGCACGAGTGCTGCCAGGGCGATGGTTAGCGCGCCAGCCCCAGCCAGGCGGGACCAACCTGGGGTATCACGCCTGCGATACGCCAATACGCCCAGCGTTGCGGCAAACCCAGCACCACCCATGGCCCAATACGTCCCCGCTGGAACGAGTGCCAAGGCAAATACACAGACGGCCAGTGCTAGGGCGAGCTTTCCCACGCCTCGAAGCTAGCAGGCGCTCACGTGGGGCCCAACTTTCTGCTGATCTCATTGTAATTGCCAGGAGCCGAGGGACCTTGTATACGCCTGCGCAGCGAATGGATGCTCCTACACAGACCGCTTTGGCCCACGTTGGCAGCTGCGTGATTCTCGGCTTGCCCAACGTTGGCAAGTCGACCTTGATGAATCGCGTCATGGGGCTGCGCCTCATGGCCGTTTCGCCAAAACCTCAGACGACACGCAATCGGGTAATGGGGGTTGTTAACTCCGAAACCGAGGATGGAGCCTCCCAGATCGTCTTTGTCGACACTCCAGGGATGCAGCAAGGCACTGGGCCGTTTCGTCGATTTATGCGCGAAGAGGCCATGGGTGCCACCGGAGACTCCGACGTTGCCCTCCTGGTCATCGACCTCTCTAGTCGCAAGCAGCGCACCATCGAGAGTCTGTTGGACTCGGATGCCAAGCCCACGATCGACGCGCTTGAAGCTTTCAAGGGTTCGGTAATTCTCGCCCTTAATAAGGTCGACCTCCTCGAAGACAAAGAGGCACTGTTCCCGCTCCTCGAAGCCTTTGACGCAACCGGTCGCTTCACTGCCTTAGTGCCGATTTCGGCGAAATCAGGCAGTGGCACCGACGCCCTGCTGTCGAACATCGCAAAGCGCTTGCCTGCGGGCGAGGCCCTCTTCCCCGAGGAGATGTACACGGACAAGGCCGAGCGCTTCCTCGCTGCCGAGCTAATTCGCGAGCAGCTTTTTCGCCAACTCGGTAATGAGTTGCCATACGCCAGTGCCGTGGTCATCGAGGATTTTCACTCGCGGGACAAGGGCGACATCGTCATTTCAGCTGCCATTCACGTCGAGCGCGAATCCCAAAAGGGAATCGTCATTGGCAAGGGCGGCAAGCGAATCAAGGCCGTTGGAGAACGGGGGCGCCACGCAGTAAGCCAGCTCTTTGGTTGTCCCGTACACCTCAAGCTCTTTGTCAAGGTCAATAGCAACTGGTCGCAGCAGGTACGTTCCTTGCGCGAGCTTGGATACGAGTCATGAAAGGGGCACGAACACCTCCGCCTCTTATCGCCATTGTTGGGCGCCCCAACGTAGGCAAGTCGACGCTCTTCAATCGTCTTGTCGGCGGCAGGCCCGCGCTTGTACACGATACGCCGGGTCTCACCCGTGATCGCCGATACGGCGAGCTAGAGTACTTCGCAAGAAGGATCCGGCTCGTGGATACAGGCGGTCTCGACCCAGAGGCCGAGCAAGATGTAATTGGGGCGGGAATTCACCGCCAGGCTCATGCGGCTCTCAAAGAGTGCGATGCGGTCGTGCTTGTCGTCGATGCGCGTGCGGGAATCACTCCCCTCGATCAAGAGGTTGTGACGATGCTGCGCAAGCTGAGTCTGCCGGTCGTGGTAGCAGCGAATAAGATCGATAGTTCCAAGAGCGACGAGCTCGTTCACGAGCTTCACGCCTTGGGTATGGGCGATCCAATGCCCGTCTCCGCAGCCCACGGCCGCGGCGTTGACGACCTAGTGCAAGCGGTTGTCGACCTCCTAGCGATCGAGCCAAACATGGGCGACGAGGGCGAGGGCGAGGAGAGCGAGGAAGCTGCACTGGAGCGGCCACTGCGCATCGCCTTCGTCGGCAAGCCAAACGCCGGCAAGTCGTCCCTCGTGAACCGTCTGCTGGGCGTTGAGCGCTCACTCGTGCACGATGTTCCTGGCACCACGACAGATCCTGTCGATACCGACTTTGAGTTTGGCGGAACGACCTACACCCTGGTTGATACTGCAGGCATCCGGCGACGTGGCCGCATCGACGAGGAAACTGAGCGCATCTCGGTATCCCTCGCCATTGCGCAGCTCCGCCGTGCCGACGTCGTCGTCCTTGTGATCGATGGTAATGAGGAGCCAAGCGAGCAAGACGCTAGGCTTGCGGGCATGATCGAGGACTCCGGCAAGGGGCTCATCATTGCGCTGAACAAGAGCGATTTGCTCGGTGGGCAAGGGGCGTTTACAAAGCTCCGCGAGAAGACCGAGGACGAGCTGCACTTTCTAAGCTTCGCCCCGATGCACCTAATCTCAGCTCTGCGCGGAGATGGTGTGAGTGAGCTAATGAAGCTCGCGGACAAGGTCGCCGTAGAGAGCCGTAAGCGTATCGCAACATCGGAGCTCAATCGCTTCTTCGCCGAGGTCTGCCAGACCCATCCGCCACCCAACAAAGGTGCGCGCATGGTGACGATTCACTATCTCACTCAGGCTCGCGTGAGCCCGCCAACGTTCCTGCTCTTCGCCAACCACCCAACTGCAGTGGACAAGAGCTACAACCGCTTCATCGCCAATCAACTTCGCGCTCGCTATGGCTTCGAGGGCACGCCGCTCCGGGTCTACGTCAAGCCAAAGTCTCAGGGCCGAAATCGCAAGAGCGGCGCTAAGAAGGGCGTCGACAAAAAGGGTCGCGGCCCCAAGGCAGCTCCAGGGCCAAAGCGCGGGCAGCGCAACCAACGGCGCAAGCGTCGCTAGCCTAGGTGTCTGGTTTAGAACACCAGACCAAAACGCCGAAGGCGTATAACACCCGCGTTCTGCGAAGCAGAGCGCGCCAAAAAACTGGTGCTACGGTGTTTGCGAAGCAGAACACAGGGTTTGGCACCAGTCTTCTAGAAGAAGCCCCAACGCCAACTCGTGCGAACGCCAACCTGGAAGAAGGCACTGCGCCCCAGGAAGGATTCGAAACGAGCGAAGACGCCCATCGAGCGTGTTCGGGATGTGAGTAAGTCCATTCCCACCCCCAGGGAGATGAGGGGGAGGACCGGTTCTTCGATGTCTTCCGCGTGCAAGACAATGCCTCCTACGCCGAGATCGACATGGGGTACGTATCTTAGGACATCAAGCACGTAGGTGATGCCGACCTCGGCGTAGCCAGCGTAGGCCGGCGCCTCGCTGGTTGTGTCGTAGAAGGCGCCGCCACCGCCGCTGGCCCGGAGCCAGATGAGGTCTGTGAGGCTATACTCGTAGTCTGCGCCCAGTACGCCCCCCATTGCGCTGTGGTCTGGGACAGAGAACCCGGCCCCTGCGACATTGAGGCTGAAGACCGACTCGCCTTCATCGGCTCGTGCTGGCACGGCTGGCAAGAGCGCCAAGGCCAGTAAAACTACAGCTGCCGAGAGGGGCTTGCGTGACATACCTCCAGACAATACCGAGGTTGCAGGCAACCGGGCAGGGGGGGATGCCGTCCAAATTGACACTCGCGCTTTTCGGGTGTTACTACGCGGACCTAGCGCGACTTCTGCACGGCGCTTGCGAGGAATTATGTCGAAGAATAAGGGCACACATGGTCGGGGCAAGAAGCCCACGGAAGAACCCGATGAGTTCGTACAGCGAGTCACCTCGTTTGGCGACATCATCCAACCTCATATCAAGAAGGTGGTCGTTATCGCTGGGTTGACTATGGCTGGGCTTATTGCCTGGAAGGCCATGGACTGGCGCCACAAGGAAAAGGCCAAAGACGCAACCACGGCATATGTCAGCGCGATGAAAGTCATCGAGACACCTGTGGTCGAAGAGGGCGATCCGAAGCCTCCCGAAAGCCCCGTTGCAGTAGAACCACACACCTCCATGGAGGCGCACCGAAGTGCCAGCCTCGCCGCACTGGCCAAAGTCAGCAGCGGGCACGGCGGCATCGCCCTAGCGAAACTCGCAGGCCCCCACGAAGCTCGCCTCTTGCTTGACCAGGGCAAGTACGATGAGGCGTTGGCCGCGTTTCAGGAATTCTCTAAGAGCGACGCTCCAGAGCCTCTGCGAATGGCCGCTCTCGAAGGGGCAGCGTACAGTCTAGAGGCTAAGGCAATGGCAAATGAAGACGCCGCTGCAAGACAAGCTGGGCTCGAGGTGGCGCTACAGTCGTTCGCCAACCTGCAGCCCGCAGAGGGTGGCCCCATGCGCGACTACTCCCTCTACCACCAGGGGCGTCTGCTCGTAGCAATGGGCAAGCTCGACGATGGCGTTGCGAAATTCAAGCAGGTGCTCACCGAGCAGCCCGATTCACCGCTCAAGGTCGTAGTCGAGGGGCGTCTCGCCAGTCTTGATACGGGCGATTCTCCAATAGATTCGAAATAGGGAGATCTGTGAAAGTGCCTTTCTTGCAGCGCTGGTTTCTGCCCGCATCTCTTGCCCTTAGCGCATGCATCGGAGGCTCGGGGCGTGTAAGCGACGTCTCTCGTGACGTCGGCAGCGCTCTGCCACAGGAAGATCCAGGCATCGCCGTCCTCTCGCTTTTCTGGCGAAGTGAGATGGCAGATGCATCAGGCGACGCGTCCCCCCAGGAGTTTGCCAGTCCGGCATTGCGACTTGGGGCAAGCTCTCATGAGGACCAGCTATTTGTGGGGTCTCACGACGGCTGGTTCTACGCGCTCAACCCTATTAGCAGCGAATTGGTGTGGAAGGTCAAGACGGGCTCGGTGAGTTCGCGCCCCCTCGTGCACCGTGGCCGAATCTACGTGGGCACCGACGATGGCTTCGTGATTTGCCTCGATATCCTGGGGGAGGAGCAGTGGCGATACGCCACCCGCTCCCCAATCCTGGGGGAGCCGATTATCGCCGGTGATGCCCTCCTTGTCGCCAACGAGGGCGACCAAGTCTACTCACTTGATCTCGAAACCGGTAAGTTCCGCTGGCTCTACAAGACCGATTCGGATGAGGAGTTCACACTCCGTGGCCACTCGGGCCTAACCCTCGATGGCGATATGGTCTACGCAGGCTTCGCTGACGGAAGCGTTGCCGCGCTGCGCACCACAACGGGCTCGGTAGCGTGGCTGAGTTCCTTGCGGGGTGCGAGCGAGCGCTTCGTAGACGTGGATACAACTCCGATTATTGCTGGGGATATGGTCGTGGCAGCCTCATCCGCAGGCGGGCTCTACGCATTGGACAAAGCGACGGGGCGCATCCGCTGGAGCCGAGAGGTTAGTGGTGGCGGTGGTCTAGTCGCCTCCGATGACACGATCTTCTTCGCGGCGGCCGAAGCTGGCATATACGCACTCGACTTCGACGGCAACATCCGCTGGCGTCAGGGGCTTCGCGGCGGCGGCGAGCCATCGCAGCCAGCGCTCCGAGGTGAGTACGTCTTCTACGGCCTCTCCGAGGCGGGCCTCTTTGTAGCCAAGGCTGCGACAGGCGAAGTGGTGCAGTACTTCGACCCAGGCTTCGGAATTTCAAGTCCGGTGAGCCTCGGTCGCGACAGGCTCTATGTCATGAGCAATAGCGCAATCCTCTACGCCCTCACCCTCAATTAGCGGGGCTTCGGGGCAACAGATCCACGTTGGTGAAGTCGAGAGTGAGCTCTTCGGATGCTCGCTCTACACGCACTGCGATTCGCTGACCGAGTTCCAGCCCTTCGACTTCTAGCTCGACAATGCAGTCGCCGAGTCTGAGGCCCCTATCCTCTGCTGGACTAGACCGCCGAGTGTAAACAATGATCGGTCTGATGGTTCTGCTTTCCCGATTGCAGCGTTGCTCATTTCGTCATTTGCCCCGGCAAGATCCTCATTCGCGCCTTGCACTCGAAAAATCAGAACTCACCATCCTCGGCCATTCTTTTTGCTCGACGGTCTAGCCTGAATCGATCACCTTCGGTGAGAGATTCAGTCTGGTTGACGCCAAAGCGCCAAAGGTTATGAGTGTTTTAGGTTGGCGAGAGAAGAGACTCTCCCAAACAGTCTGTAGTGGGAATTTCGGCGGTGGAGCATCTTGTTGTTTCATGTGTGCATTGCCGAAGAGCAAATTGGAAGTGGGTGGTCGCCGGCGATTGAGCGTAGATTTCAGTGCGGGCCAGGTTAGCCGCGATGGCGGCGGATTTGTTCTTCGCTCGGCTGATCA
>JAAEPE010000659.1 GCA_024222395.1 Myxococcales bacterium
CTGGGACCTTTGTTTTGCGGGTCATTATCTAGCCGTTTTCCGCGAGTTCCTTACCCGAGGGAGGCCCCCCCGGAGGTAGGACCCAAGCCAGGCGGGGGGGTATCCTGCTCGTTTTCTGGGCACAATTGGTTGCTTCCCTGTCGGATGGACTACCATGATCGGGACATGTCGATCACTCGCCTCATGGTTTTTATGAAAGACACGCGGCCGCGGGTCATCACTCCCTCGGCTTCGCCTTCATGGTTTAACGCGTCGATCGGCCTCGATGCGACGAGCTCGTAGATCGGGTTTCTGCTGCGTCCTCTCCGCATGAACACCCCTAGGTGGCCTTTTTTGTTTTTGCCCCTAGGGTGTGGCATTCGGGCAATGAACGCGCCCTCCAACAGAGTTCTCGTTCCCTTGTTCACTGAGACCGAAACGCCCTTGATAACGGGCCGCGGCCTGTAGTCGATAAGGCGAGTTGTGTCACCTCTCACTTTCACGCCCCACTCCATATCAGCGAGCGTTCGGCCTTTAATGGTGACTGACATGGCCTCGTTTGTGGCTTTGACCCTGATCGTCTTCCTAGCTCTGATGCGCTTGCTCGCCTCGCTCTTCATGTCGCGCGCTGATGTCGAGCGCGCGCGGCTGATGGCCTTGGCGAACCCCTCCTCGTAACGCGCGCCGCTAATCGCTCGAAGCTCCCCCGGTTGAAATGATGCGTTAATCATGGCCTAGATCGAACCCTTCGACGGGCCGGCGTCAAGCCTGGCGAGCTCGCCCGCGATGAGCGCGACAGTTCCGCGGCGGACACGCTCGCCCGTTGCAGCCCTTCTGAGCGTGTCGGCCGGTATGTCGAGCTTTCGGCCGGCGGCGGCGAAGCCTCCCACGCGGTCGGCGAACGATATCAGATGTTCTGTTAATTCGATTGTCATTGGCTGCCCCATGTCTTTCCTAGGATCCTTCGCGTTCTGTTTTGTCAACTGTTTTGGCTTTAGATCAGCACCTTCGATAAGATAAAGACTTTTATCTTATGACCACCTCGTGCAGGGGGAGGAGTCAGGGGGCCTTCCCTTCGCGCTTCGCGGCGGCGATGGAGCAGCGCCACGGCGTAGCCCTGTGATCCGCGAGCTGGCGTCGCTCGAGCCATATCCCGCACGAGCACCGCACGAGATCGATAGGTGGAAGCCCGATGTTTGCGCGGGCATACGCGTGTTTTTCCACGATGCTCATCAAGTGATAGGCGCTCGGCTGCATAGTATCTCCAGATCACGCGGGCTTATGTAACCTCGTCGATCCTTGTCATATCATGGATCGCGAGTTCAAACTCCATGGCCACCTCACACTCTCCGGCCATGCCCGAGCTGATGCGGTCGCCTACCATCCAAAACGCATCGCATCGCGCGATGACCTCGTGACACCTGGCGAGACCGGCGGCGCGCTGCTCTTTGTCGGAATCGTCCCACAGTTCACACTCGGTGATCCATGGGGCAATGATGACAACCTCCGGGAATGACTCAGCTAGCCTCTTTAGCCACGCCTTCGCGCGTTCCAGGTTGACCCCGATCGTTTCGCCGGCTGCAGGTTGGACTGGGTGAGCCATATATACGAGCTGCCGTTTTCTCATTTTGCGATCTTTCCGAACAGCTCCAGCTGCGCCTCTTGCGGCGGTTCGTATTTGCTCACGACTGCGAGCGGCTTCAGGGCTCTTCCCGTGTAGTCATGCAGCGCTCGCGAAAGTCTCCCGGTCGTGAGATCGACATAGTCCGGCGTCATTTCGCAACCTATGAAGCTGAACCCCTCGGCGATGGCGGCGACTCCTGTTGATCCCGAGCCCGCGAACGGATCGAGCACTGTTCCTCCTGGCGGAGTTATTAGCCGACACAACCACGCCATAAGCTCTTGAGCCTTCACTGTCGGGTGATGGTTTCGCCCTCCCCCGGTCCGGCCGGCTCCGGCTCTCGGGTTATCAACACCCGCAGATCCTTCCTTGCGGCCCGTCGCTTCGCCGCCTGTCTTCACCGCGATGTGCTCAAGCCCCGTGTCCTTCTCGGCTCGAGATGGCTTGGCAACGTAAAAGAACCGCGACCTTGGCCCCTGCTCATCGAGCACGGCCGCGGCGTGTTCGTCGAAGACAATATGCGCCGGCCATCGCCCGCCCTCATGTTGCCTGGTCGCCCGGTCGACGGCCTTATTAGGTGTTCCGCTGTCGTCATTTTTTACGCGGCACCCGTCGATGTTTAGCGCTCCAGTCCCGAACTTGAGAACGTTCGCCGCGATGCTCTTCTCGGCGATCGGCTTGCGGCATAGGATCCAAAACTCGGCGGCCGGCTTCAGTGCGGTTCCGAACCCTTCCCATTTTTTCGCGCCTTCTGTCGCCGGTGCGGTCAGCAAGTACTCGTGCAATGGGGATATCGCGAGTCCTTGTGATGTGGCGCTGCAGGCCATTCTTCTCTCTTTTGTGTTTGCTCCGGTGCGCGACCCGATGACCTCGCGATCGTTCCACGCGTCGCCCGGCCGCCCTTTGCGGTCGTTTAGCCGGGTTATGAGTTTTTTTATATCCTCGGGCGGTTGATTAACGCCGAGCACATCGAGTAAGTCGGCCATCCGTTCATTGCTCGGCACAGTCGGCCGCTTTTTCTGGGTCGTCCAGCGTTTGCTCATTCCGGCTAAACCAAGCGCGCGATCGATGTCTCCGTTCGTAAGCCCGGCCGCATCCCTCGCCATCGCGATCCATGCTGTGACCTGCAGAGTCTCGGCGCGGTCGTCGTCGCGCATCTTGTCTATGGCCTTCCCGATGTCCATTGACTTAGGAAAACCTGAGCCAAATAGGTGGGAAACCACATCGCGGACCTCAAAGCCGAGCATTTCAAGCGCTGACATTGTCCAGTGCGAGGTCCGCGGGAGGGCCCACACCAGCGCGTGCCCTCCTGGTTTCAATGCCTCAAAGCTCGGGCGCAATGTCTCCGCGAGCCACTTGATCCAATGATCGCGGCCACCTTTGTCGCTGTCCCAGCCTTTCCCCATGAACCCGATCCCGGACGGTGGGTCGGTCACGATTGAGTCAACCGAGTCTGGCGCGAGCTTCAGCGCCTGGCTGTCTCCATGCCATAGCTGGCACGTCGGCTCGTCGAGGATTAGGATCATCGCTGCCCTCCCGATATAAATTCCGCGCGCTTTCGTATGGCTGCGAGCTCTTCCGCGTTCGCCGAAAGGCTAGCGTTTACGATGGCGGCGAGTTCTTCGATCTGTCGAAGTGATCTGATCTCAGCCTTGGCCGCTTCGAGCTCTTCCCCTAACTCACGGATCTCTCGCTGATTCCTCGCGAGCTCTTCGGCGGCGGCGTTGTATTTCCCCATCAGCGTGTCGATCTCTTTCCGCTGGTCGTCCGGCGGTCGTGCCGCTGCGCGCTTCGGTTCTTTCACCTTGATCCACTTGGAATCCCCGACCTTGCGCATCATAGGATCCACCACACGGCTGCGGCGACCGGTCCTACTATCATCGCGATCCAAAACTGAGCACGGTCTGCGCGGCGGTCGTCGCGTTGCATGTGTCTAATTTTCTCCCTATGTCCTAGGTCGTTCATCTCTTCCCCCTTCAATCGTTCGATCTTTACTTTGTCCTTCCCATCGTGTCCGATAGCCTCAGCGAGCGCCGGCGTCAGGTCTGCACATCCGCGGAACTTCCCGACGCGTGATCGCTCGCGGCGTGAATTGAACCAATCGCCGGAGGCGTCGAGCTTCCCGTACGGTCCGCGGTCAAGGACCACGCCCGTCGCGCTCTTCTTGGTTCGTAGATTCGTGATCCGTATTCGCGAGCCCATGGGCCAAGTTCGGTGTGCAATGCCCATGTCGGCCGGCGACACTGATCGGCCGTAGAGAACGGTCGGAGTCCGCCCGCCATACCCGTCGCCCGGCTGGCCGAAGATCGTGCTCCAGCAAATCAGAATATCAATCACGGCGCCCGCCTTGCTCGATGCCTGAACACGCGAACGGTAGTTGCGGACACTCGCGAGCACGAGACATGCCCCCTCCCGAGCGCCTGATATGCACTCCCTCGGATTGATGCCGCGGCGGTGTCGTCTTGGGCGTCAAAGTCGCGAGATCCTCCTCGAGGGATTTCCCGCATGAGGTCGGCGCGTGTTTTCTTTGCGCCGACCGTCGTCAGTCGTTCGAGCTTTCGCCGGAGCTGCCTGTTTTCTAGCTCCACTGATAGCGCGTCGATCTTCGCGACGATCTGGTGGTCGGTCATAACTTCGGCCCGATCGTTTCGACCGTGTACCCGCCGCCGTCTTTCTTTCGCCGCGCCTTGATGAGCTTAAAAACGAATTGTGGGAACTTTTCTGCGGCGACCTTGATCCGAACGTTCGCGGCCTCCTGCATAAATCCCTTAGTTTCGTGGATTTCAACGAACCCCTCCGCATCGATGACCATAAAATCCGGCTTATAATTGCATAGCTTCGCGAGCCGCAGGCTGATCGGCTCGTACCAGTACGCGCAAATGTTGCCGGCGGCGAGTTCGGCGGCTAGGTGTTCCGACCACGCGGTTTCTAGCGTGTTCATCTCGCCCGGCTTGCGCCTCGTCAGCCCGCGAGCTCGCTGTTTCGGCGATGCTTGGCTCTCTCTCTTCCTGGCTCTCTTCCTGGCTCTCATGATTTCCCTTTGCCGATGAGCTCACCCAGTGCGGTGCTGGTTCCAATGCGTTCCCGTGGCTCGGCGAGCCGGTCAATCCTCGCCGCGATGGCGCCGTCGAGCGTTTTCGCGTGCCCTGTGAGAACTGAGCGCCGGGCGATGTCCATTTGCCGATCGAACGCGTCGACAAAGCGGGCTCGGTCAGCGACCTGGTTCTCGGATCCACATAGCGCCCGCCATCCGCCCACGGCGGCGATTGTCGGCGCGATGGCCGGTGAGCTCCACGGAGGAACCCCGGCGCGGTCGGCGCGGTCACGCCCCCAGCGCCCGATCGCCTTCGACACCTCCCCCCACGCCTCGGCGCCCGTCGGACCGTGCAAAACTCCCCCTAGTGCCGCTCTTCGTATCTCGCCGGGTGTTGGCGGGTGAGATGCCATTGAGAGCGCTGAGCGTGTCGCTAGGATGGCTGAGCCGGCCGGCAGATCGTGAAGTAGCGATCTCCATAGCTCGATGATGGCGGCTTTGCTCTTGGCGTCGGCGTCGCTCGCCCCCCTCGGCAACGGGAACCGCGTCGGAAATACTCCATGAATCGCCCAAAGCACGGCGCGCACCTCGGCGGCTTCGATCCCTTTGTCTTTGCCCTCGATCATGAGCACATCCACCCTTCGAGATCTGCGACCGGTCCGCCTGTCCTCGCGGCGGGTGCTGGTCGGCCCTGCGCTTCCCACGTTGCCGCGGCCTCGCGGTATTTCGCAATGTGCTTGGCCGCGAAAATGGTTTGTGGTCTGAGCCATTCAGCGTTGTCGGTTCCCGCCCAAAGCGCAACGCGGTGGGCGATGATGCTTTCGAGCTCGGCGACGGTCGCCCGTGGTTCGTCATCCTCGCCACGAAGCCTGGCGAGGATCGGCCGTAGTGTTCCTGCCGACTGCGGGGAATGTTTCCGATTGGCCTTCTCGTTGAGTTTGGCCAGCAAATCATAGGCTATCTGAAGATCGGCCCCTCCTGTCTCTGTCTCTGTCTCTGTCTCTGTCTCTGTCTCTGTCTCTGTCTCTGGTCGATGCCCCTTCGATGCCCCTTCGATGCCCTTAGACTTTGGCGCCATCGAGTTAGAAAGCGCGAACGGCCGCGCGTATAGGTGCCAGAAATCCTTGAACAATCTGGAGTCCACATAAGGCTCAAGCGCGCGCTCGATCCCCTTGATCCGCTTGTCCTTCGCCTTGAGTGCTTTTCCGACCTGAAATCGGGCCATTTTCACCACAAAAACAGTCTCCTCATCGGCTTCGTAGGTACTGAAACCGATCGCGCCAAGGCTTCGGAGGGCCATCGAAGCCCCTTCGATGGTGATCCCGGTTTCGTGCGCGAGCGTACACTCCGGGATGTAGTAGAGCCCTGTCATGGTCGACGCCGGGCAGGTCATAAGATACAACGCCACCACCTGGCACTCGGCGCCGAGTTCGCGAATTTGTCGACCCGTTCGCCCGGTCCAAAACCGCGGCGATACGCTTCCGTAGTTACGCACCCGAGCTTACCCCATCACCGATGAGCTGGCGCGGTGATACTTCGAGCGCGGACGCTAGCTTGTAGATGTTTGCGACCGTGGGGTGCGACCCGGATTCCCATTGGTGGACACATGCCCGCGTGACGCCGACGGCCTCGGCGAGCTGTTTGATGGTGAGGTCGGCCTCAATCCGGAAAAAGTGAATTCTCTCTGCGATTGTGTTGGGCATGGCCTTATTTGTTAAATTTTTCTAGCCGCCATGTCAACAGCTTGGTAAAAATTTCTTTGAGACGTATCGAAAGCCGACGATCACGCCGGCCCTGGGCACCTTTAATAAGAGCCTGGCTCCTGGGCGCCGCCGCGCACGTGCTGGCCTACCCAGGCTCGCCAATCAGCTCTGCGCACCCTTATCCGACGAACTGATAGGCGCGCATGAATCATGCCGGCGTCGACGGCATCGTAGATCTCGCGTTTGCGGGCGTATTCAGCCTTGGCGAGCTGCCCTACTGGGATCCAGGCGTCCTGTGGAATTTCTTTGTACTCTTTGGTCATTCACAGACTATAAGGCAGTTCAACACACAAATCAGGGGCGGAGATATGGGCGGAAAACGCGCGCTATTTGGCCCCTAGATGTCATCGCAGCGAGATTGCAGATCATCAAGCCAAAAAAATATTGCCATCGAACTTGACTCGGACCACCGAAAGAAAGTATTTCTTTACTTGATGAAGCCGACAAAACAAAACAGTAGCCCCCAAAGACTCTGTGCGCTTGGTCACACGCCGGCCGACGCCGCCTCGGATCTTCGAGGTTCAAATCTACATGCCGCCGCAGACCTAAGCCTCGCAAACATCATCCAAGGCGCGGATCTTCGAGGTGCGCGGATCTTCGAGGTGTGGAGTCTGAGGGACGGATCTATGAGGGAGCTAAAGGGGTAGAGATGAAAGCCGAGACAATTAAGAAAATTCTAGCGGAGCATGCCTTATGGCTACGCGCCGAAGGAGGCAAGCGTGCAGACCTCCGCCACGTAAATCTACGCCTCGCAGACCTCCGAAACGCAAATTTGCGCAATGCAAACCTCTGCCACGCGGACCTGCAAGCCGCGGATCTGCAGGGCGCGGATCTGCAGGGCGCGGACCTGCAGGGTGCAAACCTCCAAGATGCAAACCTACGCTATGCAAACCTACGCTTCGCAAACCTACGCTTCGCAAAACTCCGATATGCAAACCTCAAAGGAGCAAACCTCCAAGGCGAGGACCTAAGAGACGCAAACCTTCAAGCCGCAAATCTCTGCCGCACAAACCTCCAAGATGCAAACCTACGAAACGCAAGTCTTCAAGGCGCAAACCTAGTAAACATCAAAATAAATTGGCAATCTCACGCCCTACTAGGGGAGATCTTGCAAAGAGACGCAGTCACTCTAGAGCATCGGAGCGCAGCCGATGCCGTCTCCAAATCGCCAGATCTGTGCTGGGATGACTTCGAAAGAGAGTTCTCAGAGAATCAAAAGACTTGGGCAAAAACTGTCTTGGTTAAGTATAGGCAAGACGGTGACATATTGCCAAAACAGCTTCAAGAACACATAGCATCGGGGGCACCAAAGTGAAGGATCTGAATCAGGAAGAATTGAACGCCCTGGTGGTTGTTCTGCGGGAATCGCTGAGTGCGATAGGACTAGATCACCGGCGATCGGATATTGCGGCGCGGAATCAGGCGATGGCGCTGGTGGGTGCCTACAGGTTAGAGCCGATCCATGAAGTGAGAGAGAAGGATGAAATATAAGCCAGATCAGACTAGCCCGCGCGACCCATAGCGATGCTGGAGAGCACGCGGCCCCAGTCGAACCGCGGGCCGTCCCGCATTGCCCCCGGATCCCATCCGCCTCGTTTATCCCATCGGGCGAACGCGTCGATATCCTCGTGACCGATCATTCGCGGCGAGTTCTCCCACCCGAGCGGCCACCCGTGACGGATGGACAGGTCGCGAGCGAGCGCGCCGGCGGCGATATGTTGCGCCTCGGTGAACCATAGGCCGTTCGCTCCTACGTCCGCGGTGGCCAGCGGTATCATCTCGACGCCGATATAGCACCCGTTCGGGCTTCGCGTCGGGAATAGATGCTGAGGGCTCGCGTGATCCGGCCATCGCCGGCGCCACGCCATGGCCGGCGCCGCTGTGAGCCTGCCGGCGATCTGGATTTCCCAATTGCCAGATAGGTACGCGCGGCGCTCTGTTCTTGAGATTCCGACATGGGCCCCGCGGCGGTCGTCGCCTAGCATCTGAAAGATCGTCCCATTGTGATCGATTAGGTAGTGGACGCCGGATCGCGCTCGAGCGCGATACCACTTGAGCGCGAGCGCACCGGGCGCTACGCCCTGGCGCTTGGCGCGCTCGACAATGCCGCGGCCGCTGGTGTGAAAACACACCCCCCACGGCTTCATGGTTCGCCATCGCCATCGCTTCGCGGGCATCCAATTGGCGAGAGGAGATTCCATTACCACGCCCCCCGGATGCCCGCGCCTACTTGCCACCCGAACCCCTCGCGGTTTTCGTACATAGGACCGGCGTAATAGCCGGCCGACCCGCGACCGAATAGCGATAGCGACTCATTGAGGCGATGCGAATAGTCGACGGCCGCGCCGATGTGCGCGGAATCCTCGTTGCCCTCGCCGAACAGGTAAGCCTCGATCATACCCTGCCCCGGTTTCAATTTGTCGATGCGGTCGAACTCAGCCCGCGCAACGTCCCGCATTCCTAGCGACGTTACGCCGAGCCCGGGCCCGGCGCCGCTGCATCGGTCAGCGCGTTCGCCTTCGCCTTCTTGTCGCCGATGAACGCTTCGATCTTTCCGCCGATCCATTTGTTTACATCGAGTACGCGCGCGAGTCTCCGGAGTCCCTTCTTTCCAATATTACTCTTTGCGATAGCGATGGCCTTCTCTTTCGCTACGCGCTTCTCGGCCTCGGTCAGCTTCCCGTCTTCGTTCGCTTCTCTGAGCGCGTCGGTGTACGTCTGGGAAACCTCAAGAACGGCCGCGCGGACCTCATCCCATAGTCGGCCGAGCGTCTCGCTCACTATCTTGCTCTCGATGGAGACAAAAACGTAGCGGGTGAGCGCGCCGCCAAGCGCGCTTAGAATAACTATGGCCGCGGCGGGTCCGTATTCGATGATCAATCCGTATTCGACGATAAATCCATGCATGGTTATCTGTTCCTTCTTTGTTGTTTATTTGTGCTCCGGATCACCCTGTCGAGCTTCTGGCTGATTTCGGTAGTCGTCTTTTCGGCCCGTTCCTGGCTCTTCTCAATGCTCCCCATAGAGGATCTGAGTCGAACTTGCTCTAGTTGCATGGCTGAGACGTCTTCCTTCACAGCCTCCATCTCCTCGATCTGCTTTGCGCGGTCCGCCTCCAGCTCTTCGCGCGCGGGGTAGTTCCCGGCCGCAAATGCGATGCCACCGACTAGAAGCGCCAGTGCGATGAACTGCCCCACGGTCTTGAGTGTATCTTGCTGGGTTTCTGTCATTGGTGTCTGTTTCTGAGCGACGGCTGGCCCGGTCGCCGGAGCCGAGGCCGTGGTTTTGTTCCCAAACGGCGATCGCGCCCATCCTTTAATTGTTGCAGTCGGCGAGCGCCTTGTCATGGGTCGGGGGTAATAAGCGCGGCGCCCGCAAGCTCACCGTAGGTGATTTGTGCCAGTGTGTCAGGGTGGATTCCGTCTCCAACAAGTCCCAGCCCATCCATATCGATCAGTACATTATCCGCCGAGGCTCCCGCGATTGAGTCGGAGGCGGCGCGAGCAACATCTCGCCCTATGGCGTCCATGGTCGTGTCGCTATTGATCCGACTGATCGCGACCTTCATCTGCGATCCATACTTGGCCCGAAGGCTAGAAATTAAACCTGTGTAGGCTTCCTCCAATAGCGACGGGTCGCCGCCGCCGATGACGTCGTTTGTTCCGTCTGCGATTAGCACGCCCGCCACGACATACCTTCCAGAAATCTCCGCAAGCCTGGCGTCAATGAACGCGGTGGCTCTTGAATACATCATATGCCCTGCCACCGCTGAGGGGTTCCAGTCGTTGGCAAAGTCTGTTCCGTTGGTGGCACACTTAATTATCCGCGACGTCCTCACTGAATTCTCAGAGATATATCGGCCCATAGTAAGCTCGGGCCCGAACGACCCGGCGCCATCAAATGTCGCCCAGGATGTCTCGGTGGAGCAACTGCCCACGCCGTCGTCATCCGGGCAGTCAATCAGCTCTGAGTATTCGAGCCCTGTGATCGGATCATCTAAATAGGCAAACTCCGGCCCGACGTTTCCAAGGTTCGCCGATCCAACTATGATCGAGTGTCCTAGTAACAAGTATACCTGAGTAGCAGGGCCCACCACATCAAGAAGTGCATCGAAATGCTCCTGCCCGATGCCCTCAGACTCCACACCGCGCCATATGGCCCAAAGAGCGCCTGACATGGCCGGCGCCGTCCTCGATGTTCCGGCCCCGACGCTAAACTCTGCAGCATTGGTAAGCGTTCCAACCTTCGCCGGAAATGCTACCGATGTTCCCATCTGTGTCATCAATCCAGTGTAGTCCGTATCTTGGTTGTTTAAGCCAAGAGCTAAAATCTTACCGCCGGAATGATCGCCGAGCACCCCTCTTATAGCTTGCGAGAACACGCCGCCGTCGTCCGCGCAGCACAGCCAATTGATCTGCCCGGTGTTGGTTATGTAGATCGCAAAACCACCGGTGGACGACGCTGACGACGGTTTCTTCCCGATCATAGTCCTCGAAAGTGCCGGCACGCTCGGGATGTCGCAGTAAATCAGCACAGCCACTGACTCATCTCCAACGTCGAGGAGCGTGTTGTCCGTGGTCTCTAGTGCGTCCGTTGATCCATCGTCAAAGAGAGTTGTTGTAGTGCCGAGGGTGACGTTTGCAGATTCGTGTGTTGGGGTTCCCACGTCAGAAAGGTCCGCAATCCCCATGAGATCCGTGTCGCCGGACGACTCATTCATCCTTCCCATCGCAAGCGGGGCGAACTCATATCCCATTGCCGCCGCAAGTATGTTTCCTGATGTGATGTCGTCGATTCCAGCCAGATCAAGCGCAATGTAAAACTCCACGGTAACATCGTCGCTATATCCGCCGCCGTCTGTGACCGTAAGCGTGGCAGAGAACGATCCTTCGTTCGGATATTCGTGATCCCATGGTCCCTCGCCTGTTAGCTCCTCCGATCCGCTTCCGTCCCCCCAGTTCATGAATCTGAGAATGATCTCCACGTTGCTGTCAGTGCTTTCGTCGGTGGCCGTAACGGTCAGGGCGTTAACCTCGACCGAAAACCCCAAAACCGGGAAGACATTGCCCACAGAGAAGGGGCTTGTCCGGCTCCCCTCGCCTTCCCGCGCGTGTTCGAATTTGAACCGAGCTAGATCCTCTCCGGGCCGCCCGATAGAGACAAGATACGACACACGATCGCCGTCTACCTCGGCGAGCACATCGACGCTAGACGCGACGCCATCATCGATCAGCCACTCAAGCGCTTGGAGCGCGTGACGCTCCACCGATGGGACTAGATTCTCGGTAATAGTTGAACGCTCTAGCATCCAAAGCTTTGAACCCATCCGATCGTTTTCGTTCTGTAGGAATTCGTCACCCCACCACCCGCGCCGGTCGTCCTCCCCTCCTGGGAGCTCGTCGCCCTGGTCGGCGCGGCGGTCAGTGAATAGCGACAACAGGATCGCGGTCCGGAGTCCGTCGTCGGCTTCTAGATCGTCGTCCAGGAGCACTAGATCGGCCGACCCGTTGCCCCATTTTAGATATAGATCGCCCACGCGCTACCCGCCTATGTGCCCTTCTGGATTGTTAGTTGTGCGAACTTTAGGATATCTCCGGCTTGCGTGTCTGATGTTACCCGAAGCTTACTGATATTATCGGCATTGATCCTTCTATACGCCTCGCCCACAGCCGACATGTCGAGCACGATCGACTTGTATCCGGTCGCTGCGTCGGCGACCTCGGTCTGCGCAACAGTTCCTGAGCTTTCTGTATTGTGCATTGCGAAGCCAAAACTGATCTCGATCGGTTTCACGTCGGCCTGATACACAAACACTTCGATCTGCGTGATCACTGTGTTAACGGGCAGATCGAGCCCTACTTCGATCGAGTCGATATTGGAGCCGACTGAAACCCACCCGCCGCCTACGGTGAACGAGAACTCGCCGCTCATGATCCGCGCGGAGTGAAACGAGAGCGACTGTATCACTGGCCCGTGTTGCTTTCCGACAATGGCCGCGGCCATCGCGTTTAGATCCTCGGCGGCGATTTCTGATACGCCGTCAACATAGTTAATGGTCTGACTGAGAGGGATAGTTGATGCCATGTTCTGCCTTCTATGCTCCTAGGATGTCGCGGCCCACCAAGCTGTACGGGTCGCCCACCTTGAACGCGATGCTCTCGCACACGCGGCCCAGGGTGTGGCTGTGCGCGATCTTGTCGAGCTCGGCCTGTGCCGAATCGATGTCCGGCGTCCCTGATAGCGCCGGATCGCGGTAGACGTGGAAGTGATAGATCGCGCGGTCGTCTCCGATTGCGATGGCATCGGCGCGGCTTCGCTCAATCACATCCACATCGGCCGCGTCTAAGTCTAGATATGGCGCGAGCGCTGAGCTGATGTCCGGTGGCCGCGATCGTTGCTCGCGGGTTTCGAGCGCTACGATCCGATCGCGCCGCTCCTGGTCGGTTCCCGTTGACGGGAGAAGCAACTCGCGTTCAAAATCTTCGATTAGTTCGGTTGTCGTCGAGCTGTCGGCCTCTTCGATGATGTCGGCCGATCGTCCGCTGACGCGCGCGAGTTCTTCGCCGGCGGCCAAAAATACAAGCGATAGAAGGCTGCCCGGGTCCGGGGACCACATCCTCGACGGCGGGAGAAGCTTCTTCATCACGCGAGCGTGGGCCTCGGCGGATAGCGTTATCACACCCAAGTAATCGCCCCTGGCATAACGGGCAACGCGCCAAGACCCGGCACCACATCGGCCGCGGGCAATGTAAGCGTGTAGTCTTCGACACCTTCGGCGACGCCGATGGCGGTCCGGATCTGGGATAGCAGGATCGTTCCACGCGCGACGCCATCGCCGGGGATTCCGTTTCTGTAAAGTAGATCCGCTAGCTCGGCCTCGACGGTGACGCGAGCCGCGGCGGTGTCAGGGATGAGCTCGATCGTGAATTCGGTTTCAGTTTCGGTCGGCGCGGCAGCAGTGACTTCGGCGGTCGTCGGCCGTTCTGCATCAAGCGCGGCCTGCATCGCGATTACATCTCCGGCGCTCGGAATGATCGACGTTTCGCCATCCATAACAAAGCGGACCGTAAGCGTTCCCAGTCCGCCTTCGTGTCGGTACACCCACGCCCGCGTCACGCCGGCGACGGCGAGCGCCCACGCCTCATAGTCTTCGTCGGATCCGCCTGTCGATTGATTTCTGCGACGGAGAAGATAGCGCTCGCGGAAATCTTCGGTTTCCTCCTCGTCGATGCCGCCGACAATCCCATCGGCTTCAACGGTCATGGTTGAGTCGATGCCGGCGATCGGACTTTCGAGCGCGAGCGTATCATCCTCCTCCATGTTCCCGATCGCGCCGGCGGTCACGGCTTGCACCGGAACCGACACTGACGCGCCCGAGATTGTGGCCAGTGCTGTCGTTTCGAATGTTTCGCCGTCGTCGCGGACCAGGATCGTCCCTGATGGAATGTTCGTCAGGCTCGTCCCGGTCGCCAGCACGGTTCCGGAGGCGAATGTTGCCGGCGTGATCGTCAGTTCGTACTTCGCGGCGAGCCGTATCAGAAACTCGCGCTCTGCGGTGTCGCCGAATAGCTGTTGAGAGATCCACTCCAGGTGACCGTGCGTCATGTGCACAGAGCCCGCCCACACATTCGCGAGGACATCGGCCATCGCGCGCCGGAGTAGCGATCCGCTGATTCCGAGTCGCGATCTGAAGTCGGCCCGAACTCGTGTCACAAGCTCCGCTAGCGTCGGTCGGGTGAATCCTGCCACCACTCCCAAGGATCACGCACCGGGCGCGTTGTCAAGCTGTCCCTTACAGGATGGCGATGGGCGGCGGAGCCGCGAGCGTGGCAGTCGCGCCCGTGCTCGCGGCGTGTAGGTCCCCAGCCATCGCGGCGGCCTGCTGGGCGAGCGTTTTCGACGCGTCAGCGAGTGTTACCGTCAGCGCCGCCGTCAGCGCTAATATCTCCGGCGGCGGTGTGATGATCGTTGCCCCTGTGAAATGTGCGGCCGGCGTTGCTACCATCGCGCCCCAATACGCCACGACGCCGGCGGATATGGCCGCGGCGGCGCCGGCGGCGGTGCCGGGCAGAGGGAACGCCATGTTTTCGACCATAGCGGTTTCACCGGCGCTGGTCGCAAGTATCGGCGAGCCGGACACGGTCGCGCCGGCAATATAGGCCGCATAGGCGGCGGCGAACCGATGAACCGCCTCGAGGGCGGTCGCGTCGGGCGTGAGCGCCTCGAGCTCGGTTGCTAGCGTGGATTCCGTCAGCGCCACTCACTCGCTTTCTAGCTTTGTTGTTCCGACTACCTGCGTGGTCGGCGTAGCCGATGGCCCAACGCCTGTCCCGTGGATGTGGAGATTGTGCTCGGTCTTAGTCACAAGCGCGTCGGATGTTCCGCCGGCGCTTCGTATGTAGACCTTTCCAGATCCGCCGGGCGTAACCTCAATGTCGCCGCTAGCTTTGAGCCGCACCATAGCGCCGGCCGCGTTGTATGTGCCGGCGTCGCCCGGATCCCAGTCGGTTGGGCGATGGCGGCGATCGTCGACTGCAACGATTAAAGGATGGGCGCGATCACCGTTTGGGAACAAAACCACAGCCTCGGCTCCGGCGATCGGTACCGAATTAAAACCGTATTCCTGAAACCGTTCGCAGTCGTCCACGTCTTCGCCTTCGAGCACGCCGAGTTGCAGCGTCTGGATCTTCTTCTCGTCGTCGATCACCTGAACAACGGCGCGAGCGATGGAGTTGGCGATCCGGTTTCGTAGTCTGTTTATTAGGCTCACCGATTAGCGCCTCGGCCGCTTGCTTCGATTCGGTTGCACGGTTGCCGACGGGTCGGGCGAGAATGCGTCTGGTCGAACTAACGCAAGTTCGGTAGTTTCTCCATCGTTGCCGCCGGCGGTATGTGTCGCGCTTGCGATCCTCATGGTTCCCTCGATGCCAAGCGTCGGCGAGATTACTTGAACCAGCGCATTGAGCGGCCATAGCGTCCCATCGTTCTGGTGCCACTTGTGGACGGTAACTGAGACGGCATCCGCCCGAGCTGCTCTGATCATCGCCTCCCACGCCGCGCGTTGCTTTGCGTAGTCTTTCGTCAGGTTTCCGCTCGGTCGAACGATGAGAGAGCGGTCCGACCGCAGGACCGCAGGGTCGGTCGCCACCCCTCGGATCCGTGTCGCGTTCCCGTTTGA
>JAAEPE010000660.1 GCA_024222395.1 Myxococcales bacterium
ATCTATATTCATTAGTAGTGTTCCACCGGGGGCGGACTGGCGGGGCATAGCCCGTGGTTCTCTGCTCTTGGCGGACTGGCGCTGGATTGAGGCTTCGCTTAGCGGAAATGTCTGGTCCTCAGAGGAGCCAAGGCTACAGGTCCTCTTGGGCCTGTTCCGAGCCCTTGGGACCAGAGATGGAGAGGTCTTGCCTATCTCATCTCGCGACCTTCATCGCATCGCCGGGGGCAAGTACAGCACACTCAGTCTTCCCACTGCCGGACACACGCGAGTCATCTCCAGGCCCGCCGTAACAACGCTTCGGTATTGTGCATCCGCTGTTGGTCTACTCACGAAGGTCACGGATTCATCTGTGGGCCACGCAACTACCTACAGGATCAACCTCGATCACTGCGACAATGAAAGAATCCCGGGGCGAGGCTCCAAGAACAAGGGATTCCTTTCTGAAGCTCCCGCTCATCAAAGAGAATTCCGAGTGAGCGCCTTGCTGCAAACGACCAGTTCCGACAGGGAGAATTAGGCCGCAGAGTTATGGGCGGTTGGGACCACATTTGCTGACTCCCTTTTCGACAAGCGACGGACAGCCCGCCGGGCAGCCGACGCTGTGCAGCTAAGCTCCGTCGCGACCTTAGACCAGGAAAGGCCATTCTCACGAAGGCGAGCCACCGAAGCTGGACTTGGAGCTTTCCGGCTCACAGGGCGACCGAGCCGTGCCCAGCCTTGACGTGTCTAGTGTTGATTCTAGGATCCTAGAATCAGCATGACCAAGTGAATCTCTATGCTTGCAGATGGATGGGCGGCGGCGGCTTGGCTATTCTGCGGCGCGGACCACAGCAGACACATTCGGACCGGATACCCTTTTGAGCTGCCACATGTTATCGCTTGCCTGTGTGGCCCTTTGGCAAAGATGCTCGTCTGCGACAGGAGTTTGCGCAAGCCGCAACCGAGGCTGTTCATCGAGACCTTCCCGAGTTGGCAGTGAGTGTGAGCCGGGGGACTTTCAAGCTCGAGGGAGCTTCGGTGGAGTGCGATCTCGAATCGTGGTTCTCACAGTGGCAGAAGGGCGGCCCGAATAAGCACCTAGTTCTGGCGGAGTTGACGACGAGCCTGAAACGGGCGACGCGCAAGCCCAGGAAGGTCGCGTCGGCAGTCGAACTCGTTTCACCGGAGGCTGGAACCATCGCCGCATTTGACGAGGTTGACCGGGTTGGACGCCTGCTTCTCGAGGGCGGCGAGGAACTCCGGTTTGGCGCGACCGCTTGTAAAGGGTTTGAGCCCTCGCTAGGTGTTCGGGTGTATGTAACCGAGGTGGCTGATCATCGCCTCGGTGGGCGCAAGGCGACCAAAGTGCGCTCGACGCCGAAGACAGAAGGTGAGCTTCGAGCACAGGCTGAGGCTAAAGATGCAGAAGAAGCCGCTGAGGCTGAGCAGGAGCGGGAACAGAGGAGAGAACAAGCGCTATCGACAACCACTCATGAGGCCATTGTGGATCGCATCAAGGCGGCGGTCATGCCTGATGAAGACGACGATGCGGATCAAGCGAAGCTCTACGAGCTTATCGATGACCTCGAACTCTTGGAGCCCACGCTCGATCACGTAGAGGCGATTCTAGAAGGCGTGGCAGAGTCGTCGCCTATGGCTCATTTTGGCGACCCAGGTCCTTTGGTCCACTACATTGAGCAGTTCTCCGGCAACGGCTATGAGGGCGCGCTGTTCAAAGTCTCGAAATCGCGTCCCACTTCTCACTTTCTATGGATGCTTGGACGGCTCACAGCGGACGAGGATGACTACGCTGACGAGGCACTCGAGATCATACGCGGCTACGCTACTCACCCGGCAACCCACGACGACTTGCGCGACCGAGTCGCGGAATACTTACCCGACAGGACCTAGCACTTTCGGCCCAGCAGACGCCGATTCAATGCTGGCTACGGCGAACAACAGAACAGGACGGGGATCGAGACGGAGGACAGGCAAGATGGACATCTCACCTTGCTCACAGTCGAATCGTTGTGCAATCGTTGTGCAGCAAAGACAAAGGCTACTCAGCGTGTGCCAAGTAGCCTTTATCAGTGGAGCTAGACGGGACCTCACCTGTGACCTCTAGAGTGCGATTC
>JAAEPE010000661.1 GCA_024222395.1 Myxococcales bacterium
CCGATATTCCACTGGAGCGCCAGCGGCGCACCGTTTCAAGCCGAGAAACATCGTCTCGGCCGTTTCTCTTTCGTCCCATGCATTGGCTCTACACCTTCTAGATGCACAGCGCAGGAGGGCGATTGGTAAGGGGTTCACTCAGCAACAACATCATCAGTCCAACGCATTCGCTCCTCGGCAGCCTCTTTCTCAAATTCGACCAACCGCTCTTGAACCTTCTTGGTGTCGACGACAGTCTTTTGTCTCGGCCTCTGCCGCACTCTTGTGTTCGACTGGGGCTGTGGGTTTCGCCGTCTTTGTATCGTCCGCAGTATTTGTATCGCCGGCAGACGCCGTCGGCGCCCTGTTCGACTCGGCTTGATCTTCAGACTTACTCTTAGAGCAGGATCCGCTGAGCAGGAGAGTCAGGCTCCCGCAAACGACTATGGAGCGAACGGTATTGGAGACGCTTCGAGTCATTCACCTACTGTAGGGGAATCGGCCCGAAACGCAACGAGCTCCGGGTTTCTTCGATTCCGCTAGAACGCGTTGGCCTTGCCACCGTCGCGGCCTGTGTCTGCGACTGCGTGGAACTCGCCGTCCTCGGTAACTTCAATGCAATTCGCGTGGCCAATTCGACCTCTAGACTTGAGCTTATGACCGAGCTTTTCGAGTTCGCTGGCAAGCTCTGGCGCCAAGCGTTCCTCGTGCCATATCTGGTCCGGCAACCACTGATGGTGCATGCGCGGCGCAGCTACAGCCTCGGGCATGGTTCGGTCGTGATCAATAATCTGCAGAAGGATTTGGGCAACCGTGGTGCTAATGGTGGGGCCGCCCGGCGACCCGAGAATCGCGCGCAGCTTGTTGCCCTTGAGCACGATCGTTGGCGTCATGCTACTGAGCATGCGCTTGCCGGGCGCGATGGCGTTCTGTGGCCCTTGAATGAGGCCAAACATGTTCGGTGCGCCAACCTTCGCAGTGAAGTCGTCCATCTCATTGTTGAGAGTCACGCCGGTTCCAGGAATTTGCACCTTGGCACCAAAGCCGCCATTGAGCGTGTACGTGTTCGCGACCGCATACCCTTTGGCATCGACTACGGAGAAATGGGTTGTCTCTTCCGATTCTTTGCGAGGAACGCCCGCACCGATTTCAGACGATGGTGTTGCACGTTTCGGATCTACGCTTGCCATGCGCCCCGCCATGTAGCTCACGTCGAGTAGCTTCTCCATCGGGATCTCAATAAAGTCAGGATCTCCCATCAGTTGGTTGCGATCGGCATATGTGCGGCGCACGGCTTCAATATAGAGATGCACACGCTGCACAGAATCCCAATCCATTTTCTCAAGATCAAGGGTATCTGCGGCGGCAAGCACCTGACGAAGCACCACACCACCGGCCGAGGGAGGTGGCATCGTAATGATCTGATGACCACGATATTCGAACGTGATCGGCTCGCGGATGACGGGGCGATATCCTGCCAAGTCCTTGGCGGTCCAAAGCCCACCCATCGCCTTCACGTTCTTAGTCATGCGCGCGGCAAGAGCGCCTTTGTAGAAGGCGTCTTGCCCACCATCCGCGATCGCCTGCAGAGTCTCGGCGAGTTCAGGTTGTTTCCAAAGATCACCTTCCGCGTATGCACTTCCATCCGTCTTGCGAAACGTGGCGATGGTTGCGTCCATGGCGGCCGCGAGCTTTCGCGACCTCTTACCCAGCCCCTTGCGGTAGTTCTGCATCGCTGGAACAACCCACGACAAATCATCGGCGTGAAACGAGTCGAGCAGCCAACCGTCTCGCGCGAGTCTTACGGAGGGCTCAATCAACTCCTTCCATGGAAGAGAACCGTATTGCTGGTGGGCCAACCACAGCCCTGCCACTACCCCTGGAATGCCGGCGGCTCGCGGACCGTAGCGGCTGTCTTTGGTGAGCTCGCCCTTCTTGTCCAAGTACATGTCAGCGGATGAAGCTCCCGGAGCCATCTCGCGATAATCGATGGTGGTGGTCTTGCCGTCGGGAAGGCGAATGACCATGAAGCCGCCCCCGCCAATGTTGCCGGCACTCGGGTGCGTGACTCCGAGTGCAAAGCCGACCGCGACCGCTGCGTCAATCCCGTTGCCGCCACGCTCTAGGACGGCAAGACCGATATCCGTCGCGTTGGCTTCCGCACTTGTCACCGCCCCCTTTCGTCCAACGGCAACGCCGGGAATCGGCTCGCGGGCAGAATTCTCGCCCGTCGCTGCGCCATCATCTGGACCAGTCTCGATCACCGGTTCGGTGGCCGGCGTGACGGTCGCCACTGGCGTGGCTAGTACTGGCTCCGTCTTGCCCTCTGTTCCCGACTTGCGACACGAAACGAGCGCCACCAAAGCGAGGAGCGTGATGGCTCGACGCGAGCTTGGAGAGTACCTACAGAGATCCCACCGACCGGATTCGTGAATCATCGCGGCATCGTACACGAATCCGCCTTCAGACTCGCAGCCCCTGCAACAAGTGAGAATGCACGGTGTCGGCTTGACCGTCCAGCGTAGGGCCCCTCTCCGCAGAGCGGTGCGGCTTTGAGCGTAACGGCAAGCTTCGCGGGCACGCAGCTTGTGTCCAAATGCCTGCTGTCGGCCGAGCCTTCGCCCCGGTGGCTCGGCCGGCAGATCTCCAGGTTTCCGGCGAATCAGCGACTCTCCTCCGCGCTTCGAGGCTCCACGGATGACCGTCTCATCATCGGGGAGTCGAGTCGTGCGGATGTGCCCTTCGCCCATTCTCTGGCGACAGACTTTGCGCTTGTGGAAGCTCGACCTGGCCGTTTCATTCTGCGCTTTGACGAACGCTGGACGGGTTGGGTCACCACCGCCGAGTCACAGCGATCGCTTTCGGAACTCGCCGATAGCGACTGCGTTCTTCGAAACGGTGGCGGGGAGCACTGCGAATTTCTCATCCCAGCTCACTGCACAATCAAGCTCGAGTTCGATGAGGTCTAGATCTGCATTCGACCTTCCATTCCCGCTCGCAAATTGAGTTCCGCTCGCGCTCGTTTCTGGGCTCACCCGGTATTGAGAGGTGGTCCTCATTAGCGGGACAAACATCAGTGGATTATAAGTCAGGTGATTTCCTTCATTTGCCGGAGCCTATGGCTTCAGGAGGAAGTCCACGATGCGAAGAAAACGACGAAACCATTCCCCGGCCTTCAAGGCTAAGGTTGCTCTGACCGCGATAGCGGGCGAGCTGACGATGGCTGAGATGACGAAGAAATTCGATGTCCACGCCCACCAAATCACCACCTGGAAGAAGCAACTCGTAGCTTTAGCGCCGGATGTCTTTGGCAAGCCCCAGGCCGACTCGGGGGACACAGAAGAAACCATCCACAACCTCCAAGCTAAGGTTGGGCAGCTGACGATGGAGAACGATTTTTTGGAACGCGGGCTCACCAATATTCACGGGCCCAGAGGAAAGAACTGGTGAGCGGAGACAACAAGCTATAACAAGCTATCGGTGTCACGGCAGTGCGAGCTTCTCGCCCTGGCGCGCTCCACCTTCTATCGAATACTCGTGGAGATTCCGCAAAGCGAAATCGCGTTGATGGAGTGGATTGACCTGTGCAACCTTGAGCATCCGTACTACGGAACTCGTCGCATTCGAGACTGGCTCGAGGATCGAGGACTTAAGGTGAACCGGAAGCGAGTACGCCGATTGATCCGCAAACTGGCCATAGAGGCCCCATATCCGAAGAAGCGCCTTAGCCGACCAGGGAAAGGCCATCGGATATATCCCTATCTACTTCGGGACGTCATTATCACCCACCCCAACCACGTTTGGGCCACG
>JAAEPE010000662.1 GCA_024222395.1 Myxococcales bacterium
CCGATATTCCACTGGAGCGCCAGCGGCGCACCGTTTCAAGCCGAGAAACATCGTCTCGGCCGTTTCTCTTTCGTCCCATGCATTGGCTCTACACCTTCTAGATGCACAGCGCAGGAGGGCGATTGGTAAGGGGTTCACTCAAGTAGCACTAGAGCAATGGCTTGAATCGGGAATGACGGTTCTGGCCTACGAGGCAGCCAACTTCCACGCTCGAAAGTTCGCCCAGCATGAAGCGGACTATCGCAGAGAAACCGCTACCTTGATTTCGGATGGTCTGGCGATCGAGGAGAGTGCGTATCTACGTGCCCAAGGTGATCGGGCGCGGCTACGGGCGCAAGTCCTCGAACGTCTCAATGGATTCGATGCCTTCGTCATGCCTTCCGCACCGGGCCCTGCTCCCTGCTGTCTGATCTCGACGGCCGATTCCTCGTTTTGTGCGCCAGCCAGCTTCGCTGGACTCCCGAGCATTTCGCTACCCAATGCAGTCAACGACACGGGGCTTCCACTGGCGATTCAGCTCGTTGGGCATCCAGGCCGAGATCTGGATCTGCTGGCCCTTATCTTGGAACCCGATCGCTGCCAATTCGGCAACCAGGCCCCGTCTTGTCCTGGGATGGACCGGCATGAGCAAAAGGCCAAGCATGACCCTCCGAAAGTACACCTTCCGGAACAATTATGACGCCTCATATGATGTTCTTGAGAGCGTTCGAAGGTCGTGAATTGAACTAAAACCTCAATAGGTGAGTCTGGCTTGCGCATTCTATGCATCAACGGACTCCACTGAGCAAATAGCAAGATCCCGCCAATTCGGCGTAATTCGCCAGCATTCTCAGCACATCGAGTGTATTCAGATCTGGCGAGAGATACGCAATTTCCGCGCAAACCCCTCGTTGACACTGTAGGTGGGGTTGACGGCATACTCACCGGTATGTTGCATCATCCGCGGCTCAAGAACTCAACGGCCGCAAAGATCCTCTCTGCGGCGGAAGAGCTATTCGTGTCTCGGTCATACGCCGACGTTACGATCGACCAGGTGGCCGCAGATGCGAGCGTGACCAAGGGCGCCGTCTACCATCACTTCTCGAGCAAAGAGCACCTATACCTAACGATGCTGCAACTCGACCTCGCGGACAAGCGACGCATCTACGAGGAAGCCATCGCCCCAACAGGCACGAGCAAAGAGCGCCTGCGCCGGCTCACTGAGAAGTTCCTGAACCTCTCGGAAACAAAGCAGAATCTCATCGGACTCGTTCGACGTGATATCAACATTTTCGAGGAAGAGACTCGAACGGCACTAGTGCAGGCCTACCAGGAAGCCTTGCCCAATCTCGTCGAAGACGTTATCCGCGATGGTATTCGCGATGAAGAAGTTGTCGACAGCGATCCGCGCCTTCTGGCGTGGCAATTCGTAGCGACTGTAGAAGTAACTCTTGCGCCCTACGCGCGACAACAACTCACCAGCGATGAAAGCAAAGTAAACCACGTGATAAGCCTCTTCTTTGGAGGCTGTGCACGAAGCGGTTCGGAGGAAAGAAGATGAGCAAGGCTGTTTTAGATAAATGGAAGGACAGTGACCTCAGCGACGTATTGTTGATGTGTCGCGATTTGGTCGAGGATCCAGAGTTCCCCACGGTGAAGCGTTGGCGTGAAGAAGGTGGAAAAGTCCTCGGTCATTTTCAGGTCTACTTCCCTGAAGAACTCGCACACGCAGCAGGAATGCTGCCACTGAAAATGCGCGGAGCATCCGTCGAACCCATCCTCGCGGATGCTCGATTCGGATCGTACCTCTGCTCGATCATCAAGACCTCGCTGGAAGTCGTACTCAACAAGTCGGTCCAGCTAGACATGTTCGTCACGAACCCTATCTGCGATGCGGCTCGAAACCTTGGGCCCATATTTGAGCGTAATTTTGAGTTCAAGAGCCAGATTCTCTATCTGCCACAGAACCCAAACTCCTCAGGCAGCGCGACCTATCTTGCCGGCGAATACGACCGCCTCAAGCAAGAAATCGAAGAGGTTTCTGGCGTCAAGATCACCGACGAGGCTCTCAAGAATTCGATTGGTGTCTTCAACGAGAATCGAGCACTTCTTCGCGAGCTCTACGACCTCAAGCGTGACACTCCATGGCTGGTTTCTGCGGAAGACGCCTACAGCCTCGTCTGCGTAGGAAGCATGATTCCTCGCGAGGAGCACAATGAGCTTCTTCGCGACGTGCTGCCCAAGCTCAGAGCGCAAACCGCCAAGGAGCAAGATCGCATGCGCGTCGTGTTCGAGGGTGGTTTCTGCGAGCAACCGCCCCTGGATCTGATTCGCGTCGTTGGACGCTCTTGCTACATCGTCGACGACGACTTCTTGATTGGACTGCGTTGGATTCTCGAGGATATTCCTGAGGATGGTGACCTCCTGATGGCTTTGGCAGACGCATATCTTGAAAAGTCGAGCTATAGCCCGGTCCAACACGACTTGCGAAAGCCGAAGGAAGACATGCTGCTAAAGCGCGTCAAGGCCGCTAGGGCCGACGCCGTCGTGGTCTCCGCCGCGAAAATGTGCGAGCCGGGGCTTGAAGAACAAGTCGCCTACACCCATGCACTCGATGGAAAGTCGCTGCCGTATTTCGTCACCGAATTCGAAGAGAACATGAACAGTTTTGACAACCTCGAGCTGCAGCTCGAGACCTTCATGGAAAACCTGCTCTTCGCTTAGGCGGCAGGAAGGACAAAGACGATGACTGAACAGAACTTCACTGAAGATCTTATCGGCCGCGGCAACCGCGATGGTGCCCAGCTATTCCGAGATTGGTACAAAGAACTATCCGAAGTTGCAGAGCGCGGTGACAAGGCGGCTTACGTCTTCGTTATGGGCAGCTTCAACGAGATCATCAAGACCTTCGATATGCCGGTGGTCTTTCCTGAGATCAACTCTCTGCAAACCGCAGTTCGAGGCGTCGCCAAGGAATACCTCGGCGAGGCTGAGGACTACGGCTACTCCCCTGACGTGTGCGGCTACGTAAAGGCGGACGTCGCCCTGCAGCTTCGCAAGGGTGAGCACCCAATGGGGCGCATTCCCGAGCCAAGCATGGCCGTGCTCACGAACGCCTGTAATACATACCTGAAGTGGGGAGAAGTTTGGGAGCGCATGTACGACGCTCCCACGTTCGCTCTCGACATTCCAGGCAGTAGAAGCGGACTACAGGCCATCGGTCGAAAATCCGTGAGCTTCAAGAACGATCGCAACTACATCGAAGTCCAAATAGAAGAACTCATCACAACCTGCGAAGAAGTCTCAGGGAAGAAGTTCGACATCGACAAGCTTCGCGAAGTTCTCGGCTACACCAACAGAATGAGCACCGCCTGGAAACGAGTCATCGAGCTCAACATGGCAAGCCCTTCTCTCTTCAACGCACTCACCGATGGAACCATTTATCTCGGCGTTGCCAACGGGTTCCGCGGTACAGAGATCGGTGCAGAGTACTTCGAAGCTCTCGTCGAAGAGATGGAGTACAAGGCGAAGAACAGCATCGGCACTTTGACCGACGAGAAATATCGTCTCGCCTTTGTTGGTGTGCCTTGCTACCCAATCTTCCGGCGCTTCACAGAGCTCTTCACCGAGTGGGGAGGAACCTTCGTCAACTCCACATACCTCTGGTTCGCCTCAGGCGGGGCAAACAAGGGATTTCAATACGATCTGGAAAACCCGATTGCGAGCCTCGCAGAAGGAACGCTCTACAGCGTCACCGATGCCATGGACAGCATGTTCCACCAAGACCGCATGCTTCTCGATATCATCGATGACTTCGGAATCGATGGCATCGTCTATCACCCCATCAAGAGTTGCCGCACGGTGTCGACCGGCTTGGCCGACGGACGTCGTTCGCTCAGCGAGCAAAGGGACATCCCAAGTCTCTTCATCGAGTCCGACATGATGGATAGTCGCGTTGTTTCTGAAGCACAGCTCAAGAACCGAGCAGACGCATTTTTTGAAGGCCTGGCGACTCGTCGACAGATGGCCCAATCCTAAGGAGAACTGATATGGCATATGCAGCAGGAGTGGATGTTGGGTCCACACAAACAAAAGCCGTCATTATCGACGAAGACAAGAAGATTGTAGGGCGGGCGCTAACGGACACAGGTGCCAACGTAGTACACGCAGCACAGAACGCATTCAAAGTTGCTCTCGAAGACGCAAAGCTTCGAGAAGTCGAAGTGGAATACGTCATCGGTACCGGCTACGGACGCTACCGAGTGACCTTCGGCAACGAGCAAATCACTGAAATCTCGTGCCACGGCCGTGGTGCAGTTCAGATGTTTCCCAATACTCGAACCGTCGTGGATATGGGTGGACAGGACACCAAGGCGATTCGCGTCAACGAGCAGGGTGAGATTGTCGACTTCTGCATGAACGATAAGTGTGCCGCTGGTACCGGTCGCTTTCTCGGCGCCGCTTCAATGGCACTCGATATCCCACTGCCGGACCTTGGCACCACCGCACTTCGGTCTCTGAAGCCCGTGAAGATTAGTACAACCTGTACGGTCTTCGCCGAATCGGAAGTTCTTTCCTGGCTCGGCAAGGGCAAGAAGATCGAGGACATCCTTTGGGGCGTGCACCAGAGTATTGCGGTTCGTTCCGCAGGACTCATGCGCCGTGTTGGAGTCGATTCCGAAATCACATTTACCGGCGGCGTTTCTCGCAATCAAGCGATGGTCAAGGCACTGAGCGACAAGCTCGAAATGCCTCTCAACGTGAGTGAAGACTGCCACTACATGGGCGCACTTGGAGCAGCGATTTTCGCACTCGATCGAATCAAGACGAGCCGCAGGCCTGTGCAACCCTCGAAACCTGAAGCAGAGGTTCAATCATGACAATTGTTGCTGGAATTGATGTTGGCTCGACCTACGCGAAAGCCGTCCTAGCGAAAGAGGATGGCACGATAGTAGCGTCCGTGATGCAACCAACCGGTTTTCGTATCCCCGAAATCGCCGAGAAGGTCTTCCACCAAGCCCTAGAAGCAGCCGGTCTCTTGAAGAAGGACGTTGCCTACGTGGTTGCTACCGGCATGGGGCGACACCAGGTGGCCTTCAAGGATGTGCATGTCACCGACCTGACGGCTTCGGCCCGCGGTGCGCACTTCTACTTCCCCAAGACGCGAACTGTGCTCGACATTGGCGGCCAAACCGTCAAGTCAAGCCGGCTCGATGAGAACGTCAAGGTTCGCTCCTTCCGCCTCAACGATAAGTGCGCAGCCGGCACCGGTGCCTTCCTTGAGAAGACTGGCCGATACATGGGCTATGAGACCGCCGAGATCAGCAATCTTCTCGAGACCTCAAAGGACCCAGTCGAGATTTCGGGTGTCTGTGCCGTATTCGCCGAGTCGGAGGTAATCAACCAACTCTCGATTGGTACGCCGCCGGCCGACATCATGCTGGGCGCCATTGAATCGCTGAGTGGTCGTTCCGTTCAGCTTCTCAAGCGCGTTCGGGGTGAGGCTGAGTTCACCCTCATCGGAGGTATTCTCCGCTTCGCCCACGTTGCAGACTCGATCAAGAAACTTCTGAAGCATGACGTTAATGTCGTCGCAGAAGCCAAGGTTCAATTCGTGGCCGCTCATGGAGCCGCCATACTCGGCCACAGGCGCCTTCTGAAATTGGCAGAGGATCGCGCAACGCGCAGCGCACAAGGTCAGCCGACGGAGCAGAGTCCACGAGCATGAGTGATGAGCTCCGACAACTCGGCCACCGTTCGGATACCGGCATTCGCTGGCCCGAATTGGAGGCCGAGGGTTGGATCCGACGCAATGTCACAGATCCGGTTCGTGCACCGGAACTTGAGAGTTTGTATGAGTCTCTGGGTTTCGAAGTGAAGCTTCAGACAACAACACCCGAGCAGTTTCCCGGAAACTGTGATGGGTGTGCGACAAGTTGTGCGACGAAGATTTTCGTCTACACGCGAAAGAAGAATTCAGGAGTCAATGATGAGTGAACCAATATCATGTCAATGCTGGGAGCTCCGTAGTCCAGGAGAAGCCCTGGAACCCGCTACACGCGAAATCCCCCTTCCCGGTGCAGATCAGGTTGTCGTCGAAGTCGCCGGTTGCGGCATCTGCCATACCGACCTTGGATACATTTTCGACGGCGTAAAGCCCCGCCACGACCTACCGCTCACGCTCGGCCACGAGATAGCTGGCGTCGTCAAGCAGGCAGGTGCGAACTACTCGGATCTCGCTGGCAAGTCGGTTGTGGTGCCTGCAGTTATCCCTTGCGGCAGCTGTGAGTTGTGCAAGGACGATCGCGGTGGCATCTGCAAGTCTCAGATCTTCCCTGGCTGTGACGTGCATGGCGGCTTCGCCTCTCACGTTCTTATCCCTGCTGCGGGCTTGTGCACGGTCGACGAAGACGCTCTTACCAGGAGCGAGGTAGAACTAGCAGACCTCGCCGTACTCGGTGATGCAGTGACTACCGCATACCAGGCTATTGTTCGCTCCGAACTTCGAGAAGACGACGTAGCCATCTTCGTGGGCGCCGGTGGCGTCGGAAGCTTCGGTGTGCAAATCGCTAGTTCGTTTGGCGCCCACGTCATTGCGCTCGACATCGATGATGAGCGACTGGCCCGCTGTGCCGAATACGGCGCCCATCACACCATCAATGTTCGAGACCAAGAGCCAAAGGCAATTCGCAAAGCCATTCGCGGCTACGTGAAAGAGAACTCCCTGCGAGACACTCGCTGGAAGATCTACGAGACCTCGGGAGCCGCGGCTGGGCAAACCCTGGCATTCTCACTGCTCACATATGGCGCCGTTCTCGGAGTCGTCGGCTACACCATGGAGTCTGTGAAGGTTCGCCTGAGTAACCTCATGGCCTTCGACGCTCAAGCCCAAGGCACCTGGGGCTGCTTGCCAAAGCACTATCCTGCGGTCTTGGATCTCGTGCTATCCGGCAAGGTGAAGGTGAAGCCCTTCGTCCAGAGAATGCCCATGAGCAAGGTCAACGATGCGATTGGTGGCCTCAAGGATCACACCCTTTCACTGCGCCCGGTTCTTATCCCCGATTTCTAGGACACTTTATGAGTACTTCAGAGTCAAGCTGCGTCGTCGCTGACCTTCGCGAGGATGGCCAGCTATTGCATCTAACCCTCAACGCACCCAAGGCGAATATACTCGATTCGAAGATGCTTGCCGGCATTGGTGATGCCCTCGACAAATATGCCGATGGCAAAGCTCTCAAGGCGATCGCCTTTGAAGGTGAGGGCAAGCACTTCTGCTTTGGCGCCAGCGTCGAAGAGCATCAGGCGGATCAAGCAGCCGCGATGCTTGAGACATTCCATGGGCTCTTTAGGCGTCTATCGGACTTGGCCATTCCCACAGCGGCAATTGTACGCGGACAGTGTCTGGGCGGAGGGCTCGAGCTCGCAGCCTACTGCTCGTGGATCTTTGCCAATCACTCTTCACACTTTGGGCAACCAGAAATCAAGCTAGCTGTCTTTCCGCCAATGGCTTCGGTCTTGCTGCCTTGGCGTCTCGGCGGTGGACGGGGCCTGGACCTTTGTGTATCCGGCCGCTCCATCGATGCCGAAGAGGCTCAGCAGATTGGCCTCGTTTACAAGGTATCAGATGATCCTGCGAGTGCGTTCGAGAGGTTCTTTGCCGAGAACATCAAAGGGCTCAGCGCCACCTCGCTGCGTATCGCCGAGAAGGCCGTTCGCATGCCACTCGCTCGTTCTCTCGAGCACGACCTACCTCTACTAGAAAAACTCTACATTGAAGATTTGATGCAGACCCATGACGCCAATGAGGGCATCACTGCATTTCTCGAAAAACGTGCTCCGCATTTCTCCGCGGATGCAGTGAATTGATCCCCCAGGAAAGAGACCAAAGATGACCGACAAGAACGCCGCAATTGACTTTATGTACTACGTCGCTACGCCCGAATTCATGGGCAAGTGGGCTGACGCCAAAGAGGGCGAACTCATGTGCCGCATGGAGAAAGCCCTTGGTGGCAGCCTCCCGCAATTCCCAAGCATCCCCAACATGATCGAGACGATGGATGAAGCCAACGTCGAGAAGGTGTTCATCACACAGACAAAGATGTGGTCGACACGCAATCACTGGATGTACATGAACACTCAGCTCTCTGACGTAACCCAGTATCTCGATCACGCTCCGGACCGCTTCATCGGCTTGGGAGGTTACAACCCATTCCGCATCAGCGAGTCCCTCGCCGAGATCGAGGTCGGCGTCAAGCAGCACGGCTTCAAAGGTGTGTACGTGCACATCTACGGCTTCGACATCCCATTCCACCACGCGCGCATGTACCCACTCTACGCAAAGTGCGTCGAACTGAACATTCCTGTATCGCTACAGGTTGGTCACGTGCTCGAGGGTATGCCGAGTGAGCATGGTCGCCCAATGGATCTTGATCGTGTTGCTTGCGACTTCCCAACTCTGAAGATTGTTGGCGCCCACACGGGATGGCCATGGGTCGATGAGCTCATTTCTCTTTGCTACAAGTGGGAGAACATCTACTTTGGCATCGACGCTTGGATGCCGAAGTACTTGAACAAAGATATCGTGCACTTCATGGATAGCCGAATGGGGCGCGATCGTGTTCTCTGGGGCACGAATGGCCTCGACTGGAAGAAGAGCCTCGACCAGTTGCGTGACATGGAACTCAAAGAAGAGACCATCACCAAGATCACCAGGACCAATGTTCAAGAGCTCTTCAAGCTCTAGTTCTGGAAGTATCGTGATCGATCTCTGGAGCGACGCAGGAACGGTAGGGCTACAGGCCCGCTTCGCCTATACCTTTAGCGAAGACCATCACCTCTTGCGTGACTCCATGCTCTCGTTTGCCAGAGATCAGATCGCACCGGGTGCCGCAAAGCGCGATCAGGAGCGAGAGTTTCCTCTCGCTCTGGTAGCCGAGCTCGGCGAGATGGGAATCATGGCGGCCCGTGTTCCCGAATCGCACGGAGGCCCTGCTGTCGATACCGTCGGCTACACGCTCATTCTTGAGGCACTGGGTCGGGCAGATGTTGGCCTTGCTTCGGTCGTTGCCGCGACCAACCTCGTGGCGGTGATTCTCTCCGAGCAGGCGACAGCAGCACAGCGCGAACGCTGGCTGTTGCCGCTATGCACCGGCGCTGCTGGGGCAGCTTCCTTCTGTCTTACAGAGCCGGGCGGCGGCTCGGATGCCGCAGCACTCACAACTACCGTGATTCGCGATGGCGATGACTTTGTGCTCAATGGTTCCAAGATGTGGATCACGAGCGGCGGACACGCCGGCGTCTATCTAGTCTTTGCTCGCACCGAATCAGCGGATGGCACCAAGGGCATTAGCACCTTCGTTGTCGACCCCGGGACCCGGGGCCTCGAAATAGGCAAAGATGAACCGAAGATGGGCCAGCGCTGCTCCGGTACCACGGCGTTGCACTTTGACGATTGCAAGATCCCTGCGGCGAATCTCATCGGCCCGCTGCACGGCGGATACCGAGCAGCCATATCGTCTCTAGGCGCAGGCCGCATCGGCATCTCCGGTGCGTGCATTGGTGTAGCAGAGGCGGCACTGAGCCTAGGCCTTGGCTACGCAGAGGATCGCAAAGCCTTTGGCAAGCCGATAGCTCACTTCCAAACATCGCAGTTCATGTTGGCGGATTGCCGGACCGAGCTTGATGCGGCCTGGCTGCTGACGTTGCGTGCAGCCTTCCTCCATGACGCTGGGCACCGAGCCGACGCTGCGTCCTCTATGGCAAAACTGGTTTCTTCGGAGACTACAGATCGAATCGTCGATCGCATGCTGCAACTTCACGGCGGATACGGATACTCAGAAGAATACCCAATTGAGCGCCTCTACAGAGATTCGCGAGTCCTTCGCATCTATGAAGGGACCAGCGAGATTCAACGCATGATCATTGCGCGCTCACTCTTCTAACGACTTTGAGATAGATAGTGGCCACATACAAGGAACTAGGCTCTGTCTGGTTTCCGAATGGAGGCCAAATTCTTGCCTGAATCGGGATCGAGTGATCTGTAGAGAGCATGTCTCAAAGACGCATGCCCGGTCACCAACTGACCGACCCGCAATAGAAGACAGTCGCCGACGTGTTTCCCACCGGCATTTTTGGGACCGGTCGTCGCCCCCGCAACCGTCGCGAGATTCTCAACGTTATCTTCTGGGTCTTGCGTACAGGCGCGCCGTGGCGAGACCTGCCTGACGAGTATGGCCCGTGGTCGACGGCGTGGGACTTCTTCGACAAATGGACCAAGGACGGGACGTTTGACGCGATATCGTGCAGACTGCGAACTCTTGCGTTTCGGCACGACGCGGACCCAGATGAACTTTGGTGCATCGATGGCACATCGATTCGAGCGTAAGATCTCGCCCTGCCCCCTCTTTCGAGAGTCGCGAAGCTGTGTTTAGCGCTTCTGTCTCTTGAATTCGTGGGGGAGCAGAACTTCGCCAGGGCTCTCGATCGCGACTGTCGCGGCGGCGAGCAGATATTCGGTGGGATTGACGTCGAGCATTCGGCACGTTCCGATGAGGGAGTAAAAGAGCGCCGCGACTTC
>JAAEPE010000663.1 GCA_024222395.1 Myxococcales bacterium
AACGAGTTAAACCCCTGCGATGAAAACGGAGTAAGAGACCCTGCTGCCCCAGACATTCCTATGTTGTTGACGTCAATGGTCGCCGGATTAACAAAAAACCTGAGAAAGTGCATACCATCATTCCCATACAAGCTATTGAAGTCGGTGCCGTCTATATCTACAGGAACGTGTTGATTGACTGTGGCTGACGAAACCGTAGAGGTACCAAAGAAGATGTTCGCACCTAAGTCGATTACTCCTCCGCGAGTTGTAAAACTTGAATCATTTAAGCACCACCATGCAGCCTGCGAAGTGTTTTGCTTGCCCCCTAAGTCATTAATGACAAGCCCTAAACCTCTCGAATAGTATTCTTTGCCGTTTTTAGTTTTAGATATTCCTATTTGGACTGCGCCACTTTGTATCACATTGATATATCTATCTATGAATAAACACTCGTAATCTGAGTCCCAAGTCAGATCCCCATCAAGTTTGAGATTATCCACAATCGCGGCGTCAATTCGGTAGCATTTTCTTATACCATCAGCCCACGCTTCAACACCTGTCACTCCGTCTAATCCAGACAAGGTGGTCTCTGTGTCCGCATGTGTTAAATCACCATTTAGAAATACCCAGCTCATGATACAGTTTCTACAATTGTGACTTCTGAACCCTAGCCCTGATAGTCAAGCGGTCGAGCCAGTTCGCGCCGATCCTATTCACGAAATCCCCGCTTGTGCTTTGCGTGTCTGTGGGTCGGCGCTCCTTCTACGTCGCGCCGCATTTCTGCAAGCAGAGACCTCATCTGTGGGAGGCTGTGATATTGGATCTTCCTCTTAGGCGGTCCGTCGTATTCTACGATCATGGCGCCGCTCGCGATGGCTGCGGCCAGCGCTGTGATATCTTCCTGGGCCCAAAACGCTGACACGTCTTTACTAGGATCACACAGCTTCCGAACTGTCAAGCCGGCGAGATTTCGGCAGCGCGGGCGTTTTCGTCAGCGGCGCTTCTTCAGCCAGCCGGTGCTCTTCCTTGCCGCTTTCTTCTTTGGTTTAGCGAGCTCTGCGCGGTCTCGCTTGCGTTCCTCTTGGCGTGTCGGCGATTTCCTGTTCGTTCTGGCCGTCGGCTTCGTTGCCGACGTCGTTGGCCGTGCTCGATCGATGCCGCGGATCGATGCCGCGGCGCGTGCATATACTCGACAATCGAGCCAGTGATTCTCGCGGCCGGGTATCATTTGCCACTGCAACGCGGTGAACCCGGATCGCTTTTTGACTGTCACCAAGTGTTCGGCCGTAAGCTGCAGGAAAAACTCTTCCGCGTACTCTGGAAAGTGACAATAGCCGGGCGGGTTCTCCTCGCCGTCTGAGCCTGCCTGCAGCCGGAGCCATCCGTAGAGCTCAGCCTTGGCGATGGCGACGCCGACCGGCCAAACCTTGTAGCCTCGCTGTAGTCGCTTGCCGCGGCTTGTGATGTCGACGGCTGAAGGTACCCCGACAAGCGATCGCGCGGTTGCCATCCCTTTTACTGCGACCACTCGGCTCATGGGATAGCGGCGTGCCCAATCGTAAACCTGCTGAGTGTTGTATCCCGAGTCGATCGCGAGCATCGCGATCGATAGTCCGGCGAATTCTTTCCCCATGAGCTCGTCGAGCTGTGCCCACGTCGACGCGTCCGACGTATCCCCCATGAGCAACCCGGCGTCAATGCTCCAGCTCTCTTTAGATAGTGACCACCCGACCACCTCGAAAACGAAACGATCTTTCTGCACATCCACGCCGGCAGTGAGTTCGACAACACCGTCCGGAACACTTCCGATCGGGTACGGCTCGCGGCGGTAGTATAATCGCTCCCACGCCGGCGCGTCTCCCTTCTCTTTCCATGTCTCGCCGAGCGCGGTGTTGACGAAGGTTCTGAGCTTCTCCGGTCCGCCCGCGTTCGCCTCTAAAAATTCGGCTGCCAGGTGTGCCCACGATGCGTTTGGCGACATCGAATACGCCGCCCAGATATGAAATGACGCGTGTCCGATGCTCGGTCTGGCGGCGACCCATTCGCCCGTCGCCAACATGTCGAACTTCGACTGGTGATCGATAACGCATCCGTTCTTCGAGCAAACAAAGTGCGCACTCGCCGGCTCCCCCGTCGGCCACTGCATGTTGTGCCCGGCGCCGTCGGTGGCCTGTCGGAACGTCAACACATCGCGGTGGCCGCAATGTGGGCACGCTACAAAGTAACGGCGCTGATCGCCGGCCTCGAACATGTCTTCTATCCGGCTAGCGCCTGCGACCAGCGGTGTGCTCGCGGCAATGATCTTCCGGTTCCAATAGTCTTGCGTCCTCCTGATTCCTAGCTGGATCTGATCGCCATCGTTGCCGGCGCTCGGCGGGTATCCGTCGACTTCGTCGAATATGACCACACGGCGGGATACTCGCCGAAAGCCGGCGCCACTATTCGCGCCGATGAGCGAAAGCGAGCCACCGGGAAAGCTCTTATTCTGGATCGTCGCGGTGCTCTTCTTTGTCGTCTCCTGCTCCACCAGCCCGGTGAGCGCTGGGCAGTCTCGAAGCATGGGCGCTATTTCCTCGCGGCTGTATCCTTTGGCGTCTTCGACTGTCGGCTGGACTACCATGATCGGGCATGGATCCTGGTCCATGAAATAGCCGATCGTCGCATTCATCATCTTGGTGGCTCCCACGCGGGCGGACTTCATAAAGCTGACACGCTCGACGGTCGGGTCTGTGATCGCGTCCAAGATACCGCGCTGGTATGGGAGCGTCTTCCATCGCCCCGGCTCGGCTGCAGACTCTGCTGAAAGGTAGAACTTCTGATCCGCCCACTCCGAAAGAGTGAGTCTCGCCGGCGGCTTCAGCGTCGCCTTGCACGATGTCGCCCAATTATTACTCGCCATCGCTTAGGGATTCCAACGCCTCCCGGACTAGGTTGTCGATGATCAGAACCTCGGCCGTTGTCAGTCGCTGGATCCGCTGCCGGACTCGCGACGATAGCCCGAGCAGCTTTGTCTTTACTGATATGTATTCGTCGATCACGGTTTGGCGAGCCTCATCGATCGGGATGAGCTCGCCTCGGCGCTCTTCGACCGTGAGCTCTTCGGCGATGCGGCGGACCCTGGACAGCCTCCACGTTTCGATCTCTCGCCGTCGCCGCGCTTCATTGAACGACATCCCGTCGGCATCGGCGGCGGGCTCGGCGGCCTGGTCGTCGGCCGGCACATCGCCCGCGACGATGATCGCGCCGTCGGACTTCCCGCGCGTGTTCGCCTTCCACTCTCGCCGGGCGAGTTCCGGATCCGAGATCTTCGGTTTGCCCTCGATGAGCACGATCGACTTGTCGAGCCGACCGGACTTGATCGCCCTTGTGACCGACTTACGATCGACGCCGGCGAGCCTGGCGAACGCGGCTACCGACATCGCCGGCGATGGCTTCGCCTTCGGCCGTTTTGCCCCTGGGACCTTTGTTTTGCGGGTCATTATCTAGCCGTTTTCCGCGAGTTCCTTACCCGAGGGAGGCCCCCCCGGAGGTAGGACCCAAGCCAGGCGGGGGGATATCCTGCTCGTTTTCTGGGCACAGTTGGTTGCTTCCCTGTCGGATGGACTACCATGATCGGGACATGTCGATCACTCGCCTCATGGTTTTCATGAAAGACACGCGGCCGCGGGTCATCACTCCCTCGGCTTCGCCTTCATGGTTTAACGCGTCGATCGGCCTCGATGCGACGAGCTCGTAGATCGGGTTTCTGCTGCGTCCTCTCCGCATGAACACCCCTAGGTGGCCCTTTTTGTTTTTGCCCCTAGGATGTGGCATTCGGGCAATGAACGCGCCTTCCAACAGAGTTCTCGTTCCCTTGTTTACTGAGACCGAAACGCCCTTGATA
>JAAEPE010000664.1 GCA_024222395.1 Myxococcales bacterium
GTTCTTGAGCGTGAACCGTGTAACCTCAGGTAACTCCAGTGCACTCGGAGGCTCGGCGCTTGGAGGCTCGATGAGCGAGCGTCCTTTCCACGGATCAACAATGACTGGCTCAGCAGGCAGCACGGATACCTTCTGAACAGGGAGATTTTCGATGCCATTACCAGGCAGATCTGGTGCGAGGGTGCTAGCGCTCGGGCCGCACGAGCAGAGCCAGCTCAGGGTTCCGGCGACAAGGAACGAGGAGAGAGATTGCTTGCGAGTCTGAGTCATCTACTTGGCTCCTGAAGTGGGGGCAGCCGCTGGCGGAATCACCACTACGGTTGATTGCGCATCGCCCAAATAGAGCTCGGCGACTCTTCTGATGTCAGCGGAAGTCACCGCTTCAAGAGCGGCGAGGTCGTTGACGAACTGACCGGCGTCTCCGCGTTGAATCCACGAGTAGCCGATCTGGCTCGCGATTCCCGTAACGCTCTCCATGCCATATACCAATTGAGCCTGCAGTTGCTTCTTTGCCTTGGCCAACTCCGCCTTGGATACGAGCCCCTTGCGCAGCTTCGCAACCTCGGTGGCTAGCGCAGCCTCGAGCGCGTTTCCCTTGGCTGCATTGAGGTACACTCCAAGTATCATCATCAAACCTGGGTGCTCTCTGATAACGAGTTGACCGCCAGCCTGGACAGCCAGTTTCTGCTTGCGGACGATTTGCTCGTAAAGCCTAGATGACTCGCCGCCCGAGAGAATCAGGGCCAATACCCGCAGAGCATGCACGTCGGGATGCTTGGCTTCGGGAATATGGTAGCCGCGCATGACCAGACCAATTTGCGCGGGGGTCACGACCTCTCGGCGTTTTTCTGATTGCGGCGTTTCGGTCAGCTCTGCCGGGAAAGCGGGCCGTTCTTGCCCCATGGGGATGGGGGCGAACCACTTCTCTGCCGAAGCTCGAACCGCCTTGCTCTCAGCCTTGCCCACGACAATTAGAAGGGCATTGTTGGGCACGTAATAGCGATCATAAAATCTCTTAAGGTCCTCGGTCGTCGTCGCATCAAGATCTTCTAGGTCGCCGCCAGCAGTCCACGAGTATGGATGTGCGCGAAACGCCATCTCGAGAAATCGTAGAAAGCCAACGTAAAGTGGGTTGTTCTCTTGCTGCCGAATCTCTTCTTTGACTACTTCCTTCTCGGTCGCGATCATGTCGTCGCGGAACCAAAGATTGCGCATGCGCTCGGCCTCGATCTGGACTGCAAAATCCATATGCTCGGAGGGAAGCGTATTGTGGTACGCCGTGACATCCTCTGTCGTGAAGGCGTTGACGTAGCCGCCGAGAGAACTGAGGTGTCGAGCATGCTCCTCAGCTCGGAGATTCTCCGAGCCCTTGAACATCATGTGCTCGAACATATGAGCCGATCCGCGCCGGTCCTTTGCCTCGTTCTTTGAACCTACGTGGTACCAAACCTGGACCGTCACCGACGGCGCCGTCGGCATGGGCAGAAAGGCAACTTGCAAGCCATTCTCAAGCGTCCAGGTCTCAAGCTTGGGCAGACTAGCCGCGGGGCCCTTGGCCACCTTGGGCTGGACCTGGGCCTGGGCCGCTGTCCCAACCAGGAGCAGCGCAGAAATGACAATAGCTCGTATCATTCCGGGACCCTACTCCGGTTGCGAGCGCTTGTGAACAAGCGCTCGCAACCGGAGTAGGGGAACCCAGGCGTTTGCCGCACAAACGCCCACAACAAAGTAGGGTGTTTGCAGTTGGCAAACGCCCCGTCTCGGCCGCGACTGGCGGAGGCAAGCCAAGCCAAAGCAAGCCCTATGCCCCACCAAAGAACGAACATCCAGCCACCACCTAGAATGGCAGGGGCCAACGCTCTAGGCGCTCTCGGCCCCTACACTGCTGTGGGCGTGTGCGAAGCAAACGCCATCAATTCAATGACTTGGAATGACCAGGCTCTTTCTTGGCGAGTGGAATCCCAAGGGCACAATTGTGGTCAGTGTATGTTTGAACGAGTGATAGGAAGAGGGACTATTGCGTGCTGTATCGGACTTCTGTGTACCAATGCTCTCCAGCTGAGCTGCAAGAGCGAGCCGACATTCTCGGAGTCGGAAGTCACCGAACTGATTCAGAGAATCGAGCACCTCTACGAATCGTCGCTCTCTCCCGATTGTGAGCGACCTGCTCTGAGAGTGCGGCGCCTGCCCCCTCTGAGGTGTTGTCGGACACAAAAGACCTCTTCGCACTCGTAGATTCGGAAGGTCCCTTCGCGGAGTGTCTCGCCTTTCTTGCCCCAGAGCCGCTATCGCCAGAAACGAAAGCCCTGATGGCAGACTACGCCGACAAGAGCAAGAGGCCAAAGAAGCCACCCAAGCCTCTTGCTCAAATGGAGAACCCAAGCAACGACGAAGCCATCGAGAGGGCTCTCTACAACTAACGGCCACAGTCAGAGCACGGTCGCGCCCTATCAGGTGCTGCCGTGGCATGAAGTGGAACCGAAGATAATGACATCACTCCGAGCGCGTTGCACGGGAATCGCGAAGGCTGTTCGGGCGGCAGTCGCCGGCAATTCATCTTGTTCCCCCGCTTCACTGACGGAGTTCTCACCAGACCAAGAGATGTCCTTCGGGCACGAGATGCTCAAAGTGTCCAGGATTTTGGCGGTAGAGGCGCGAGCGCTCATACGTGACGGCCGCCCTCTCGAGGCGGCACAACTACTCACGGACGGCATTCGATTGGGAGACGATCTTTCCCGCGGTCGAGTATCGATGCTTGTGGAGCTCATTGGGCAAGCCATGACAAGAAACGTTTAATCGTAAGATCAGACCGACTTCACTCACGCTCAGCCGGTACCCGGTTTGCTCCTCAAGTGAGCGAGCAAGCGACTCGTATGTCCATATGTCACGGAATGGCGCGGGAGGCTCTTGAGCCGCTGGTCGCTCGCAGGCAATCTGCTCAAGCTTGCAGCGGATCTCAACAGGAACTTGCGCCGCTCGCCCGCTACGCTCTTGATCCTCCAGAGTTCTCACCGAAGGGTTCGCGATAAGACGAGCCTTCCATTTGCGAACGTTCCGAGACGAACAGCTCAACTGCCTTGCGCTTTGCTCTGTGCCCAGTCATTGATGTGCAAGCAGGATGATTCGCGCTTGTTGCACGATCGGCATGCGGTGCACGATGTCGGCGCACCAGCAGCCTTAA
>JAAEPE010000665.1 GCA_024222395.1 Myxococcales bacterium
CCGCGCTCTTCCATGAGCCGTACAGCCTCACGTTTAAATTCATCGGAGTGCTTCCGATTGGATTGCCTTTTCTTTCCCATTTCTTCTCCATACTACGGGATTATCCCGTCTTTAGTGTCCAAGATTTTGGGATAGGCTCAAGGGCAATCACATCCATCGGGTGGACACGGATCCCGATGCGGTCCGTCCCGACTTCCTTCGGGATTTTCACTCCTTTACCGCTCGTCAGATCAATCGTCGCTACAAAGAAGGCGATTCGCTCTTCTCGGGCAAGCAGACCAACATCGTCGACAATGAGTCGGAGCAGGACATTCTGAACCGCATCGTCTACACCATGGGCAATCCGGTCGCCGACGGAATCGAGCGCGAAGGCAAGAACCACAAGGGCATACGCATGCGCTGGCCGCAGCCGGACAAGGTGATTAAGCGACCAGTGGGGTTTTGGCGTTTGCCTGAGAATGGCGGTGTAGCGCCAGACGAGGTGGTCCTGCGTTTTACTCGGCCACCCGGATACGAGGCGCTCAGCGATGAGGAACTCGATGCGCTGATTGAGAAGCAGGTCCTCGCGTATGAGAAGGAGGAGCGCGACAAGCGCGACGCCAAGGGCAAGGCGTTTCGCTGTGACGTCACTGATGAGAAGCCTGACCCGAGATCCTGTCCCAAGTCACCGCACAAACTCTTCGGGCTAGCGCCTCTCATCGGCGCCTGCATCAAGGAGCAACGATTGGCTGCCATCGAGAGGCTGCGAGCATTTCGGGATGACCATGAAGTGGCGCGCCTGCGAAGGAAAGCTGGCGAGGAAGGGGTGATCTTTCCCCATGGGACCTTTCTCGCCCTTCATCGGTGGAACGTACTGGTCCAACCGACTCCGACCTGACAGCGGCGAAGGCGCGGGCGGAGCAACATCGATGAGAAAAGCACCGAGACAGAGGTCTGGGTGCTTTGGTGCGTCTGGGGCCTGAGTTGGACGGGAAAACGGCGATATTTCGGCGCTGTGGCACCTGAGATTGGCCCGCCCGAACGCTAGAAGAGAGCAGATCCTCGTTGATGCGAGAGCTTCGGAAGCAAGGCCCGAAAACCACCCTCGGATGCTCCTATGTGTCAAGACTTGATTGTTTAGGCCGCAAAAGAGCAAAGACTTCGCGGGCAATATAGCGTTTTAAGCAGCGAATTATCTCTTTGCGAGTTAAGCCCTCCCGCCTTCGCCGAGCAGCATAGTTA
>JAAEPE010000666.1 GCA_024222395.1 Myxococcales bacterium
GCAAGGTGGCAGGGGTCGTGGTAGTAGACCGGCTCTTTTCGCCTAGCCTTTGGTAGGGCCTGGATCATCGTTGCAAGGAACTCGGGGACACTGATGATGTCGATGTCCAGGTCGATGCCTTCGGCGGCGTATTGTCTTTGAACCGTGAAAAGGCAAGCTGAGCAGTTCGTGATGATGGTCTTGAACTTGGCCATCGACTTGGCGACCTTCTCGGCGTGCCAGCGAAACATATCTGGGTAGCCTGCTGCCAGGAGTGGGTAGCCGCCACAGACTTGTTCGCTCTCGACGACGACGACAGGTTCTCCTCCAAGAGTCGCGAATACTTGTAGCGCCGCTTCGAGGTCCTGCATGCCCTTGTCGACCGCATCGCATCCCGGCCAAAACCCCACGAGCGCTTCATCGCCGCGTTTCGTTTTGGAGACATGCTCTCGGAGTTTCTCTGCTAGGCGCGCATCTCTTGTGCGAAAGCGTTCCGGGTATTTCTCCAAGGCGGTGTGGCACGCGCCCTCGGCATTGGCTCGGCTCCGTCCCGATAGCAAGACCAGCGCCGGCTCGTTTTCGTGTTCGCAGTACGTCGTGCACGCGCGACAGCCCGTACATGCCCAAAGGGCTTCCGTATTCTCTCTCGTCCAAGCGAGCTTGCC
>JAAEPE010000667.1 GCA_024222395.1 Myxococcales bacterium
AGGCGACAGCCCTGAGCGGGTGGCAGCCAGGGTGCTCAAGCGAGAGCATGAGCTCTTCCCGCGGTGCGTGCGAGCTTTCTGCGATGGCCGGGTGGGTTGGAGAGCCGACGGTGTGCCCTATATCGTCGAAAGGCTGTGAGCCTTTCGACAGGCCCGCGTCCCCGCCTTACGTAAGGCGCTTACGTAAGGGCGTTACACGTGTCATCCGCATTGTAAAACGTTGTCGTTCGGAATACCCAGGTATAGTTAACTATAACTATTACATTCAGCACCGTATTCGTCGGCGACGGGCCTTCACGCTTGGCGAACCTTTACGATCTACGACACCAAATGAGCGTGGCAGTCGACGTCGACCTGGCGAGCATCGCCGGGTATCGGGGCGCTACCGTGGACGAGAAGATCCAGGATGCCATTGTACGTGACGATGTCCGGCGATGAGAGCGACTCGACGCCGTTTTGACCAACACGACCCTACGATGCCGCTCTGACCACGTTCGACGCCACACCACCACAGGCCTCCAGCAAGATTGTCGTTTTCGGGCGGAGCACGTGCCCCTTCTGTATTGAGGTTACACGAACGATGGCCAACATGGGCGTGCACTTCGTCTACATCAAGCTCGACCAGCTCGAGGCATCGCCTGCAGAGTTTGCAGGGCCTGCTGTGCTGCAACACCTCCAACAGCTGACCGGCCAGCGAACGGTGCCGTTTGTCTACATCAATGGTACGCTCATTGGCGGTTGCAACGATACGAAACAGCTGATTGAAAGCGGGGACTTTGACATGCTAGTCGGGGACGATTCCGGGGCCAAAATCAGCTTGGCCAATCTGGCCGGTGTGGATCTGTCGGCGCCGTCGGTGACGGGGGCGCTGTTTGAGTTCCCGCAGACGGTCGATGGGAGGGTGATTCGATGGACGGGTGTGCAGGTGTTTGTCGTCACAGTGGTCATTGCGGCGATGTCCTACCTTGAGTACGCCTCGGTCAAGTGGCTGAGTGTGGGTCTGCTGACGGACTTTTGTCTGCGGCTCTATGGTGGGGCGGGTATCAGTCCGCTGGGATCGCTGAGTATGATGATCGCGGCCTTGTGGGACCTGGTGGGCGGCCGCTGGCTCAAGCGCGACACGGGTCCAGTCTGGGGCGCAGGTCCTCCGAAGCAATTCGCCGTGTCGGTCGGCGTCATGTTTTCAACCATCATCGTGGTTCTCCAATTAACCAAGCAGTGGCAGGCTGCGACCGCTTTTGCAGCGACGTTGGCCTTCTTCGCTGGCCTGGAGGGCTTTCTCAACTTCTGCGCCGGTTGTTGGTTCTTTGGCCACGCCATTCGCTTTGGCATCATCCCCGACACCGTGTACATGCAGCACATCAACCTCCTTTCCGAAACAAAGTATACGTGGGACGAGTTCACCAAGGTGGTCGGGCCGCCGCCGCCAGAGCGTGTGTCGCACGAGTTTGCCGGTCACGGTGGGCCTACCAAGGTCGATCTTCACTATAAGACGGGCAAGACCGACGATTGGGAGCGCGAGGACTTTGCGCTGGTGCGCCACAGCAAGATTGCGTTCCAGAGCTCGGTGATTGGCGTCGCGGCCATCGCGGCCCTCTTCAAGTTGATGGCGCTGAGTCCAAGATTTGCCACCCCCAATTTGATCTGGGAGATTCTCACCCTGCTGTCCCTCGTCCACACCGTGGTGATGACTGCACCGTATTTGGCCAAGATGATCGTCCATCCGAAGAAGGTGCGCTCCGAGTGGATGCACCCCGCGATGAACAATGCATTTTCCGTGCCGAGCATGACGCTGGCGGTCTACGCGTTTCTGTCCTGGGGGACGTATTCGACGGCGTTGGCTCGTGTGCTGTTCTGGGCCGGATCCTCGACCGGGACTCTCCTTGCGGTAATAACCGTTGGAAATTGGCTTTCCACCATGCGTCATGACGGGCATATGAATGGCTCGTGGATGATGGCTCCTGTGGGGCTCTATATCTACGCGGTTGTCGGGCCCATCATCGACAGGGGATACACGCAGGTCTGCTTTTTGTTCTTTGGGTTCGCGACGATCATGTGGCTGGTGTTGTTCGCCGCTCTATTCCCCAGATTTGCACTCGGACACAACGCCGATCCTAGGATGCGCATGTTCGCGGCCATTTGGTTTGCCTCGCCGGCGGTGGCGTCCATCGCCTGGGCCGTGCTCAACTCGCCGGTTTTGGGAGTATGGTTCATGGACAGCACCTCGCAGACGCTGTTTTACATGGCAATCGGAATCTCAATGGTGATCGCTTGGATGGTTTGGCGCCACTTCCTGTATGCGGAGAAGTTCTTCATGCAGATGTGGGCGTTTGGTTTCCCGACGGCGGCGTTGGCGTGGGCCGCCGTCTTGTACGATGCCACTGTCCAAACGGCGCTCACCAAGGTACTTGCTACGTGCCTGGTCGCGCTGGCGTCCATCGTGGCGTTCGTCCTAACGGTCAGGACGTATACAGGCATCCTCCGGCTCAAGGTGTTCATTGCCGAACACAAGTGGGGGCCGATGAGCCAGCTTCCCCTTGCCCAGGAGAGCATGCGGGCGATGCTGCGCAAGATCAAGGTCACCTCGGAGCACCTGGCCGACCACCCGGACAACGCGCGCCTTCAGGCGACGCTCCGCTCCCAGTGGAAGCAGTTTGCGACTGTGAACGAGTTCTATGGCGGTCTGAAGAAGAACACGTGTTTCCCGCAGATTAACACGTACTTCCCTGGACATGCCAACATGGCGCTCAGGATGAATGACGAGCTCCTGGCGGCGCAGGACAAGGTCACGGAGATGGTCCAGGTGACGCCCAACGGCCACGTCCTGTGCGAGGCGATGGCGGCGTTTGTCGCCCAAGCCGGATCCACATATGACTACGTCGAGGACAATATCAAGCCGGTGGTTCGGCGCTATATTGCCGGGCCCGTGCAGAAGAAAATCATGGTGGACTGCTGGGATGATGCAGAGCCCAGCGGCTGGTGGGAGGTGCTGCCCGCCGTCGTTCAGAACCTTCCGATGCACGGTCAGCGCGTGACGTTCGTCCGCGCGTTCATCTGGGCGATGCCCGAGCGATGCCAGCAGTTTGGAACCATCATCTCGCTGGGAGTCGACCCGGTGGTCTGGGAGCGCTTGACGCACTCGGTGCCCGAGATCATCCCCAGAGGCGATGACGGCTGGAAGCGGTTCTGATTGGCCTGATTGGCATCCCAAGACTGGAACAAGCAACTTACACGACACTGTGTAACGCAAAATCTCAGCCGCGCTCGGCCGGCGCCGCAGCGGACGATCCTGGTCGGGCCAACCAACGCACCAACGCACCAACGCACTAACTTCTCCATGACCGGCTCTCCTCCTTCTTCCCCCCCTCCTCCTCATCCTCCCACCAGGTCGAAGCGCGGCGCCCGGTTCGCAAAAACTGTATCGTCGACCCTTCCTCCTCAACATCGAGACCCATGGCC
>JAAEPE010000668.1 GCA_024222395.1 Myxococcales bacterium
AGTCAAAGTAGCTTCGGATATCCAAGTCGATGACATACCCACCACCGAACTCCATCAATCCCTCCCAGAGCACTTCAAGCGCCTGGTGGGCGGAGCGGCCCGTCCGGAACCCATACGAGAAATCGTAGAAGTCCTGTTCGAGCACAGGGGTGAGCAGCATCTCAATTGCACGCTGCAGCAGTTTGTCCTCAAACGAAGGCACCCCAATCGGTCGACGCTCTTTGCCATCGCCCTTGGGCATCAGCACACGCTTTACTGGTGCGCTCGGTAACGGCCACTCTTGGCTCGGCCAATGAGATCACCGATGCGTTCATCGAGCGATGCTCCGTGCTCCGAGTCAGAATTTCCACCCACACCTACCGCGCTATCTCTGCGAGTTCTTCTGAAGGCCTCGACAAACCACTCCAGATCCAGGTGATGGGAGACGTCCATCGCCATATCAGGAGCGTTCTTCGCTACTTCTGCTATCCGTTGTTCTTTCGTTGAGACTGATTTCGATCCTGACATGTCGATGGTCTTTCATTTCAACAGTTTCCTATTCCGACACTCCCTTCCCTCCTCCGGGTCCTATG
>JAAEPE010000669.1 GCA_024222395.1 Myxococcales bacterium
CTTCTTGACGTTCTATGAGTTCAGGCTTGCTCGGCAGAGTCGGGTGTATGCGCTCTACAGCCTGTATCCCCGTCTTTTCATCGCAGCTAACTACGTGAACGCCACCGGCTTCTAGCGAAGCGGCGGCGTGGTAGGTCGTGCAGATCGCTTCCACTGATTCTTGGAAGGCAACAGGGTCTTCTTGCTTGTCTTTAGACGTCATCCAATACCGCATCTTGTGCGGCCGAAGATCTCATCTTACAGAGTTGGCAACTTTTCCTATCAGCACTTCCGCCAGGGACATCTAGTGCGGTAGGCAGCTCGATTTGCGGCCCAGGCTGCACGCTCTACTTCTAAAGCTCTTGGCGGCAGCGGGCATCGCCTTGCCGCCCTTTGCTGTTTCGAAGAGGCCTGCGAGTTGTTCGCAACTGCGCGGGTATCCTTGGCTGCAGTGAATTCGGTGATAGCGCCGCGCATCGAGATAGATCTGCGTGGCTCTGTCGCCAGCGCCTTCGACGAGCCTGGCTTGTCCCTCACAGCCGATTCCCGAACCCCCCCTGCAAGCTCGCTCGAACAACGAGAGCGCTCTTGATGCTTCCGCTAGTGCTGCCCAATTTGCACAGCTATTCGAATGATTGAGTTCGCAGGCTCGCTGACAGGCATCCAAGCTGGGGGCACCTTGCTCGGGTTCGCAGAGCTTGGCGTTGTCGATCATGGCATTTGCGTTGGCAAGGCCTTGTGCTTGCGGCTCGGCTCTTACGTTCGCTTCAACTTCTTGTTTGGAAGGGCCCGAAGACTTGTCTTTGGAACATCCGCTCGCCAGGGCAGAAACGAAGGCGCTGGCGAGAGCGAGTCTGTGCAATTGGGCTGTGAGCATTTCGCTGCTCACTGTTGCTCACGGCTGCTCTGGGAGAGGCTGGGCATCTTCTCGCTCTGGCTCTGCAGCTATTGGCTCAGCATCTGAGTCGTCGGCAAGGCCTGCTTGAACTCCACGCTTGACTCGGTCGACGAGGGGGCCGCTGCTCTCCTTAACGCCATCGACCAATTCCTGCGTTTCGTCGGCCGCCCAGATGTTGGAGACATGCCCAAAGAGCGTGCGATCGCCGACGGGTACCGTTGCCCCAACGACGATGAAGAGGGCGAGAATGGAGAGCGAGAGAAGGCTGCGAATCAGACCCATGAAATGACTCTAGCCCAGGGATAGCTCGCGGGCCACTTTGCTCCCAGAAGGGCCGTTCACGGCAGCTCACCGAAGCTCGAACTCTTTGCACAGGGACATTTTCGTGGCATCGAGGAGTGGCCACTCGGATTGCTCCCTCGAAGGCCACTCATGCGCGCAGCGGGCTTCGTTCTGAACGTAGAAGAAGCAGTGCACGCAAGCCGATCGCAGCTGGTAGCGCTGCATCTCGTTCCGATCTTCTTCGCTTAGTGGGAAGCGCATGGCCACCAGACTATGGCAGGCTCGGTCCGTGATTGTCATTGCGCAAGAGGTTCTGGATGCCTTGGAATCTGGTCGAGCTGTCGTCGCTTTGGAGTCTACGATTATCGCCCATGGGCTGCCCTATCCAGAGAACGAGGGCCTAGCAGCCAGGCTCGAGGAGAAGGTTCGGGAATACGGCGCGGTGCCGGCAACCATCGCCGTATTGGCAGGCAAAGCGTGCATTGGGCTCGATGCGCAAGAGCTAGAGTGCTTGGCGTCGCCAGAGAGCAACGTCAAGAAGGCAGGCGCGTCGGACCTATGTGTCGCCATGGCCAAGGGAGGGGATGCGGCGACCACGGTGAGTGGGACCTCTGCTCTTGCCGCTCTGGCTGGTATCCGCTTCTTCGCGACTGGCTGTATAGGTGGCGTGCATCCGGGCGATGACTTCGATGTCTCCGCAGACCTCTTGTCTCTATCCCGCGAACCCCTAGCCGTGGTCTCTGCAGGTCCAAAGGCGATCTTGGATTTGCCCCGTACGATGGAAGCTCTGGAGAGTCTCTCGGTCTTGGTGCTCGGCTACGGCACAGACGAGCTACCAGGGTTCTACTCACGGGAATCTGGTATTTCTCTGGAGCATCGGGTGGACACCCCGGAGATTGCGGCCCGCGCTCTGGACATGCGTTGGAACGCAATGGAGCAGGGAGGGGCGCTTATTGCAAATCCGGAACCAGAGGATGTGGCTCTGCCTATGGCCACGGTGGCGGCATGGATCGCTGAAGCAGCGAGCGCTGCGAAGCGAGACGGGGCAACGGGGAAGGCGCTAACTCCCTATCTCTTGCAGTTTCTGGCGAAGACAAGTGGGGGTAGTGCTGTGGAGACCAATTGTGCGCTCGCTCTAAGCAATGCCAGGGTAGCGGCTGAGATCGCCGTTGCCCACAGCAATTTGCGAAGGGGGTGAATACCAGGGCCGCGTGGCACGTCTTGACTTCCCGGCTGGGAGGCCGTGAAATGACCACCATGGGTAGACACAGTGAGTTGCTGGCAGGGGTTTGCGCCGTCATTCTTGGAGTGGCTGTTGGCCATGGCGGAGCATGGGCGGAGGGCGGGGCTTCCGCGAAGCAATATGCGCCGTCGCAGAAGGCGAAGCTTGTGCGCAGCATTGCCCCCGAACAGGGCTTTGTCGACGACCCCTTCACATTTGATAGGGCCGGTTCGCGACTCGCCTATGTAGCATCAGATGCCGGCACCTCGTCCCACCTTGTGGTTGTAGATTCGCTACAGCGAACAGAGTTGTACCGTGTCAACTTCGGCAAGTTCACTCTCAAGCCCAAGCGCGTGGAGTTTGCTCTGGATGGCGAGCACTTCTTGCTTTGGAGTGAGGACGCGAGCACTGCCGAGAAACGAGTAGCGCTAATCAACAGCAAGGGGCGCATCGTTCGCAAGTTTGGTCCGGCAAAGGACATTGTTCGAACCGACTTCGAGGGCCAAGACGCCCTAGTCGTTCACAAAGTCTCTTCACTCAAGAAGCGCAACAAGAAGCATAAAGAGGGCAGTCCACTCGTTCGTCACAGCGTTGCTGTCTACGCGATTCGCAATGGCAAGACTATCGGCAAGAAGAGCAACTTGGACCTCGACGAGAAGGACAAGAGCACGGCTCTGGATTTCTCGTTCAGGTACTGGGCAAAAGACTTCACAGTGGCAGTCGGTATTAAGGGCGGGGTTTGGGATCGCAAGGAAGATCAGCGAAGTCCCGACTTCGAAGGCTGGTACGATATGACAACGGCGACGTTCAGCAAGCGCCTTCCGATCAAAGACATCGTCAAGCATCGCGAGCGTATGGAGAGGCTTGCCAAATACGCCAAGCACAGCCGCGATATTGTCGTGCGCCACGATCTCAGTGGCATCGATCTTGTGAAGAACGGCGAGTTTCACGAACTTGCTCTTGCTGAGCCTTTTCATCACTACGACCACACAAGTTTGGTCACTCAGCATTCCAGTAGCGGCAGTCTCTTTTTCACGCTCACCATCGACCCCGTGCACCCTGATGCGGCTGCCAAGCGCCGAGCCGTGAAGCCCTGGATGGATCTCTACGAGTACATGCCGCAGAGCAAGAAAGCCGTCCGCCGCGCCCGTCTCCTACCGCCCAAAGGGCGCCGCCACACCTGGCGCGCGACCAGCACCCATTGGGCACTGGTGCCTCGGCACGTCGGCTTCGATCGCGGCGGCACTCAGCTCCTCCTCTACGTTCTCGATTAAGGGTCACGTTCCTATGTCGTAATTCCCTGGTATGCTTGGGGAACTCAGTGGGTTTCGCGTTCTTCCCAGACCTGCCTGCGCGGCCGAGTTCTAGTTGGTCGCGAGATCGAACGCCAATGTGTTTCGCGACTTAGCGACAAAAGCTATTTAAGAACAGTAGGTTACGACCCCGGAGCGTGACCCCAATACGAGGGGGGACGTTTCTACTGGCTAGGGCTGCGCGCCATAGCTCGGTTTGATGGCTTCGATCGTCGCCGAGACTACGTAATCTTGCACGTTTCGCCCGGGCGCCCAGTCGCGGATGAAATCGCGAGATTCGTCTTTGGATTCTATGCGGACTTCACCAAAGCCCGCTGCCCTAATGACTTCTGCGAGTTCATCGATGTGCATGGCGCCGGCCATACAACCTGAGAAGAGTTCTTTGTCGTTGCGCATCTCCTCTGGCAGTTCGGCGGTGGCGACCACATCCGAGATAGCGAGACGGCCGGAGGGTTTGAGAACTCGAAAGGCCTCTTGAAAGACGGATGCTTTGTCAGGGGAGAGGTTGATAACGCAGTTGGAAATAATGATGTCGACGGAATTGTCGGCCACAGGGAGATGCTCAATCTCCCCGAGACGAAATTCGACTGTCTCGAAGCCGCCCTTGGCCGCATTTCCACGGGCTTTGCTAATCATCTCCGGAGTCATATCCACGCCGATAATCTGGCCAGTCGCTCCGACTTCCGGTGCCGCTAGGAAGCAGTCGAATCCGCCACCGGAGCCTAGATCGACGACGACCTCTCCTTCTTTGAGAGATGCGATCGCCCGAGGGTTACCACAGCCGAGCCCCATATCCGCTCCCTGGGGAACTGCACCCAGGTCCCCTTCGCTGTAGCCAAGTCGAGTCGAGATTAGGGCGTTGATCTTGTCGTCGTCCGAGACTCCACAACAACTGCCGGCGATGCCTTCGGAGCTACCTGCGCTATTTGCCTGCGCGACCTTCTCATAGTCTTGACGAACTCGTTGGCGCACGGCGTCCGCTTCGAGCATTGCGCTCGTCGCTCCTTTGGAAGAAGCGGGTGGGCAGCAATCGGTGGGTGGGCAGCAGTCGTTCTTTGTCATGGCAGTTGCTTCTTTCTGTTATGGGAGGTTCTGAGAAAAATACCCAGAGAGCCCTTTGAGGATTTCAGGGTCGACCCAGCACATCACTTGTTTCCCCCGCCGTTCCATCTGGATGAGCCCGGCCTGGTTGAGTTCTTTGAGGTGGTGGGAGAGGGTGGACTTGGCGATCTTTAGGCTCTCGCCAAGCTCGCCGACACAGCGCGTGGCGGCTTCCACCGAGCAGACGGTGCCCGGAGCACAGCAGCTTGTGAGCTGCTGGAAGAGGGCTAGCCTGTGCGGATTCGAGAGCGCCTTGAAGTACTTCGCAAAGCGTTGATCTTCTGTTCTAGTGTTCGAGATATATCGAACTATGAAGTAGAAGGTGCTCATTCGCAAGCGGAAAGAGGAGTGAATTGTCAGGGGGCAGGGCACAATGAGCCCATTCCCGACTGCCATGGTGCCCCCGAATCACATCAGCTTGCTCATTGCAGACGGCCGTCGTGCGCGCGAGTGGGAACTCGGGCTTCGAGGCGAGGGGGTTGAAGCCCGGCGCTTGGCCACCCGAGGCAGTGATGCGGCGAAAGGGGAGTTTTGGCTCGTGGTGCCCGAATTGCAGCGACTCGCGGGCCAGCGCTACGTAAGTGCGGTTCTAGCCGGCAAGCGAGACCTGCCGAGGAGTGCACCTCTGGGAGGCGGGCTCCTGTGGGGTGCCGCACTGATCGTGCTGGCCATGGCGGCCTTCGTTATCGCCGGTTTGCTGACTTCCTCGTAAATTCGACGATTTCCGGTGGGGCGTGAGTCCTTTTCCTACCCCACGCGTTTGAACGTACTAGCCGGCGGCGCGACCATGGCCAGTCGGCATCCCCTGGACCCAACTATGAGCAAATCCACAGTGAACTCTCGTCTCCTCCTCGTATTCTCACTCATTCTCTCACTGGGCATTGGGCTTAGCTGCAGAGGCAACAAGAAGCTCAATGACGGCTCCGCAGGAGTCGCAACCGAGAATGCTACAACCGCAAACGATACGGTGCTTCTCAAACTTGAGAACGCAGAGCCGGGGTTAAGTATTATTCTTAGCGATGGGAAGAGTGGTTCTGCAAAGGCTGTTCTCCGAACCATCGCCAAAGCTAGCCGACTCGATGACGGGAGGGTTGGCGCGTTGCTCGGGCGCTTGCCGGCGCTTCTAAGCAAGTCGGGTGACAAGACCGACTTCGCTTTTCGAGAGCGCTCGTTGCCCGCGCCTCGTACTGGCAAGAGCGTCAAGCAGCCGTTTCCTGCCGAGACCTCCCCTGTCGGTCCGAAGGCCTCGGTTGGCGCACTTGAAGTGACCCGGTTTGCGCCCGAGGGCAAGGTGCCGCTTGTGCCTCATCTCTCCGTGAGTTTCTCCAGGCCCATGGTTGCAATCACGTCTCACGAAGACTCGATCAAGAACCTGCCCGTAGTGCTGAGCCCCACGCCAGCCGGCAAGTGGCGCTGGGTTGGCACCAAGACTCTGCTCTTTGATCCCGATGTTCGTTTCCCGATGGCTACGAAGTACTCGGTTGAGATTGCTAAGGGCACCAAGGCAGCAGGCGGAGAGGTGCTCGCCAAGACAACCGCATTTGAGTTTACGACGCCTGCTCCAACTGTGCAGCGAAGTCATCCCACCCATGGGCCGCAGGAACTCGAGCCAGTGCTCTTCGTGCTCTTCGACCAGCGTATCGACCCACAAGCAGTTCTTGCCAGCATCGAGGTTGTTGCGGGGGGGCAGAAGCGCACGGTTCGCATGGCAACGGACGAAGAGATCAAGGAGGACAAAGCGGTCTTCGGAATGGTTGAGTCTGAGAACAAGCGCGATCGAGGTCGTCGCTGGTTGGCATTCAAGCCGGAGAAACCCCTCCCCAAAGATGAGCGCATCGTGGTGACGGTGAGCAAAGGAGCACCGTCGGCCGAAGGGCCTCTGCGCACTGAAACCCCTCAGAGCTTCAACTTCAGGACCTACGCTCCTCTGCGAGTAGCAAACCACCGATGCTCCTGGGGCCGCGAGTGCCCTCCTGGCTCCGCATTTACTGTGCGATTCAACAATCCACTAGATGAGGAGGCATTTGACGGAGAGTCAATCGCCGTGAGCCCGGAACTCGCTGGCCTTCGCTCTCACGTCAACCAAAGCATGATGACGATTCGCGGCTACACTCATGGACGAACGACGTACACAGTGACGCTGCCATCGATGCTGAAAGATCGATTCGGTCAAACACTGGGCAGCGACAAAGAACTCACCTTCCGTGTCGGCAAGGCACACCCACGACTCTTTGGGAACAGCGGTCTCACGATTGCCGACCCGGTCGCCAAGACCGCCACCTTCGATGTGCACAGCATCAACCTTCGTGGCCTTGCCGTAAAGATCTACAAAGTCACGCCGAAGGATTGGCCCAAATTCACGCGCTTCATGCGGGGCAATCCTCGAAGGCCGCAGCCTGCGCCCGGAAAGAAGGTCGTTGATACGACTCTCAAGCTCCATGGGGAGGCCGATCGGATGATCGATTCGTCCATCGAGCTTGGCAAAGCTCTCAACGCCGACGGCAAGGGGCACGCTGTGGTCGTTGTTGAGCCGACAGTTTGGCAGAATCGCTACAAGCCACGGATTGTGAGCTGGGTGCAGGTGACCGACATTGGTATCGACTCCTTTTCTGATGCGAGCGACCTAATCGTCTGGACCACGAACCTCGCCGATGGCGCCGCTCTTGATGATGTCGACGTATCCATCACACATACGGCGAAGCGCGCGAAGAGCGATAGCAAAGGCCTGGCAACTCTGCCCCTCGACTCCAAAGGCGCGAAGGAGGGCGAGGACCAGATCATTCTCGCTCGCAGAGGTGGCGACTCCGCCTTCTTGCCGGAGAGCACTTCGTGGTGGCGAGGCTCCTCTGCCTTTCAGGGCCATGCGCAGTCGGACCGTTTGCAGTGGTTCGTCTTCGACGACCGAGGCATGTACAAACCCGGCGAAGAGGTTCGAGTGAAGGGCTGGATTCGCACTCGTCAAAACGGTGAAGGCGGAGATATTGTCGGGCCCGGCTCACTCGGGGTGATGACCTACACCCTTCATGGTCCCAGAGGGAATGAGATGGGCAAAGGCACGGCCAAACTCACGTCCCAAGGTGGCTTCGACTTTGCGCTCAGTCTCCCCAAGACTGCCAATCTCGGCTACGCGCGCATCGAAATGAGAATCTCTGGGGCTCCAAGTGGCGGCTACGCGAGCCACGGTTTCC
>JAAEPE010000670.1 GCA_024222395.1 Myxococcales bacterium
GGCACCAAGACATCCTCTGTGGATTCCTCGAAATCAACCCCGAGCGGGGAAACTGCCGCTCCCTCACCAGCAAAGCCCGAGGATGTGAGGTCATCTTGGAGCACTTGCGTCCTCTCATCCGTGGTCTTCGGATTGCGGGCAACAGTAGGCGGAGCCGGCGTCGCGCTGCGTCGCACTTCCTGCAACACCGAATCGATTTCGCCGAGTTGACAAACAAACTTGGATTGAATGTAGTCGCCAATCTCGGCGGCGTCGGCGATGCCACCGTATGCCTTCATGGCATCGGTGAGAGCTTGGCTAAAGACCTTCATCGACGAATAGCGTTCGCTGAGATCGCGTGCCAACGCCTTGGCGAGAACCGCACCGAGCTCCGGCGGCAGATCGGGTCGGAAGCTCGAAAGGAGAGGAATTGGGGACTCCGTAATCGCCTTGAGCGTGCCGTATTCGGAATCTCGCGTGAATAGTCGCCGATTCGTCAGCAGCTCGAAAAGAACGATTCCCAAGCTGAATATATCCGAACGGGAATCCAGTGGCTCAGCCATGATCTGCTCGGGTGACATGTAGCCGAATTTGCCTTTGAGCGCGCCGGTCTTTGTCTTGTGGCTCGAATCCTTCGCCTTCACAACGCCGAAGTCGAGCACCTTCGCAGTACCGCCCGAGGTAATGAAGATGTTGCCCGGTGACACATCTCGGTGAACAACCCCGAGACTCTCGCCGTTTTCATCGAGCAAGTCGTGCGCGAACTGCAATCCAGCGGCAGCTTGCTTCACGATAGCTACAGCGATCTTGGTGCTGACGGGGTTGAGTGGTTTATGAGTCTTGAGAATGGATGTTGCGGGCACCCCGCGCAGGTACTCCATGCAAATGAAGAGCTCATCCTGCTCAAGGCCTAGCTCGAAAACCTGACAAACATTGGTGTGCGCAATACGGGCAGCTATCCGAGCTTCCGTGACGAACATATCGACAACGCTTTGCTCCTCTACAAATTGCGGAAGCAAGAGCTTGATGGCAAAGAGCTTCTCAACACCTTGCACGCTATCAAGCCGAGCGAGATGCACTTCGCCCATGCCGCCTGCAGCGATCTTGCGAAGCAAGGAGTAGCGCCCAAGGCGCCTCGATCCCTTTGCTGCTCCCACAATCATTTCCCCGTGAATCATAGCCGCTTTTGATACGGTGATCGAGTTACGGTCCTATACCTCGTAGGCGAATGCGCTACCTCGAACTACAGCAACGCACTTTGTCGACTAGCCGAGTGACTCAGAGATCAGCGCGACCAGGGGCTCTGGGGCATCGACATGTAGCCAATGACCGCCTTCGAGCTCGTGACAGATCACAGGTGGGATAGCCCTGAATCTCTGCAGATCCTGAGACGAGATAGCCGAGCCTCTGCTGGCAACTGCCACGCGAATCGGCGCGCCCTCGAGCTCTACCGCGGGCCATAGGTCGTGAGAGAAGTAGTCTTGCAACAGGTCTCTCATCGCGCTCGGATCTAGAGCATTGCGATAGCCTTTGTCGCAAGGCTCCAAGTTCATCGCGAGCCATTGTGCCAAGCCCAGCGGAAAGCCCCGCTCTTGCACGGTGGAGACGAAGTCTTGACGATTACCAAACGCCGCCGGCAATGCTTCGAGCATTCGAAGTACAGAGACCACGGTATGGCTCGCGTCTTGCATTGCACTGGCTTTCGAACTAGGGCTGCTATCGACTAGCCACAGAGGCCACGACTCGGGGCGTTCGGCACGCATGCTGAGGGCCACTTTTCCTCCAAATGAGTGGCCTGTGATTGCGCCTACCGCATGCCCTGCGCTCGCCTGCATGTCCACCAGCGCGAGTACGTCAGCCGCGCACGCAGCCAGCGTGTGAGGTGGCTGGGCGGCCATCGACTTTCCGTGCATTCGCAAATCCACGAGCAGCACTCCCCAATCGGGCCGCAGAGCAGTCACTTTGCGAGCAACCGTTCTCCAATTGCCACCCCGACCGTAGATGCCATGCATCATCAGGAGCCATCTTGCAGGGGCGGGCTCGGCCGCCCCTGAGATTGTCGTGAAGTGAGGGAGGAACATACGCTGCGATCTTCGGAAACCGACTCCAATGGATCAGGCACTAGACCTTCTCCGACGTAGCGACAGAACCGACCTAGCCGACACCCAGGAGTTCGACCTCGAAGACGAGCGTTGCATTGGGTGGGATTGCGCCAGGTGCGCCCCGTGCCCCATAGCCGAGCTCGGGCGGAATGGTGAGCTTGCGCTTTCCACCAACCTTCATGCCGGCGACACCCATGTCCCACCCTTTGATGACCTGACCGCCGCCAAGCGCGAATTGGAAAGGGTTTCCTCGGTCCAGTGAGCTATCGAATTTTGCGCCGGTTGTTAGCCAGCCAGTGTAGTGAACCGAGACGCTATGACCGGACGTCGCTTCGTCGCCGGTACCGAGCTGGAGGTCTTCAATTTGCAAATCTGCCATGCCGCGGATGGTACCGCGAGAGCAGAACACTTTGGATACTTGGTGCCAACCTCTTTGGCCGCAAGTATCTAGAACGGGATGGGATCGGCCTTGTAGTCAACCTTGCCCGACACGGGCTTCTTCGGAGGCTTGGGCGTGCTGGGCCGCTTCGGCTTCGCCGGCCGCTTCGGTCTAGTGAGTGTTGTCTTGTTTGGCTTTGGCTTGGGCTTGGGCGTCGGCTTCAAAACAACAGACCTTGCCTTGGTTTTGGAAACCGCGGGCTTGGTTGAATCGGTCTTGGCAGGCTCCGGAGAGACCTCGGGGATCGGCACCCCGCCTTTGCCCGGCAGAAGCATCACCTGCCGAATTCCATCTTTGTCGCCGGGCATGGCGATGCTCGTGCTGCGATAGCCATCGAGCTTGAGCACAAAGCTGACCTTGGCGGCGGAGCTCTCGACTTCGTATCGGTAGGGTGTAGTTCCGAGACGAACACCGTCGCGCTTGCGAATAACCGTGGCGCCACCTGGCTCGCTTTCGATGGCGAGGGAGACAAGTCCAGCGGGACGATCAAGCTCACCATTGGCGCGCAGAAGGCCAACTGTGCCGCCGACTGCATCGTCCGGAGCTTGGGCAAGAACGCCCGCATCACTGCCGCCGCCGGCGGGTTCTGGCGCAGATCCCAGTGCGGCGGCATCAGGAGATGACTCTATGGCAGGCTCGAGGACCATGGCAGCCCCCCACGCATCTGCGGACGTCGCCGCACCGTTTGCCGATGCGCCCAGGGCGGCCACCGGCTCCTTCTTCTCTTCCTTTGTTCCCCCGCTGGTCGCAATGAAATAGGCGACAGCACCAGCAAAGGAGACAGCGAGAGCCACCATAACAATGCCAATTTTGCCCCAGCCATCGTGCTCTTCGAGAGCTGGAGCAAGGCCGTAGTGCTTGCCACCCACATGATGCGAGTCGAACCGCTGCGGTTGCCCACTCTGCTGCTGCTGAAGCGGATCGTGCACGAACTCAGTGTAGCATGCACATCACCGGTGCAACTCAGTCTTCCGACGTAAGGCTATGAACTGTCGTTCGCTCGAGCGTCGTATCGAAGTTATCTTTGCCGTCCGCTACACTCAGCGCCCCCTCTTGCAGGGTGAGGTACCACTGCATATTGCGCTGTAGGCGCGTTGCGAGCTGCTGTGCGAACGCCGCCGGAATGCGAATAACCTCGAGCTCTGAAGCTCGATGAATCGGCTGGCTCAACCACTCCTTGCGGAGCATCGCCCCTCCCTTGCTGGTGAAGACGCTTACTCGGTCTGCGGCCTTGCTCGCACGATGCAGGCGTTCTGCGCTCGGACATCCAACGTCGATCCAAGTCTCGATGCTGCCATGAAGAGACTTGGCCCAAAGGGCGGCATCTTCGGCATTCGATAGGCCCCGACCAAACTCAAGCCCCTCCTCGTGAGCAATTGCCCGGGCGAGCACCCGAATGACTAGGCGCTCAGAGTCTTCCGAAGGATGACAGGCCACGCGGAGATCCAAACTCTCATAGACATTCCGATCAATATCGGCGAGCTCGATTTGAAATCTATAGAGAGTTGCTGTTTTTGCCACGCATCATTCCTATCAGAGGATTTGAGCGCATTGATGGACGCTCCGTCAACGTGCGCTCGAGTCTCTCGGCAGGGCGGTCTAGTTCGCTGTCGCCTGCTAGCTACTGTGCAAACGGAGCGAGCTCGAATGTCACGTTCATGTTGACCCGCAGTTTCGTCGATCCAGTTGGCGCGGTATCCTTTATCACCGGCGAGCTTCAGTGGCCACGCGAGGGCGACGCCGTCTTCCTCATGAAGTTCGGCATCGGCACCTTCCAACACGGTGTCGAGCATCGTGGAGTCGTGTGCTTGGCC
>JAAEPE010000671.1 GCA_024222395.1 Myxococcales bacterium
CTGAAGAAGCGGTATCTACCGAAAGTCGCAAGCGGGTCATGAAACTTCGTATCAAAGGTCTATCGGACATAGATCCGCTGCGAGTCCCGCTGCCGCATGGCACCGAGGTAACGACGCGCGTGGATCGGTCTGTCGATGGCCTGGGGACTCGCCACAGATGACTCTGACACGGACCACCGAGGGATCTTCGTGCTTCCATTCCCCTGGACCACGGGCTTGGTGGAGCCGCCGACCGACCTCGTGAGCTTGGATGGGAGCGCGAACTACTGGGAGGCCGGGAAGGCATTCCGGCAGGCGATTCGTGCGGACCCGAACACCCTAGAGACACTCCTGCTACCGGGCGCAACAGCTACAGACGAGATGGGCGAGTGGATTCTAGAGTCGCGGGATGCCTTTGCGTCTGCCGAGATCTACGGGACATTCGGTCGGTACGCTTTGTCCCAGCTCAAGCGCCTCCGGCAGGGCCTACGTCTTGCGCAGCATCGCGCTCTCCTCCTGGACTGGCTCGGTGCCGACCCAAGGCTGTCGCTTGATGGGGCCGCCGAGAAGCTCGTAGCGGCCGCCGAGATTGAAGGCTCATCGGAAGCGGACAGGCAACTGCGGTCCAAGGACTACATCAAGCAGCTCTACAGCTCGATGTTCGACCAAGGGCTCTTGGGTGACCGGGACTTCAGGAGCCTTGTGAAGTTCGCAGAAAGCGGTCAGCACGACTTCGACCTTCCCCGAGAGCTACGTCCCAAGAACGCCTACAATCTGCTACGCCTCCTAGCGACTGCCACGAATTGGCTACGCACGGGAACCCCCGACTTCGTGGTCAAAGGCGAGCTACGCGATGAGCTGCTTGCTATCAAGAACCAGCAGATTGAGCTGCCCAAGGTCATCGCTCGGGCCGAGGAGCTGGCGGCGGACCTCGAAGATGCGCGGAAAGGCTTGGTACTTCCCGCTCATCCCGACGTGGGCCGGGTCGATGCACTTCTGCGCAGGATTCGTGAAGAAGCAGCCAAGCGGTGGAATAGCGGAGGGCCAGGAGCCTTTGGCTCGGACGCGCCGGAGTTACCCTTGGCGGAGTGGGACTAGTATGGACTTTTTAGAAGGACAGGCACGGATTGTTGCTGAGCGAGTGCTAGGTGAAGAAGAGAGCCATCGAAAGCACGTGGTCATTGCTCTCAGCGGTGCCCATGCCTACGGTTTTCCCTCGCCGGACAGCGATCTGGATCTCAAAGCCATTCATATCGAACCCACTAGGAACCTATTGGGCTTGGGCACAACCACGGAGGCGTTTGACCGACTCGAAGTAATCGACGGCGTGGAAATCGACTACACCTCGAATGAGCTACGTGGCGTCCTGGCAGGCATCGCGGCGGGCAACGGTAACTACATTGAGCGCGTCCTCGGGGCACTCATATGCAGGTCGTCTCCTTTGCATCTGGAGTTGAAGGAACTCGTCCCAACAGCCCTCTCGCAGCGCGTCCATCGTCACTACCGAGGATTTGCCGCCAATCAGAGGAAGGCATTCGAGGAGGCAGAGCACCCGACCGCAAAGAAGCTCCTCTACGTGCTTCGCACCGCTCTCACGGGCACGCATCTCCTTCGGACCGGCGAGCTACGAGTCGATCTCGCCACAACAGCAGACGAGTACGGCTATGGCGACGCCAACGATCTGATCGTAGCGAAAACGCAGGGTGAGCGAACAGTGCTGCCGAAGAGCGACCGGCAATCGTGGCTAAGTCGATTGAACGGTCTCTTCGAGCTACTCGACCAAGCGAGGGAAGGTAGCCCCCTGCCTGAGGAGCCGAACACTAGCGACCTCGAAGCCTGGCTGATCGAAACGAGGACAAAGGCCCTGGAAGGGAGTTAGTCATGGCAAGGGGCGACGAAAAAATGCGACGCATGGAACTGCGGCGCCAGTCTGGAAGCCGAACGGTTGATCCTGCCCGCTATGAGCCTCCTCCCAAGGGGCCGCGTTACCTAATCGCGCACGCCTGCTTCGCCTGTAGGTCGAGCCTCAAGAGGCAACCCAGCGACGAGCCACTGGTTTGTCCCACTTGCGGAGGGCACGCCTACGAAATGGGCCGGGCCTTCAAGGCGCCTCCGTCAGGCGATCTGGAACAGTGGAAAAAAGTCCAGGCACTCTACGCCCACGGCTTCAGGTTTGGCCGCTACGGGCCACTAGAGGGCGTTCCTGCGTTGCCCGAGCGTTATCGCGAGGTTGAACAGTTCGTGCGTGAAAACCCCGAGCACCCCCATAGATACGGGGAACCAGATGAGTCCCTGCTGCCGTAGCAAGACAATTGAGAACATGGGCACCAAATCACGCAAACCGGCTCTTTTGTCGAAGGATGCCAAGCACGAGGCTCAGTGGCTTGAACGTCTTGGATACAGCCCGCGATGGATAGCAAGCGGACTCCTCAAGAGGGAGGATCTTCGCGCCCAGATCGAGAGTTTTTCAGTGGGGCGGATCTGTCCTGGCGAAAGGCACAGGTTGCCCATCGCTCAGGCTTCAAGCCACCAGCGCTGAGCTAGTTAGAAAAGGTCTACGTTGACCATCAGATTCAGACCGAAGTTGTGGCGTACTTCGTCCTTAAAGAGAACTACGGAGTCGGATGCCTCGATACCTAATTCGTATCCAGGTCCTCGGAGCGGTGTCCAGCCAAGTCCAGCCGTCACCGCGCCGCCCCATTTCCCTTGATCCACACTGAAAGGGTTGATCGTATCGTAGGGAGTACGAATTAGATGCCCGACGCCGAGTCCGCCCTTCAGGTAGACACCCGCGAGGTTGACGTGCGAAAACATCGGGCGCTCGTCAGGCTCGAACGGCGCCCAACGCGCTCCTAGTGTGACTGCGCTCTGCTGCTGGGCCTTTGTAGGGTCCAATTTAAAGCGTGCGAAGCTGGTGTACTCGCCGTCCAACTGAAGGCGTAGCCTGCTGCTCAGGCGGTAGCCCAGTTGCAGACTCGACGAGACTCCCTGGCTAAACTCTTCGTCGCCAGAGCCCGTGATTGCTCCAGTACCAAAACCGAGTCCTAAAGACCATTTGGCTGGTGCTATCGCAGCCGGTTTTGATTCCGAGATCGTCGCCGAGGCGGTCTGATCGTCGGCCCGAACTACGGACATGTTTCCCATGAGGATGGACAAAGAGGCGAGGATATTTAGCGCTAATAGTTTCATGCTTTGTCTCCGGGTTCCGTCGTAGCTGGGCGCAGAAATCCTGTGCGACACCGATTGAGTGCCGTGGACGTCCCAAGCGCCTTATGGTGAATCCGCCTAGAGGCGACTCTTCAAAAGTATGGTGACGTTGGTATCCATGAGAATGACCTCGGCCTCAAATCCGTGCTTCGCCGCGTAGTCGATGAACAACCCGGAGTAGTCCTCGTCGCTCATGCCGTCCGTGCGCACGAAGAGTTTCGGGTCGGCATTCTTGGCAATTTCTTGCAGCGATGTGATTTCTTCAGGGCTCAGTTTGAGACTCGGCATTACGCCGATCCGCACAACGACCTTGGACTCAACCGGTTTCCCATCGGTAGATGCCCTTACATCCGGGTCTGGCAGCGGTTGGCCACCACCAGAAATGACCACCTTGGTCGAATCATCGCTCTTATCTACGTCTACTGTCGGCTTGACGACCCCGGCAGACTTCAACTGTTCGCGGACTTCATGCTGAATCGTCTCTTCCGTCTGATTTGTGTCAAACATGAACAGCAGTCGCGTAACCAGTGCATAAGATACAGGCGCCAGGACAAGGAGAACCAGAGCGATAACGGCGGCCATCAGAATTGGACGACCTGCAAACCGAGCGGCGAAGAAACCTCTATGCTGAACCTTGTCTTCTACAGCTCTCAGTACCTGGGCACGTGCTTCGTGACGTGATGGCACGTTGAGGACCGTTGTCTCACGCACCGCCGCGAAATCTGAACACCAAGGATCGCTGCTGTGGCCACCGCTGATGAGGGTCTTGTCACTGGTCATCGGATGGCTCCTTCCTGGTTTCGGGTGGTGGGGTTGCTTGGCAACTGGGAAATCTGATTGTTCACGTCGGTCGTCATGGGGGGGGCGAGCCCGAGTTTTTCGTAGTGAGTGCGAAGCCGGTCCCGACCACGAGACACCCTTGACTTGACCGCCGACAGCGAGACTTTCTGAAGGTCTGCGACTTCCTCAATCGAGAAACCGTGGATCTCAAAAAGAACTACGGCCTCACGTTGAACATTCGGCAAGGTCGCTAGTGCTTGCGTGGCGCGTACGGCACTTGATCGCTTGTCTTCCCACTCCGAGCCATCGTCACCGACCGGATCAGTTATGTCAGGGCTAGCATCAAGCGGAACGATTCGGCGCCAGAGGCTCCGACGATAGCGGCTTCGGTTGACTGTCAGGAGAATTCGATAGAACCAGAATCTGAAACTACTCGGGTCTCGCAGACTCTGGACCTTTGCCATGGCCCTAACTACTGCATCCTGAAAAAGGTCGTCGCCCTCGGCATTACTGCCCGCGACTCGCCTGGCCAAGGCCCGTGATTCATCGTAAATCGGATCGAGCAGCTCGAATAGCTGCTGGGTCCTTTGTGCGTCGTTGATGTCCGTCACGGTTGCCATACTCTCGATACTTGAGAGACGCCCTGAGCGCCGCCGCAGGTTGCAGTAAAATGAAAAAAAGAACGAGGATTTTCCTCAGTTGCCTGAAGTCTCTGTAACTACGGGACTATCTGCCATGGGTTGCCCTATGGATGACGTGCGATTGCCCAAGAAAGGGCGGTTACGCTCATGTCGAGAGGGCCGATTAACCTCCACATGCAGCAGAGGCTTTGGGTCCCATCTCCTCAGATGAGATCTTCTCAGAAGCGGAGTAGTCAACGGAACCGTCTCAACCACCAAGCATCGTGATCCGGTTGGTAGCGTGGTCCTATTGTTTACGAGCCTGAGCGATGGTGGCTTCGATGAAGCTCTGCGGCGGGTACGTGATGCGAAGTAGCTTCAAGCCAGGCCCAGCTGTGGGTGCGATGACCGAAAGGATAGTTCTTAGGTCGCGGACCGCGAGCGAGTAGCAGCAGCCAGATAACCTCTCAAGCTCTTCGGAGGTTGCCGCGACCAGGAACCATTCTTCTAGGACTTCAGCCTCGGAGTCCTGGGCAGCCGATGCAACGCGGAGGCAGATGAAACCGTGTCCTCGTTGCTCTAGCGCGATAGGTAGATCGGGCGCATCTGCCGAGGTTGAGGCTACGACGAGCGTGATGGGTTGATCATCTGTGAACCTCGACAGCGCCAGCCTGATGGATACCTTCGTCATCTCCTCGGGGGCTCCCTGGGCGGCATCAAGAACCTAGCCTCTGGCGAGATTCATTCGTGTCAGCTTCTCCAACCGGAGCTGCTGCCGACGATTCTTAGTTCTCGCTTTGCTTCAATTGCTACGGCATGTGAGAACTAGTGTAGCCCGCGTTTGGTTTCGGCGGGATAGGTCAGCACTTTGAAGGAGTTGCCGCTGATAGTCTCTGCCACCCCAACAGAGACTTGAAGGTGATGCCGATTCGCAGTTCGGCCATGGAGCGGGCAACAGTACTCAACCCTCCGGCTACTTCGCGACCTGGATCGGCCCAACGTCCATGCCATCATACGTGGCAAGGTCGTGCTCGGCAGCGAACTCGGCGAGTTCCTGATTTCGATCAAATAGCGATTGCGGTGTGTGGACCTCTTCCCGCTCGACGTGTAGCCAGTAGTTCTCTTTTTCGTCGTCTTGGAAGACTTTCACGAGCCGATAGCCCTTAGCCCGCAGGTCTTCGCCCGCTGCGTGGAGCTTGGCCGGTGATTTGTTCGTGAAGAAATAGCCCCACAGAAGCTTAGAGTTTACGTCCCAGCCGGCCTCGACCTGCATCCTCTCGAACATTTCCATGAGCATCTGCAGGCTCCCTCCAGGTCGGGCCTCAGAGCTTTCAAGATAGGCTGCGAAATCCTCTCGATCAGGCTTCTTCAACGTTGTCGGCTTTGCTGGAGTGCCAGCAAGCTTCTTCAGCTGTTTGTGAAGCTTTGGGTTATGACCTTCAAAGGCTGGAACGTCGATGGGCTCCTCAAACATCATACTAGACAGCAGGATGTTCAGTTCGAGATGAACCAGCCGAAGCAGGTCGGGGTCCATCTCATCCTGCCCCTGACTGAGCACGATGCCAGCGCGATTCACAGTCTGCCCCGCATATCCCTCCAGCCGGTCGATGATCGCTTCCCCAACGCCTTCGGTGCAAGAGACGAAGAACAACGCCAAATCATGTTCTCCAAGGGGCTCGTTGAGCCGAGCATCAATGCCCTTTCCGAGCAATTGCTCAACCAACTCGGCGCCACCGTGCTTTGGCTCTCCGATTAGAACCACCCTGATTGTCTGCTTCTTTCCAAACATCTGCGCCTCTCCTGAATCTCGTTTGACGCAGCCGGCGATGAGCATGGCTAGCACGACCGGGATCAGCGCCTTGAAGCCATGTGCCAACCCAACCCGAGGAGCTGACGTCGATTTCGGTAGATGCTTCATTGCGCAGTGCCTTATAGCAGACCTCTTCAGTGCTACGCGAGTTGCTCGGCTGACGACAAATGATGCTACCCATCTAGGGATGTGCCCCATCTGCAGAAACAAGAAGGCAACCATCATGGTCTCCTTGGTCGAGGAGTTCCACGTCTGCGATATATGTCATGTCGCAATGTTCAATGACGAGACTGGCGACGAGGACAAGTGGCTTGAGTCGATGGAATTGGAGTGCGAAGAGGGCAGTCCCGAAGGGCGGAGGCGCGAGGCAGATCGAGACCGCAAATTCTGCAAGCGCCTGCGTGACAGGATCACAGCCGGTATCCCTCTGAAAAAAGAGGACATCCGCGTGAGACTGCCTCTCTGGCTAGTCTGAAAAGATTTGCACCCGATGTGCATGCTACGTCTGCAACCCGGAAAACGCCGCCGCTGGCATCGTGACAACGCCTGTAAACCACGAGTGAGAAATATCCAGGTAGATATATTCTCACGAGGAAAAACCTCGAAAAAGAGGCACTGCCGCACCTGCATGGATTCGGGCTACCACCCTATTCTGGACTACGGAGAGGTTTTCGTTTCTAGGTCATAACATGTCGCCGCCTTTGGCAAGCCTCCAAGAATACTAGGCAGGAATAGTCGCTGAGTAGTTTCCGATACTTCATCTATCGGAATCTCGGACTGAGGCACGCAAGCGTTTTCACACCGATTTCCCTAGGCGTGCGCTCCACGACAATTCTCATCGCGGTGGGAAGCGTTGTCTGACCGTCACCGTCGATCCTAATCAATGCCAACCATCCGTTCCGGGCTAGGAATTGTCCTGAGGTTCCTACTGCTAGCCTCGAGGAAGCACGAGCTCCTCTTCTCTGACCGCGATGGGGGCATCAGCCAGAGCCAGGAGGCAGAGCCAGGGGTCACTTTGCCACATCATGCCTTGTGTGACTGCGAGGCACGGATAGCAGCGATCAGGTCACAACGTCAGGCTCCGAAAAATCGCTACTTCCTCGTGGAATGGAAGTTGCTGATGGTCGAGGGGATGTTCGCTTCGACCAAGCACCTGTGCCTCTGTGCCCTGTTGGTGACTGGCTGCATGACCAGGAACACTGTGTCCTCCAATGCCGTCGCGCCTCTTCCGTCGCAGGCCTACCAAAGAGGCACAAAAGAGCTGATTGTCTCGGGAGAGTTTGGCAGCCGAGCCCGAATCGACCCCAACTCGAACCTGCGTTTCAGCGATGGCAAGGGGAGATTCAGTCCACTGCTCGATGCCGAGGATCTTCGCAGCGATGGAAAGTCTCTCTACGCACCCCATCGAATGCCCTTCGATCTCGTGTCGACAATTGAGGGGGCCGGTCTGAACGAAGAAGAGGTGTTGCTTCTACGCTTTACGCGTCCGTCGGAGTGCAAGTTGTCCACTCCCCCCGGCGGACCAGCTCTGATGCAGGGGCCGGACAAGCTTGTACGCATGTGGCTTGTCGAATTCCTGGACAAACGAGAAGCGGAGCTGCGAACGCGAGGCTGCCTAGCGGAGGCTGGGACAGCTACCAACAGGGGGCTTATTGGGTGTAGGAGTGGCGCCGTGGCGCTGGGGGGACGCTGGACGATGATCCACGGGGCCGGCCAAAGCGAGGCGATTGCCACCGCTGGTCTGCGAGAGCTCGTCGACAAAGGGGTTCCCGTCTACGCTGGTTGGGATTTGGAGTCTATTCGCGAGGTCGAGGTGCATCACCTCTCCGGGGCGAGAACCCTGCTGGGCATGCTGGCAATTCCGACCTTCTTCTCGGGAGGCGCCCATGTCGCCAGTGATCTCGCCAAGAAGGGCTTGGAAGATGAGCGACGCTATCTTCGTCCGACTATCTTCGCCGCTAGGGAATCTGTGCAGCCCGTCTTCTCCGACTCCTTTCTCCGTCGCAGCGCCATTGAGGGCACGTTGCAGCTTCGAACCCAACTTGGGCACAAGGGCTCGATGATCACCAGCGATGTCTCCGTCGGAGCGCGCTTCTTTCAGGTCTTTGATCTGAAGCTTGGCTTCTCCCACGCCATGAAGCGTGATTATCGGCGGCTGGGGGCGTCGCTCCCCGGCCCCAAGAGTTCGACGAGCTATACGCCGCTGCACGGCTACTATCTCACAGGCGGCCTTGGAATCTCTGCACCACTAGACGCCGCAAAGAAGTTTACGATTCCCGTAGGTGTGGACCTGGGAGCCGGCAGCGGCTTCTTTGCACGTTTCTCCGCTGGCTTGCGCCATCGCGTCAACTCGGATTTGCAAGTCGGCGTCTACGTCCTAAATCCGACGCGTGTCTCATTTCCAGAGACCGCCAACCCGGGGAGCGAAAGCTACTGGACCTATCAATCGGGAATGGACCTCGAATATGCCTTCTAGAGCTCAACTCCCTGGCTCATCTGACTTGTTGCTCTTCGTGAGCGTCTACCTCCTTGTCAGTGGCTGCTGGCTACCGGGCGATGACCGTCATCCCGACGAGCGAGGCTGCCAATCCGATAGTGGCGGCGGCTCTAGTGGACGCGAGACGGCGACCAGGTACGATTTCACCCAGCCGCACATCGTCTTGGCGGACGAGAGCTTCGCGGCGGTGGCCCAAGCCGAAGGCAGGCTTTGGGGATTCATGATCCCTGCCAATCCGCAGCAGAGCATCACCGGTCCCTACGACCTGAAGATCCAAGGCAGGTCGGCTGCTCTCGCCCATGCCGGGGGCACCACTGCTCTGGCTTGGCTGAGCGGCAAGAGCCTTGGCTTCACGCGTGTGGACCGGGACTGGCAGAGCATCGGGCAAGGACGCGCCTTCGAAGCGCAGGCGGATGCTCTCTACCTCGGCGCCGACGAGGCGGGCTTCGTTTTGCTCTGGGCTGATCGGGATCAGGAGCGAGGTTGGGTATCGAGCTGGGAACGAATTTCCTTGGCCGGTGAGGTTGTGGAGGCCGGATCCCTCGCCCTGGGCGGACCGCCCTCTGGTCTGGTTGTCGCCGATCGTAGCCTCTTTGTCACCTGGTCCAGCGAGTCTACTGACAGCGCCGCTGGGCTGTCAGGCGTGGGTTCAGACGGCCTCCCATTTGAGGTCGCGCTGCCGCCCGGCACCGTGGGCGCGCCGGTCATTCATCGGAATGCGATCTCGCTCGTGCTACAGGACTCGGAGGGGCAGGTGCTCCTCGAGTTGGATCCGCTTTCACTCGCCCTCACCGAGACTCGATTGGGTGCCGGGCTTCCCCTCATCGATCGACTCGGCAGCACCGCAGAGGGCCTATTGGTTCTGGGCAGCCGGGCAGAGGAGGCTAGTGTGGTGGGCTATCTTGAGACCGATGGCGGATTGCGCGCCGCAACAGAGCTACCCGCCTCGTCCCACCGAGACCTGGCCACGGGCGTCAACCAGGGGTTCGCTCTGCTGCAGCAGAGAGAGCGGCTATCAGGCTATTGGACTATCGAGGAGGACACCATCTCGACGCCGATTGTCTTGGCCGAGAACTACACCGAGGGCTGTCAGGTCGGTGGCCGGTCGAAGGGCGCCGTGTCATCCTGCGTCCTGCTTCTGCTTGTGCTTGTTGGTGTGAGGCGTCGGTCTCGCAACTAGAAGGCGCACAATCGGCTGTCGGTTTCCTACATAGATGAATGCTCGGGTGTCGTGGCATGCTGGCAAAACTACAGACTTGGTAACGAGGGCGAAGCCTGCAGTTCACGAGCACGACGCAGTGCAGCGTAGTTAACGCAGCGTTAGCCTCCTCCGCACGCTTTCTGTTTCTGCATTCAGTCATCACCAGCGCCTCTTCAGCGGCGTCGCGATTTCCGAAGGCACCCGAGTAGGCCCTCTTGCCATCGTGTTGGAACCGACTAAGGAGGGAGAAACTCCCAAGCTGGAAACC
>JAAEPE010000672.1 GCA_024222395.1 Myxococcales bacterium
ACTGAAGTCCTCATCGTCCACGGCCACCGTGTCATACTGATCTCGCGCCTCTATGAGCGCATGGGACAATGCTGCGCCGAGTCGCTCACGCTCGGCCTCACCTTCGAGAGTGATTCCACAAGCTTCGGAGAATACCGCCGCCAACTGTTCTGACTTCACACTCATTCTTGCAGGGATTGCCTTGATGCTACCATTCCCTGGCTGCACATGGCCTGCTTGGACGAAAATCAAGTCGTTGCCCTAGTGCACGGCAGACTAACCGGAGCCCCTCTGCGAGAGGTCCAGGAGCACCTCGACAATTGTCTCGATTGTCTGGACTTGGTCGGCATGTTCCAGCAGACAACTCAGGACGACACTGGGGATCGCGGCTTCGTGCCGCTCACGGAAAGTCTGCAGATCGATCTCAACGCCCCTCCTGGATCGAAAATTGGGCGATACGAAGTGATTCGCTCCCTAGGACGCGGAGGCATGGGCGTCGTCTATCTCGCTCGAGATCCCGAGCTCGAGCGAGCTGTGGCTCTCAAACTGGTGCGCCCGTCCCTCCAAGAAGACGAGCGCGCTAATCACTTTGAGAGACGCCTAGTGCGCGAGGCGAAGGCAATGGCCAAGCTCTCTCATCCCAACGTACTCACAATCTATGACGTCGGTTTGCACGGCGCGCAGGTCTTCCTGGCCAGCGAGTGGATTGATGGCTGCACGCTAGATGAGTGGATGGCCAATGGTACTCATCGTTGGCGGTCTATCGTGAAGCGGTTCACCTCAGCTGCGAGGGGCTTAGCCGCCGCGCATAGAGCAGGGCTCGTGCATAGAGATTTCAAGCCATCGAATGTAATGCTGGGAAAAGACGATCGGGTGCACGTCTTCGACTTTGGGCTCGTGAAGGCAACCCACTCAGGAGTTGGCGACATAACAACCCAGCTCAGTGGGCAATTCGTGGTGGGCACACCGGCCTACATGGCGCCGGAGCAAATGACCGGCAAAGCCGCCGACGAGCGATCGGATCAGTTTAGTTTTTGTGTCGCTCTCTACGAAGCGCTCGCCGGCCGCCGGCCGTTCTCTGGGCGCAATATCACTGAGCTGCTCACCAACATCAGCGCCGGGCAAGTCGCAGAACCCAAGAAGATTCCCCGTTGGCTCTGCGAGCTGCTTAAGCGAGGCATGTTGCGAGCTCCAGACGATCGGCACGATTCGATGCGCGTAATTGTCGACCTATTGGAGCGCGGTATTCAGCGTTCGAAACGTCGCTCTGCTGCAGGCCTGGCGGCGTTTGGTGCTGCCGCCGCGCTGGCCGCCAGCCTTGGCTATTGGAGCGGCCACTCGGGATCGCCTGCTGAAACTGACGTGGCGAAACCCACTGGAGATGTCTCGGGCGCGAGCCTCGCACAGACTCTCGCCCCCGACCTCAAACGACTCGACGGGCTATTTGAGGCGCACAAGCACCAGGATGTCGTCGATGGCGCCGCAGCTTTGATGCCCCGGGTTGGGTCACATCGACCCAGTGAAACTCGTCTGTGGGCTGTTTCAGCTAGAGCGTCTCAGGCTCTTGGGCGGCATCAGGATGCAGCACGTTCCTTTGAGAAAGGCTTCTATGCGGCCGTCGCTGCGGGGAACGACACCATGGCAGCCCTTGCTGCCGCGGAGATCGTAGGGCTTCACGCAACCGATCTGCGAGACGAGAGCGGAGCTGCGCGATGGGAGAGTTTAGCGGAGTCCGCGGTAGAGCGAGCCTCGTCAACGCAAGCGAGTGCAACTTGGCTAAGAATCCAGGGCGCCGCGGCTCTCGCGGGTGGCGATGTTACTACTGCGCATACGAAGTATTCTGAAGCCATTCGCCTTCTCAAATCGTCGGAAGATTCGAACGGCCGGCCGATGGCCCTTGCATTGGAGGGTTTGGGCGCCACGCTTGCCAAGCGGGGAGAGCGCACTGAGGCGAAGGCAAAGATCCAAACTGCTCTTGGGATATGGCGAGAGGACTTCGGCGCAAGTCACCCGGGAGCGGCGTTTGCTCAGATTCGTCTTGCCGATGTTCTCATGCAGGAAGGCAAGCTGGATGAGGCACGGATACTCTGCGAAGAGGCATTGGAGCTATTGATCGCGGCCTACGGGGATACTCACCCGCGAGTCGCAGGTGTACTTAATACGCTTGCCGAACACGCTGTTGCCGCCGGCGACGCCGAATCCGCCAATCAAGCGCTGCTCAGGGCTCTGCGTACCAAGCGCGAGGCATATGGCTCTACCAACCCCCAGCTTGCACCAACACTCATGAATTTTGCCGAAGTGGATCGTATGCGAGGGCGATTTGGCGATGCCGTCATTCACGCCAGCGAAGCTGTCGAACTCTTGGAGGGTAGTGGTGCCGAGGGGCCTCACGAAGCTCGCGATTTGCAGCGATTGCAGAGGGCTCGGCTGGCCTTGGCGGAAGCTCGGCTTGTCCTCGGCCAGAATGCAGAAGCACTCGCGGCTTGCAGGTCGCTGCACTCGCATTTCGAGATCTTGGGCGGCGCGGATGCGGTGCTGTGTGGCCGAGCACTTGCGTGTATCGGTAGGGCGCTCTTGGCACAAGAGCAGACCGACCAAGCGATGGACGAATTGACTCGTGCGCTCAAAGCCTTTGGAGACAGTCAGGGGCCGCACTTCGGCTTGGCACTCTTCTCTGTGGCCAAGAATAACGGCAATAACGTCGAGGCTCTAGAGCAAGGGCGGCGCGCTTATGACGCACTTTCTGAGGCTGGTCCCGCTTGGGCCAGAGAGACCTTGGAGGTGGAGAAATGGCTTGAAAGAGGAAGGTTATGAAATCCCTCCGGCCGGTCACGGCTGTGCTATGTAGGAGCCATGAAGGCTCAAACTGTTGCCGCACATAGGCGGTCTACCCCATCCCCTATTCGGCACTTTGCATTGGTGGCGGGCATCGGCTGCGTTGGTCTTGCTGGCGCTTGTTCCGGGGCATCTCAAGAACTCAAAGAGACAACGCCCAAGGAAACCCAAATAGCTCCAGAGGTCGATGCAGCCAAAGAAGAAGTGACTGCTGTGCAGAACTTCGAAATAGAGTGCCTTGATGGCTTGAATGCCGCGAAGAAGGCGCTTCCCGCGCTGCTATCTCTTGGTGGCGTTCGCGACCAAGAGAACTTCCTCATTCCCTACAATCTCTTGCTAGTGGACGTCGAGCGTTCCGCCGCAACCGCAAGTCTCATGAACGCTGTGCATCCCGACGAAGCGATTCGTAGTGCAGCCCAGAAATGCGAGCAAGAGACCTCTTCGTTCATCACCGAGCTCTCTTTGCATCGTGGGTTGTTCGACGCGTTCGCAACTCTCGACACCAAGAACTTCGATACTGAAGCAAAACGCTTGGTTGAACGTTCGCTCCGAGACTATCGCCGAGCGGGTGTCGACAAAGATGAGGCAACACGTATTCGCCTCATGAAGATCGATGAGTCGATGGTCAAGCTCGGCCAGGAGTTTGGTAAGAACATCGTCGATGACGTGAGGCAAATCGAAGTCGCGGCCGCCGACCTGCTCAAGGGGCTGCCCGAAGACTATATTCGGGCGCACGCTCCCAATGCAGATGGCAAGATCATCATCACCACGGAGTACCCGGATCTAATCCCTTTTCTCCGGTACGCAGAAGATGACGGGCTCCGAAAAGAACTCTACATCGCGAACAAGAACAGGGCCGGCGAGAGCAACGAGAAGACGTTGCGAGAAATTCTGACGCTCCGCGCAGAGAAGGCAACGATTCTCGGCTACGCTAACTGGGCCGACTATGTAACCGAAGACAAGATGATGAAGAGCGGCAAGAAGGCCAGCGAATTCATCAACCGAGTTGTGAAGACTGCGGACAAGCGGTCAAAGCGAGACTACAAAGAGCTGCTTGCTTGGAAGAAGAAGAACATGGACCGTCGCGCCAAGTCTGTAGAGGCGTGGCAGAGCAGCTTCATTGAGAACAAGGTCAAATCTGAGAGCTATAGCTTCGACACCCAAGAAGTTCGTCCGTACTTCAAGTATGAGGAGGTGCAGAAGGGACTCCTTGATGTTACTTCGAAGATGTACGGCATCGAGTACAAGCCGGCTGCCGACGTAGAGCTTTGGCACGAGGATGTCTCGGCGTACGAAGTCATGCAGGGCGGGAAGAAGATCGGTCGCATTTTTCTCGACATGCATCCCCGTGATGGCAAGTACGGCCACGCTGCACAGTTCACTTACCGTTCCGGCGTAGCGGGTGTACAGGCCCCCGAGGGTGTCCTGGTCTGCAACTTTCCAAATCCCAGAACATCAGAGGGTGCTGCTCTGATGGAGCATGCCCAGGTAACCACCATGTTTCACGAGTTTGGTCACCTCATGCATCACGTACTAGGCGGTCAGCGAAAGTGGATCCAACAGTCAGGCGTGGCTACGGAATGGGACTTCGTCGAGGCCCCCTCGCAAATGTTCGAGGAGTGGGCTTGGGATCACGAGATTCTCTCTGGCTTCGCCAAGCATCACAAAACCGGCCAGGTCATCCCCAAAGAGATGGTCGAGCGCATGCGACGAGCGGATACATTTGGCGTTGGCATTCGGACCATACGGCAGATGGTCTATGCTTCTGTCTCTCTCGAGTTTCATCAGGCAGATCCGACAACTCTTGACATGGGCAAGAAGGTCAGATCGCTTACTGCCAAGCTTTCGCCTTTTCCTTTTGTCGAGGGCACGAAGTTCCACTCGAGCTTCGGCCATCTCAACGGCTACTCTGCTATCTACTACACGTATATGTGGTCGATGGTCATCGCCAAAGACCTCTTCACACCGTTTGATAAGAACGGTCTGATGAACGAAGAGTGGACCCACAAGTATAGGGATACGGTCTTGGGCGCCGGTGGTACGAAGGATGCCGCAGAGCTTGTTTCTGCCTTTCTCGGGCGCGATTTCAATTACGAGGCGTTCGAGAAGTATCTGCGCAAGTAGCAAACTTGCAGCATCTCGTGGCAAGCGGCCAGTGCGATGCGCTGGCCGTCCTATTTTGCGCGTCCCCTAGACCGCCGAGCACAAAAGATGACTAGAATTGGCGAGTCATTTCTTTTCGAGTGCAAGGCGTGAATGAGGAACTTGTCCGGACAAGTGACGATATGAACAACGCCGCAATCGGGAAGAAGGGGCCGCCAGAACAATCAGGCTTTGTGCTCGGCGGTCTTATCGTAGTGAAGCAACCCTCGCTCCCGCGGGAACTTCTGGCATAGTTAGGAGTGATGGTCGACTCGTCTTGGAAATCTCTCCTGGTAGTAGTAGGAGCACTTGCATGCGGTTGCTCTGCCACAGCGAGTTCGCCATCGCCGGCCGAGATGCACGGAGAGTCGCCGCATCAGGCTGCCCTGCAAGAGCACGATGCTGCTCCTATCGCGCTGGCAGAAGAGCCACCAGTGTCGCCACTGTCTGCCGAGTTTCCAGAGGCCGAGATGGTCTTACTCTTCTCTGGTGGCACAGCTGCCGAGGCTCTGCGCCTCTTTCGACGCCAAGAGTATGATCTCGCCCACCGCGTCGTCGTGCGCGGCATGGGCGAGGAACTGGAGCCAGAGCTTCGCGGTGCCTTGCAAATCCTATCGGCGCGCATTGAGCGCGAACGGGGGAACTGGGAAGCGGCTGGCGTGCTTTTCGCCTCCGCCTCCGAGAACTATCCACAGATTGACGACTACTTGCACTTCGAAGCCGCCCGCGCTTTTGCAAAAGCGGGAAAGCCTGAGGCCTCGCAGCATGCCGAGCTTGTCGATGCACAGGGCCCATGGGGCCAGGATATGGCTTTCCTCATAGCGGAGGCATCACGGGTTCGGGGTGATTCTGTTGCGGCAATTGCGAGGTACAGAGAATTTCTTACACAGGACACCTCGTTGGCGCTTCAGTCGGAAGCTCGTCTTCGTCTGGGTGAGGTGCTTGAGTCACAACAGCAGCCCAAGGCCGCACGCGCGGAGTGGCGAAGTCTCTTGGTGACAGACCCAACATCGTCGTGGGCAATGATGCTGCGGGCCAAAGACAAGAAACTCGATGCCTCTCTCACAGGCGAGGAGCGTATCGTCAGGGGAATGGCCTACTTTCGCGCGATGCGAAACGTTGAGTCGGAGGCCGATTTTGCCAAGGCCTTGGGCAAGCGAAACAGCCTCTCTGGGGAGCAGCGTTGTCAGGCGCTATTTCACCGCGCGAAGTCGATCTACAAAGAACGAGATTACAAGCGCGCCGCACCCAGGTTTGTCCCAGCGATTGCTGCGTGCAAGGCGAGTGGAAACACCAACTACGAGGTCAAGTCCGCATATCAGGCCGGGCTTGCCTACGGCAGGCTCCGCGAGTACAAGCGGTCTGCCAGGTACTTTCGCTATGTAGAGAACTACCCCGAACACAGCTACGCCGATGATTCTCGTCTGAGACGGGCGGAGCAGCACGCGGCACTTGGAGAGGACGAGAAGGTCGAAACACTGCTTTCCTCGATCCCAAAGCTCTATCCCAAAGGGGATATGCGAGGCGAGGCGATGTGGCGCTTGGCAAGGCGCTCGTACTTTAAGAAGAACTATGGGGAGTCCGCAAAATGGCTGGCCGAGCAGATTCGTGTCGCGCCGATTGCGATTAACTGGTGGGCCGAAGGGCAAGCGCAATACTGGCTTGGGCGCTCGCTGACGAAGCAAGGCAAGATCGAGGAGTCAGCGACGGCATATCGCGACTGCATTCGCCTCTATCCGCTCACCTACTATTCTCTCCAGTCATTTGCACGCCTCAAGGAGAGTTTTCCTGAACAGTACGCAGAGGCTCTAACCGAGGTGGCTTCACAAAAAAGCCCTTGGCTGGGAACTCTCAAGGATCGAAGTGTGTACCAAGGGGCCGGCTTCAGAGCGGCGCTAACTCTGGCGCAGCTAGGCATAGGCGACGCCACGCGAAGGCAACTCGCAGCTATTGGTATGTCGATTCCCGAGGGGCGCAAAGCTGTGACCGATGCATCGCATATCGATCGCCTCGTCGCGACCAGCCGCGTTCTCGACTTGGCAGGAGACTACTCGCACTCGCACTGGCCGGGTCGATGGCACACTGTCGACTATCGCCGGTCTTGGCCCACAGGGGCGAATCTTGCGCGGTGGCGTCTCGCCTATCCCTTGGCCTTCTGGGGCCTACTACAGGAGTTTGCTGGCAAATACACCTATCCGCCTCATCTCCAGATGGCCATCGTGCGCGAAGAAAGTGCGTTCGACCCGAGTCGCGAATCGTGGGCCAATGCCATCGGTCTCACGCAGATGATCTTTCCCACCGCGATAGATCACAGCAAGGAGAGTGGCATCCCTGTCACCCGCGAGAATCTCCAGCATCCTGTCAAGAACGTCACGATTGGCTCGCACTTCTTGCAGTCACTGCAGAAAGCCTTTGATGGTCGAGTTGGGCTCATGGTTCCTGGCTACAACGCAGGTAGAGCGCGGATGCGGGGATGGATTCGGCAGCGCAATCGATACGACCTCGACGAGTTTATCGAACTCATTCCGGGGGACCAGGCTCGTCGTTACACCAAGCGTGTACTCGGCTCGTACTTCGTCTATTCATATCTCGGCGACGATAAGGTGCCCGACATCCGCAATGCAGTGCCGCGCAAACTCGGCAACCTTTGACATGCCCGCGTTTTGGACAGTCTTGGGCCAAGCATGCGATACTGCGCCATGGCCTCACATCTGAGCCGGAGGGGTTTTCTTGGCCTTTCCGCAGGCGCTAGTTGCCTGGGAGTATTGGGATGCAAGGGCGAGCCAAGTAGCTCTACGGAGGTGCTCGGTGCTCCCTATGGCCTGATTGGAACCCCGAGTGGCCCCCGCTACTCGCGCCACCGATGTCATGCCGAGCATCCTCGACATCATCGGATCGTCGCGCGACTCACAGGCGCTGGGCGTCGTCAACCTTGGTGCGCTTTTCCGCACCTCACACTCGCCGAAGTTCTTCGGGACTTCCGACCCCTTCTACTACGGCCCAGACGATATCTTCTCGGTTGCCTCTCGCCATAGAGCTGACGGCCCCGCCCTTGCCGCCCGAATGCGGAGTGAGGCGCAGAAGATTGTAGCCGGCGCAAAGACCGCAAGATCATGGGACGACGCGAGCGCACGACTCTCGATAACATGCTGCAAACCGCGGAGTTTCTTGAGCGACTCCCCGAACTCCCCGAGTTCAAGCCGGCGCGAACGCATGTGGATTACAGCAGCCAGTCGATGTCCGACTCCCTCGATCGCACGCTGTGGCTTATCAAGAATGACCTCACGCGCTGCGTGCACGCCGATCTTGGCCTCCTGGGTTGGGATACGCATATTCGCAACGAGCCCAGATAGAGGAGTATGAATGGCGCCTTTGCCGATTCCTTCAAGCGATTCATCGCGGCACTCGATAGCCAGTCCAACGAACACGGCAATCTACTGGCCAATACGCTCATCATCGTCGGCTCGGACCTTGGGAGGTTTCCAAAGCTGAACGCCATGGATGGCAAAGATCATTTGCCGCAAACAAACTTCTTCTTCGCAGGGCAGGGGATTGCCGCAGGGACTTCGCACGGGCGAACTAACCCGCACCGTTCGAGTTTGTCCCGATTCCTATCGTCCAGAGCGCTGGGCTATTGGGGTTGAGGAGCATAGCTATCGAAGCCGCATGGTGTTGGGGTGTGACGGGCAGGTGGGTTCCCCCGAGAAGGAGGACAAGCCGCTCTGTGGCTGCGGTCCCAATCTGCTTCGCTGCCTCAGTGACGAGGACCAATACTTGGCCATGCTCGAGAGCATGGCCAAGGAAGTGAGGGACACCACCGCTTATGTCGTCAATAACGACATGAAGCTATCCAAGCTCTTCACCGGCAATCAGACCGTTCGCGACGGCAACTCAGAATATCTCTATCAGCGTCGGTTGCTCGGTGCCACCGAAGGCGAGGGCATGAGAGATCGTCTCCGAAGTCTTCGCAAGTGGCCCGAGGACGCCATCTGGTCAAAGCGTGAGGAATTGCTTCCCGGGCAGCACGCCGGTGTGCTCACGTCGCATCAATTGCTTAACTGGGCCCCAGATAGGCGCCAGCGTCAACGCGTCTTCTACGAGATTATGTGGTGCGAGGGGCGCGATAGTATTGGCGCGACGACAGAGAAGATCTTTGAGGTTAGCGAGAATGCCAATCTAGCGTTCACTCACGATTCTTGGGAGCGTCTGGCCAATACCGAGGTCTGCACAAAGTGCCATGCACGCCTCGACTATGGGTTTCAGTTCTTCATGGGCTACCCAGATGGTCGCGCAACGAGCCATTTCATGCCTGCGCTCGTTCGCGAAGGTACCGGGCCCATGTACGGCGAAGACATCGAAGACTCCCGTGGCCAGGCGAGACTCACACCGGCCGGCTTCGCCCGACATGCTGTCAAGCAGCCCGAGTATTCGACTTGCATGGCAAGCCAGATCAGTAACTACGTGCTTGGCCCCGAGGCGCCGCTTGCCGCGCACGAAGAAGTGCTGACGACTTTCAAGAGAAGTGGCAAGTTTGGCGAGACTCTTGGAACGGCAATGCGCCTCTACGCAAAGCGCTACGCGGAGAACGCAGCCAGGGCCAAGAAGACCGCTTCTCCGGCTACAGTTGCTGTGGCGGAACCCGTCGCCCCAGCCAAACCGCAAGCTGCCTTCACGCCCAAGGCTGAGTTTCGCGCTCTATTAGAAGAACACTGTCTCGATTGTCACGGAGATGACGCAGAGCCGTTCGAGAGCGTAGCTGCAAGCTATGGCCAGGCCGTTCATTTGGGGGGAAAGACGCTCTCGCGCACCCTCGCAGTGCGCATACTTGACCAGGTTGCCTACGGCAATATGCCCCGTGAGACGGTGCTCTCGTATTCTGAGCGCGAAGGCTTCGTCTCGATGCTGATTGCCGAGATGTGGCCTGCAGGCCCGGGGCGAGATACTGCAACCGACTACTACCTAGGGCAAATGCGCGCCCTTCCTGGGTATCAACTTGACGTGGCACTGCAGGCCGCGCGCAACGCCAGTGGTTTGGACGAAGGAGCTAGGCGAGGGACTATTGAATGGGGCAGCATCGAGCGTGCGGTGTACCCGGATCAGAATATCTTGGCACCGGGCTACCTGACGATTCTGGCCCTAGAGAGCGCAGAGAATTGCCGCAGGAACGCAGACGAAGACGCTTTTGCTACTTGCCTCAAGAAGACACTGCAGCTCAGAAACCTTGCACGCTAGGGGGATTCCGAGGCATGGCGCCAACTTGTTTGGCATCAGGGCTTCTAGAGAGGCTTGTCGGTCCATTGAATTGAATAGGCGTGCACCCAGATCTTCTCGTGACGGGTACAGGCAGAAATCGAAGGTAGTCCCTCGACTTCAATGACTCTAAGCCAGCCATTGGAACGCGCAAGGGCTTTGACTTTGATGACGCCAGCTGTGTGCGCCCAGATAGCTCCCTTGGGTCCGCTGTGAATCGGCGCGTTCGCCTTGAGCGCATACGGAATCGGTGGTCGCCGGTGATGGCTGTTTCCGCAAGTGCCAAAGCCCGTGCTTGCGTGTCCAATCCCGATCGCTGGTCTAGACCGCCGAGCGTAAACAATGATCGGCCTTATGGTCCTGCTTTTCCGATTGCAGCGTTGCTCATTTCGTCATTTTCCCAGGCAATATCCTCATTCGCGCCTTGCACTCGAAAAATCAGAACTCACCATCCTCGGTCATTCCTTTCGCTCGACGGTCTAGCGTGTTGAATTGAGACTGAATCTAACCTAGCCCAACCTAGAAGCCGAGAGCCATCGCCCCACTTGGCTCGTAGCCTCACCCAATCGCCCTTGCGCTTCACCACTTGTAGAGGCCCGGAAAACCGGATTCTCCAAGCGCTATCTGCCATAGGCTTTGGACGACCTCGCTATGGGGCGGA
>JAAEPE010000673.1 GCA_024222395.1 Myxococcales bacterium
ATGATCGGTCTGATGGTCCTGCTTTCCCGATTGCAGCGTTGCTCATTTCGTCATTTGCCCCGGCAAAATCCTCATTCGCGCCTTGCACTCGAAAGATCAGAACTCACCATCCTCGGTCATTCTTTTCGCTCGACGGTCTAGTGAGAGCCCGAAGAGAGCCGGGTAGTTCTTGAGAAGCTCTCCTACTTCTTGGCTGGTCCGGTCTACGAGCCAGAGCCACGCCACGACGAGGCCGATAACGAGAACACATGCAACCAGAAAAACGCCGATTGTATCGACAACGTTGCCGATGGTTTGGGAGCGTTGCATCGCTCGTCTGAGTCGTATGCGAGCAATCGCCGCGCGGGCGCGGGCGACTTGATTGTGCCGCGACGCGCTACTCTTGTCCCAGTTCTGCTTCGGGGCCATCAGGGGGTCGGTGATTGGTTCATATCAACACGCCCTGTCGTCGCAAACTGAACAAACCCTTCTCACGCGCGGCCTGACTTACGCCCATTCTCACCCGGACGTAGGTCGGCGCCGACGGATCCCAAAGCTCGATCTCGTGAGGTTGCGCAATTCCCAGTCCGTTGGTGAAGCTCGTGCGGCGATAGAGAGCCAAGACGAGCAGTATGGCACGATTTCGCTTCTGCTAGTCGAAACGACTAATTGACAGTGACGTTTGGCCTGGGCTCGCGTCGGTGGCGCCGGTGAAAATGGTTGCCAAACTTCCGCCGTCCCTCCCAGCGGGAATGACGGTGATGTTCAGTGCACTAACATCGGAGTGAGTGAGATTGAAGGTTATGCTGGCGTCCTCGGGCACTGTTGCTAGACCGTAAACAAAGACGTCCTGCTCGGCTATGCCATTGGCGGGAATTGACGAAGTCGAGAGGGCGGAGAAGCCTCCAAACATCCACGCTGCTCGGCAGAAACCCGTGTCGAATATCGTTAATCCTGAGCACAGCAAGCCATTCTCGAAGGAGCAATCAGCCTCGCTGGCGCAATCGCCGCAATCGCTCGGATCGCCTTGTCCAAGGGAGATGTCTACACACTTGCCGATGGTACCCTCCCAGGGGTGCTCATCGATTCGCCCTTCGCAACGCAAGCCACCACCGCAGTCCTCGTCTTCTGAGCAAGCTGCCCAGCCGGGGCCGACTTGCATCTCACATCCCAGGTCTGCAGCCGTGGTGCCATCGTAGAAGTCGCCATCCAAGATGCGAGCTGCCAGTACGCCTGTATCGGCTTGGAAAATCGCACCAAAGGAATTGTCGCCTACACCAAATTCATAGGCAACGAAGGGCAGATCATTGCTTCCATCCCAGAATCGCGACTTGTTGATCTCACCAGAATCGACGAACGCAAACGCTTCTTGCAAACTGATGTCCGAGTCGGCTCCAGATTCGCCAACCGTGAGAAGGATTCGTGATTGCTCATTGGCCGTAAGAGCCTGTGCGTCGGCTAGCACCAGCTTGCTCTTCTCCACGAAGAGGAATCGAGGGTTCTCGAAAACTTCGCTATAGACCTGACCGAAGAGACAACTGTACTCGGACTCGAGTTCGGCTTCACAAGCCGACGCGTATTGGGTAGCAAACGCCTCAAAGTCGACTTGGCAAAACTCTGAGTCTGGATCTGAAAAGCAGAGAGAGTCGAGCATCGGCCCTTGCAAGTCACCCTCGTTGGCGCAGAGTTCGAGCGCCTCGCTATAGAGCATTGCGCTCGCCTCGGAATCAGATTCCGCCTCCTCCATCATGTTCTCTACACACTCGCGTAGTTCGCTGGCGACTGCCGGGTGGCAAACATCCGGTGCCGACTCACAACATGCGACGGCAACTTCGCGCCCGCCAGCAACATCCTGGCAGGTATCGCCGACGGTGACGGCAACTCCGAAGCTGAGTTGGTCATTGAGATCACAGCAGGTGCGCGGTGCGAACCGCCCGGCCTGGGCATCCGGATCTCCCGGCTCGTCTCCCCAGGCGCAGACGGTCCCGTTTGCTTGCTCACGCCAATCGGCGCCGGCACAGACATCAGCGCAGCACTCGGTATCGACAAATTGCCCGCTATCGGTATCGACACAGCGGCGCTGAGTCCCCTCGGCCGAATTCAGTTCAGCATTCGCAGGACACTCATGAGCTTCGTCGGCCCGCTCGCTATTGGGCCCGCTAGTCGAGGTGGGAACGGAGCAGGCGGAGGCGAGTAGCAGTGAACCAAGTACGGCGGAGAAGCGGAGAGAGGGAGACATGGTCAGGCTCAAAGCACAATGCAGACCAAGACCGGAGATGTTTGACTACTAGATGTCCCTGGCGGAAGTGCTGATAGGAAAAGTTGCCAACTCTGCAAGATGAGATCATAAGGGTGGTTGCTGGTCAACGAAAAGGATTGAGAATGGCCCGAGATGCGCTTGTGATAGAGCTTTCGTCTCGACAGCGAG
>JAAEPE010000674.1 GCA_024222395.1 Myxococcales bacterium
ACCAGGAAGGCGAACTCGACATCCAAGTTGTAAGCAGCCCAGAACAAGAGCTGGTCTTCGTACAGGCACAAGTTGGCGGCTGCGGAGACTTTGACGTGCAGCTCGGAACCGTCTTCGAGCGAGTAGCCGACGGCACACTACAAGTACTCCAGAGCGAGAATACCTTTATGGCCGCCATCGAAGCAGCGGCCGACGTGGATGGCGACGGCGACCTAGACTTGATTACCCATGGCGATGGCTACGACCGAACGCTCATGCTTCACAGCGAAAAAGGGCTCAGCACGGGAAGCCACTCCGATGTCGGCATCTACTACTGCCGCTGCTAGCCCCAAGCCACGTAGCCTAGGCGAAATCGGCCCAGAGGCGCTCGAACTCGCGAGCGAAGCTATCTACGGCTCGTGGGTCGTCGCAAACGAGCAAGTTCTCTCGGTTGCTGGTTGCCGCCGAGCGTGTCCAGTTGTAGCTGCCAGTGAGAGCCTTGGCGTTATCGAAGATCGCAAACTTGTGGTGCATGTGAGCCTCACTGCGATCCAGCCTGACGTCAATCCCCATGCCTTCGAGACGATCCACGTCAGAGCCTGTGTCCTCGCTCTTATCGTTATCGCTGATTACGCGCACCTTCACACCGCGCTTTGCACACGCTGCAATCGCCTCCGAAACACGATTGTCGGTGATGGTAAAGACACAGATGTCCGCAGACGTTTGGCACCAGCGGAGCAGCCTTTGAATGGTGTCCAAGCACTCCTCGCCAGGGCTGAAGAAGACTTCCATCTGAGACTTGCGCTCGTGCGCAGCTTCGAGTGCCTTGATGACATCTTGCGCCCAATCCAGCACAGCTAGCGATGGTGCATCTTCCACGACTTCCCTTGCTACGGCAAAGACGCGATTGCGAACAAAGGCGCGCTCATCGCCGCCTAGAGCTTGGCCACCGAGAAGTGCTGTGAGATCGTGGCGTTCACTCCGAGACAAGCGCCTGTCTTCGAGCGTTTCGCGAAGGGCGGTATCGAGTTGTTCTTTGCTGAGCATCATTGCCTCAAAGAAACTAGAACCACGCCGTCACGCCCATGCCAAGGAAGACATAGCCTTGCTCGTAGACGCCGGCATTGAATGGCGATTGAGCGACCGTATTGTCGGCCTCAGAATAAATCGGCTGTGCCGGGTCTGGGGCAGTTCGGTTGTCGATCAACGTCTCCCGGTTGTTCAGCTCGCAGCCCAAATTGTCGATATCGGGATTGCATCCGCCGTGGTCTACCGTGCGTGTGC
>JAAEPE010000675.1 GCA_024222395.1 Myxococcales bacterium
ATGATCGGTCTGATGGTCCTGCTTTCCCGATTGCAGCGTTGCTCATTTCGTCATTTGCCCCGGCAAAATCCTCATTCGCGCCTTGCACTCGAAAGATCAGAACTCACCATCCTCGGTCATTCTTTTCGCTCGACGGTCTAGCATCACGCGAATACTTGGAATCGTCGCTGCGCTGATTGCAACAAACGTCGTGCCGATGGCCGGCCGGGGGTTCAGGCGTGGTGCACCTGTTCAATCCCCTGTGCTTGGTCTCAGCTGATGCTTGTGAATACGCCCACCAAGGCAGCACTCATGAAGTTGGAGAGAGTGCCCGCCATGACCGCCCTGAGTCCGAGTCGAGCGATATCTCCGCGACGGGAAGGGGCCATTACTCCAAGTCCGCCAAGCAGGATGGCCATCGAGGAGAGGTTGGCAAAACCACAGAGTGCAACTGTGATGATAGCTTGTGTGTGCAAGCTCATCGATTCTTTGACTGCGACGAAATCGATGTAGGCGACGAACTCATTGAGGACTAGCTTCTGTCCCAGGAAGCTGCCTGCCTGTACCGCCTCATCCCACGGCACGCCCAAGAGAAAGGCGATAGGGGAGAATACATATCCAAGCAGAAGCTGAAGGGTTATCGCCTCAAACCCGAATAGATTCCCGACAACTCCGAAGAGCACATTGATGAGTGCGATGAGCGCGATGAAGGCGATAAGCATGGCGCCCACGTTTGCGGCAAGCTTGAGTCCGGAGCTTGCGCCCAATGCAGCGGCATCGATCACGTTGACGGCGCTATCTTCCTCGTCTTCCTGCGCGCCGACATCATGTTCTTGATCGCGAGGTGTCTCGGTTTCGGGAACTAGGATCTTGGCCATGAGGAGACCGCCAGGTGCAGCCATGAATGAGGCTGCTACCAGGTAGCCAAGGTCAATGCCCAGAGAGGCGTATCCGGCCAATACGGAACCCGCAACCGACGCCAGACCACCCGACATCACGGCGAAGAGTTCGGAACGAGTCATCTTGCGGATGAAGGGTTTGACTACCAATGGTGCCTCGGTTTGACCGACAAAAACGTTGGCGGCGGCGGACATTGATTCCGTGCGACTCGTTCTTAGCGCCTTCTCGAGTAGGCCACCGAAGATCTTGATGAACCACTGCATGATCCCCATGTAGTAAAGGGCGGCCATTAGCGAGGCAAAGAAGATGATGATAGGCAGCACTTTGAGGGCAAAGACGAAACCGTTTCCGTCATGAACCTCGAACATCTTAGGACTGACGAGCGGGCCAAACATGAAGGAAATTCCAGTATTCGCACTGTCGATGATTGCCTGCACACCTGCGGACATCTTCTGCAAGACGTCGGCGCCGAAGGGCGTAAAGAAGACAAAGGCGGGAACCGCCACCTGCAGCGCAAAGGCTCCTCCCACGGTCCGCAGGTTGATCGCCTTGCGGTCGCTAGAAAACAGTACTGCAATTGCAAGCAGTGAAACTATGCCAAGTAGGCCAATGAGTAGTTGCGGCACGTTGGTTCTCCTTTATGAGTGTTTTTGCCCTCTGCGAAAAACGCTCTACATGGCATTTGGGGCGTCTATGCCGAGAATGCCGAGGCCTTCTTTGAGGACAGCCTTCGTCATCGCAACCAAGGAAAGCCGCGCCCGTTTCATTGCCTCATCCTCACAGAGCACCCGCAGTGCTTTGTCTTGATTGCCCTGGGTGTACCAGGTCGAAAAGTCGGAGACGACGTCGAGCAGATACCGGCTTAAAAGGTGTGGATCGTTGTGGTCTGCGGCTTTTGCAACCACGTCTCCTAGCTGGCTCAGCGCGAGCCCCAGCGTTCTCTCTTGGGGCTGAGTGAGCAAAGCGAAATCCACGTCACTATCCAAATCCTCGATGCCGGCTTTCTCAAGCGTGCGGCAGCAACGCGCGTGGCCATATTGCACGTATACGCCAGAATCACCGGACGTCGAGAGGATGTCATCCCAGTCGAAGTCTACGTCCTTGTCGCGTTGGCTCATGATGTTGGCGAAGACAATGGCGCCGATGCCGACAGTATTTGCCGTGTCCGCAACCCTCTTAGCCTCCCACTCGGGATTGTTCTCTGAAATCTTCGCGGACGCGCGCTCGGTCGCCTCGGCAAAGACTTCCTTGAGAAGCACAACGTTGCCGCCGCGCGTGGTGGTCTTCTTGCCCCCGACGCGGACGAGCCCAAATGGCACGTGTGAGCACTTGGCAGACCATTCGTAGCCGGCCTTCTCCAGAGTGCGAAAGAGCTGCTTAAAGTGTAGGCTCTGTCCCCGATCGACGACGTAGAGCGAGCGCTCAAAGGCGTATTCGTTCCAGCGGTACATGGCAGCTGCCAAGTCGCGGGTGCCATAGAGCGTTGCTCCATCCTGCTTGCGAAGGAGCAGGGGAGGCATGCCCTCTTCTTCGAGCATGACAACGAGTGCGCCTTCGCTCACCGAGGATAGGCCCTTCTTGTCGAGCATCTCGATGACACCTGGCATGTCGTCTACGTAGGCACTCTCGCCTCGGACCTCGTCAAACTTGATGCCGAGCATCTCGTAGACTGTTTCAAACTCTGCCCACGAAACATCCTTGAAGTGTTGCCAGAGCTTCCGGGCCTCTTCATCGCCGTTCTCGAGTTTGGCGAACCAGGCTCGCCCCTCGTCTCCGAGCCCCTCGTCCTCTTTCATTGCCTCACGGAACTTCACGTAGAGGCCGTTGAGCGTCTTGATCGTGAGAGGCTCAGCGGGAGGCCACCTGTGATACGCGGCCAAGAGCATGCCGTGGGTCGTGCCCCAATCACCGAGGTGATTGATGCCGACAACTCGATAGCCCAATGCACGGTAGAGATTGACCAGGGCGTGGCCGATGACCGTCGAGCGGATGTGGTGATAGGCGAGTTGTTTGGAAATATTTGGCGAGGAGAAGTCGACACAAATGCTCTTGCCCTCGCCAGGGCTCTTGGCAATCAGCTCTTCATCGCCGAGGGCGCTCTTCGCTAAGTGCATGAAGAGCGCCTCGGTGTTGACCGTGAAGTTCACGAAAGGGCCCGCTGCCGTGGCCGAGACCAGCATCTCTGTGGCCTCAAAACTCTCCACCACTTTGGCGGCGAGGGCCGGGGGAGCCGCCTTCAGGGCCTTGGCAGCCGGAAAACACCCGACGGCCAGATCTCCCATTTTTGGATTCGGAGGCGTACCGACGACGAACATCTCGGGTTCGGTGCCGAGCGCGTGGGCAACGGCCTGTTGGGCCGCAAGGACAAAGGGGCTAAGAGGTACAGCCATGGCGCGCGCAATATACTCACTAGGCTGTGTCGCGGCTAGCCCAGCAATACGCCGATACCTCCAATCTTCCGGGGCACTTATCTTGACAGCGAATCTCGCCGGGCTCGATAATTCTCCTTGCCTGATTTTTGGGGAGAACCGGCTGAATGAGCAATATCTTACTTTGTGTAGACGATAGCGTGACCATGCAAACCGTTGCGGAGATTACCTTCCGCAAATCCAACTGGGAGTACGTCGGCGCACGCAATAACAATGAGGCCAAGTCCTCGGCGAGCACAAAACCGCCTTGTTTGATTCTCGTCGATGCAGTCATGCCTGATGGTTCGGGCTACGACTTGGCGAAGGAGCTTAAGGCCGCCCATAGCGGCGCTGTTGTCGTCATGATGTGTGGCAACTCAGAAGTTTACGATGAGGGCAAAGGTGCGGCAGCAGGCTGTGACGGCCACATCGTCAAGCCTTGGCAGACCGACAAGGTTGTCGAGAAACTCGCAGAATTCGTGAGCGCGGGTCCTTCTGCTTCCGCTCCAGCGGCAGCAGCAGCAGCTCCGGCTGCAAAGCCCGTTGCAGATGCAGGCCCACCACGTTCGGCAACCCTCATGGGAATGCCGGCGTTGGAGATGCCTCCGAGCAAGCCGCTGCCTGCTGGCGTCGCTGCCATTAAGCCTTCGCTTAAGATCCCGGCAGCTGTCAAGCCTGCGATTCCCGAAGTCAAGGCGCCGCAGTCGCCGAGCCCTGTGGCCGCCAAGCCTGCGGCTCAAGCTCCGGCACCTGTCGCTGCCGCAAAGCCCGCCGCTACCCGGAAACCAATGATCAAGGCTCAGCCCGGCAAGCCGATTCGGCTCGTGCTCGCCAGTCAAGCCGAAGCAATGGCCACTGGCGCAGCGCAATCTGGTGGTATGAGTTCGGACCAAGCATCAGCCTTGGGCGATGTGAGTCGCGAGATGCTCGAGCGCATTATTTGGGAAGTCGTCCCGGATCTAGCCGAGAGTATTATTCGGGAAAACCTCGACACCCTTACCGCCAAAGCGCGGTAAGACTCGGCGGCAGTGTCGAACTCAACTCCGCCGAATCAAACTCCGCCGCCGACAACAACACCATCGCTACCGAAGCAGTACGTCGCTAGCGATGTCGAGCCACACTGGCTTTCCACGTGGCTTGACTCAGGGGCGTTTCACGCAGATGAAAACGCCGCGAAGGCACCCTTCGCGGTAACCCTGCCGCCCCCGAACGTGACCGGTGCGCTGCACATGGGGCACGCGCTCGGCTCGACGATTCAGGACATTCTCGTGCGATGGCGCCGCATGCAGGGGCGCAACGCTATGTGGATGCCCGGTACGGATCACGCTGGCATCGCCACCCAGATGCTCGTCGAAAAGGACTTGCGAGCCAGGGAGGGCAAGAGTCGCCACGATATTGGTCGCGAGGCTTTCCTCGAGAGAGTCTGGACGTGGAAAGAGAAGCACTCCGGTCGCATTGAGGAGCAAATGAAGCTCATGGGCTTCTCTTTGGACTGGGAGCGCCAGAGATTCACCATGGACGATGGTGCCTCTGAGTCGGTTCGCGAGGACTTTGTGCGCTTGCACGAGCAGGGCCTTATCTACCGAGCCAATCGCCTAGTCAATTGGTGCTCGGACTGCCGCACCGCAGTCTCTGACCTAGAAGTGAACAACATCGAAGAGCAGGGCTCTTTGTGGGAGCTGAAGTACGAGGTTGCTGGCGAGCCAGGGCGATTCATCACGGTCGCAACTACCCGTCCCGAAACTCTGCTCGGAGACACAGGTGTTGCTGTGCATCCCGACGACGAGCGCTACACTGATATTATCGGGAAAACTCTCAAGCTCCCACTCTGTGATCGCGAGATTCCTGTCGTGGCCGATACCTTCGTCGATCCAGAGTTTGGCTCGGGCGCCGTAAAGGTGACGCCGGCCCACGACTTCAACGACTTTGAGTGTGGTCAGCGCTGCGCCCTAGACTCGCGAAGCATCGTTGATCACGATGGCAAGCTGTGCGGCGATATCCCTGAGAAGTACATCGGCCTCCATGTCGATGAGGCCCGGAAAGTGATTGTGGCCGACCTAGGTGCTTCGGGCAATCTCGGTGAGATCGAAGACTACAAGGTATCTAGAGGGCGATGTGATCGCTCCAATACGGTCATCGAGCCAATACTCAGCGAGCAGTGGTGGGTCAACACTGAGCCGTTGGCCAAGCGTGCCATCGAAGCCGTGGAGGACGGACGCACCAAGTTCGTGCCCGAGCTTTGGACCAAGACCTACATGCACTGGATGAAGAACATCAAACCTTGGTGTATCTCGCGCCAGCTATGGTGGGGGCATCGCATTCCAGCTTGGTACTGCGATGCGTGCGGTGAGGCGACTGTGGCCGGAGAGACGCCGACGAGCTGCGCTTGCGGATCAGACAAGCTGCGGCAGGACACAGACGTTCTCGATACCTGGTTTAGTTCGGCACTGTGGCCGTTCTCTACGTTGGGGTGGCCGGAGAAGACTCGCGCGCTGAAGGCCTTCTACCCCAATGCCGTGCTCGTTACAGCGCCGGATATCATCTTCTTCTGGGTGGCTCGCATGATGATGATGGGGCTCAACTTCATGGACGAAGTGCCGTTTGAGACCGTCTACCTAACTCCGGTCGTTACCGATGAGAACGGCGAGAAAATGTCCAAGACCAAGGGCAACGTCATCGACCCGCTCAACATTGTGCACGGCGCCACCTTCGACGAATTGATGGAGTCTGCGACCGGCAATCCCGCAGCTCAGAAATTCGTGAAGAAGAACATGTCAAAGGGCATCTCTGCCATGGGCTCGGATGCACTGCGCTTCTCCTTGGCTGCGATGACAATGCCAGGGCGCAACATTCGCATCTCCATGGAGCGGGTCGAGGGCTATCGGAACTTCGTTAACAAGCTTTGGAACGCCTCGCGTTTCTCGCTCATGAATCTCGAGGGTTTTGACGCCAATCGCTTCGCAAACGTGCTTCGTGACGGTACGCCCTCCGCCGAATCCGAGAACGCACTCGACTTGCCACAGCGCTGGATTCTCTCTCGCTTGCAACGAGTGGCCGCAGAGGTCGACTCGGCTCTAGGTGAGTTCCGCTTCAGCGAGGCAGCGAATGCTCTGTATCACTTCGTCTGGGGGGAACTGTGCGATTGGTACATCGAGATGTCCAAGCCGTCCTTCCGTGGTGAAGAGCAAAAGCGCTTTGTAGCGCAAGGCGTGCTCGTGACCGTCCTCGAAACGGCACTGCGATTACTGCATCCGATTATTCCCTTCGTCACCGAGGAAATCTGGCAGAAGCTGCCCAAGCCTAGTGAGGTATCAGGGGCTCTTGTGAATGTTCTCTATCCTCAAGCGCACGAGGGGCTCATCGACGAGGCTGCAGAGCGCGACATGGGGCTTGTTCGTGACGTTATCGTCGCAGCCCGAACGCTGCGTGCGACCTACAATGTTCCACCGGCCCAGCGAATTGCTATCGAGGTGCGAGTGCCTTCCGAAGAATGTCGTGAGGTTCTCATCGGTCGCAAGTCCATCATTGAGAGCGTCGGACGTTTGGACGTCACGATTTGTGAGAAAGGCGATCACGTGCCGCAGTCTGCTAAGGCCATTGTCGGTGGCGACATCGAAGTCATCGTGCCTCTTGCCGGTCTCGTGGACATCGACGCCGAGAAGGATCGTATCCGCAAGGAGATTGGCAAAGCGGAGAAAGAAGTCTCTGGAATCGAGAAGAAGCTTGGCAATGAGAAGTTTCTCGCTCGGGCGCCAGAAGAGGTTGTCGAGGAGCAATACAGGCGGCTTGCAGAGGAGAAGCAGCGAGGAAGGCTCCTCGCCGAAGCGCTGGAGTTCTTGGCATGAGCGCAATGCACCTCGACAAGAGCACGGCTTGCCTGCTGATTATTGACGTGCAGGAGCGTCTCGCGGCAGCCATGCCCGAAGCGCCGATGGCAGCGGCCGTTCGCAATACGACCATCCTCATCGAGGCTGCTAGACGCATGGGAATTCCGGTCGTCGTTAGCGAGCAGTACCCCAAGGGCTTGGGGCCGACCGTGGCTGCCATTGGCGATGCGCTAAACGATATCGATGAACTCACCCGATTTGAGAAGCTCGACTTCTCGGTGTGCGCTGCAGAGGGGTTTGCCGAGGCCAGCGCGCGACTCTCGGCGCAGGGCCGCAGCCAGTGGATCGTAACCGGTATGGAAACGCACATCTGTGTCTATCAGAGCGTGCGCGCGTTGATAGGGGCTGGCGCTTCCGTACACGTACCAGTGGACGGGGTGGTGTCACGAGCCAAGCATAATTATCGTGTGGGACTGGGGATCGCGGAGGCCTGTGGAGCCCAACTCACCTCGACGGAGACCATTGTCATGGATCTCCTCGGTCGCGCCGAGGGAGATGACTTCAAAGCCATCTCCGAGCTGATTCGCTAGCACCCCGGATCGAGAATGTGGATCGAGAGCGAGTCGTTCGGCGATGCGTACAGCATCAGCCGACTCGCATTGCCTCGGTAATCGCGGTCTTGATCAAAGAGGTCTGAGACGCGCGCGACCGTGCCTTGGACCTCGACTAGATCGCCCGGGCATATGCGCAGTTCCCGGGCTCGCTGTCCCATGACACCCATGTCGACAGCCTGTGGTTGCACGCCGCGACCGCGCTCTACAGAGGCGTTCTGCGGCGAGACGATGAGCCTCGCACCATCCTCATCTTGCAAATAGAACTCGACAATGGCCTCGTCAAAGCGGGTATGGGCCCAGTAGCCATCGCTCGCCAGGCCAGCCATGTGCGTATTGCGCCACTCTTCAACAGCGTAGCGGTAGTAGACGCAGCGCTCTGCAGTGAGCGTGCTATCGATGAAATCTCGTGCGACCACTGTGCCGCGAACCAGTGCGCGCCTACCGGGAATCAGATCGGCAATCACCTCGCGCCTTGGCGGGAAGAGCGCAGAGAGAAGGCCAGTAACAATGCTCATCGTGAAGGTCGCAATATTAGCAGCTAGGGGCGAAGTCGCACGTAAGTTCGCCCGCGCCCGAGGCGATGGCCCGGGCAACCAGCCCGAAGGTCATGCGCGCATTAATCTCACAGACTGCTCGCAACCGGGTTCCGCTCGAGTCCTGGTAGAGAAATGAATCGATGCCGAATGCTCCGCGGTAGCCACGGCGGCGCAGGGCTCCTGCAACGAGATGCGCGCATTGCATCAGCGGAGCATTGTGGGGGCCAAGCATGGCTTGGGTCTGCTCGTCATCAATGCGAATGCCGCGGAAGACGCCGCCACGGTCGCAGTGGAGCTGATGTGCAGGGAAAATCGTGCAGCTCTCTGCTGTCTCGCCGATAAGGCCACAGACGGCAAAGTCGCCTGTGCGTTGCATCCATGGTTCGACGAGCAGGGCTCCGTAGCGTTGTAGGAGCTTCTTGGCGAAGGTGCGCTGCTCGCCTTCGACTTCGCGCCCTCGGCGTGTCAGCCGTTCACGGCCCGAGGCGCTCCATGGCGCCTTTGCTACCCAGGATTGGTCCGGGCCCAGCTCGCCACGTTCGACGTAGGCATCGAGCTCTTCAATGGACTCTACGACCCGCACCGAGCCAAGTTCCAACTCGGGGGGCAGGGCGAGTTTCGCGGCGAAGCGTCGGTCGTTGCACGCTGCCGCTACGTCTGCATCGCAGCCAAGCAGCCAGAGCTGCTCTTGCCATGGTGCCTCTTGTGATGGCATGGAGGGCTTGCCGTGATGTTGCAAAGTCTGTCCCCAGAGCAGCACTTCGCCGGCGTTCTTAAGGGCTGGCGGGATTCCTTCTGCGAGGTCGCACAATGTAAATAGCGAGTCGTCCTCTCGTGCAAAGACTCGCAGGGACTGGGAAAGTTCTGAGACCGCCCTGCGGACTACTTTGGGCAGTGTTTTGTGCGGCCCGGGGCTGTGCGCTTGGGCCCAGACTAGCTCACAGTCGAAATTTGCGACGATTGCCCGCATTCAGTATTCCTCGCGATTCTTGGCATTGGGGCGATTCGCTCTTGCCGCCATTCGCCAAGGCCGTGGGCGGCCTCCGCATCTCGCCCTCAAAGTTCGTCCCAAGGACGATGGACGCGGCGTAATCTCGAAGCTGCACAGCACTCACCCTAGCAAACGGCGGCGACATAAGAAGAGCAGCAAAGCAGCCAAGAACCATGTTGCGAGTCCACCCGCCCCCCCCTGGACGCCAGTAGAACAGCCACCATTGTCGTCGTAACCTGGCCAGCATTCCGAACCGTCGTCGGTCGTTCGGCAGCCAAATCCGCTTGGACAAGTGCAGGCTCCGTTGCAGACTTCGGTGCAAACGCTGGTCGACTTGCTAGTGCCACATCTCCCAGAGGCGCAGTCCGCAGCTTCGAGGCACTGTTGCCCAAGGCCATCTTCGGCGTCCGGCCCGGGGACGCAGCGGCCACTAACACAGGTCTCAAGCCCAGCGCAGTCGCCCGGGTTGTCGCAAGGCTCGCCTTGAATCACTTCGATGATTGCGGCGCCTTGGTAGTCGTAGTTGTCGTAGGCCGTGACTTCAAGCCGCAGACGACCGTCGCTGATCGTCTCTGGAACATTGAAGATATACGGCTCGGATTCGCTGACGCCGACAATGACGCTATTGACCCGAAGCTCGACTCGGTCGACGCGGAGGTTGTCGCTGGCCCTTGTGCGCACAATGAAACCGGCCTCGACCTCGTCCCCGTTGGCGGGGCTATCGATGGCCACTGTTGGCGGCGTAGCGACGCCGGGACCAAAGTGCTCGAGGAGTCTGCGATAGGAGTTTTGTGTTGGGCCGCCGCATGAGCACTCTCTCTCGCCGAATTCCCCGCACGGCGCATCCTCGTCTTGAAAGCGCTTGTTGTAGTCACAGCTTCGCAGGTAGCTCATTGGGTCTGAGCACAGGTACTCGTGATCCAAGCCAAAAGCGTGAGCCGTCTCTTGCGCGATAACCCAGCAGGTCTCTGCTACGTCATTGTCGACGAGTGCGGCGAAACTGAAGGTGATGGCGTTGTTGATGGTCTCGCCGCACAGAAACGGTGCAAGGCCGCCGATTAGCCCCACCATGCCAATGTCCGAAGCTTCGCCGGCCACGATGGCTTCGAAGTGAGGCTCGTTGCCGGGGTCTTGGTCGGTAATTTCAATGTCGAAAGGTTTGTAGGTATCGCGAACGCAGTCGACGATGGCGTCCCACTGCATCTGCCCGCCGCTAAATGGGGGGACGTGCCTTGGCGCGTCGATGAGCGAACTCGTATTCTCTATAGAACTCTCGTTGCCCGGACTGAAATCGCACCCGCTGCCGAAGCACCCATTTAGGTAGATGACATTCGAGGTGTGACTCGTCGCCGAGCCAATATCGACTCGGCTCGGATCTGCGTGCAGGTAGCTTCCGCGAGCAGTCTCCGCCGACGCAGCGCCGTTTTCCGCCCCTAGGGCAGCGGCACATGCGACAAGGAGGCTAGCGGCTTTCATGCGCTACGAATGACGCCGCCGGCGCTGGTAGACAAGGCCGAGGAGACCGAGCAGGAGACCGGCAAGGCCGCCGCCCGGGTTTGTGGAGCTGCAGCCACAGCCGGTGTCCTCGGTGACCCCCGGCCAACAGACATTGGTGCCCCCTCCTGCCTTCAGGCAGCCATATCCATCAGGGCATTGCCCCTTATCCAGCTCGCAAGTTTCCGTGCAGCTGCCGACGCCGTCTTCATCTCTCGCACAAATCTCGGAGTTGCACGTGTCGTCGGAGTCGCAGCTGGCAGCGAAACCACCAGGGGTGCTGGAGTCGGCAATGCAAAAGTTATTGAAACAGACTCGACCCGTTGGGCATCCGCCCGCATCGCAACTCTCGCCGACGTTGACTTCGATTTCCTTTTCGCTCGTGATTCCTCGAGCGTCCGTCCCGCGAACTTCTATTGTCGTGAAGCCGTTGGTTCCTTCGGGCGCGTTGAAAATGTAGGGAGCGGAGGACATTGTTCCCGTGGATTGGCCGTTCACGAGGATTTCGACGTTGTTGAGCCCGTAGTAATAGTCGTCACCCGATACTTCGATGACGAAATTTGGGCTCACGTTGGAGTTTGCCTCAGGGCGAACAAAGGTGAGGTTTGGACCGGGGTTTGGGCCTACGCCGAAGTGATCTTCGAGAAGCCTATGGGAGTTTTGATTGTTGCGGCACTGGCACGACGCGGGTGAGTACTCACCGCAAGAGGCGTTCTCGTTTTGGAACCACTTGTAGCCGCAGCCGGAGAGGTAGGTCATCGGATCGGTGCAGAGGTACTCGTGCTCGAGGCCAAAGGCGTGAGCGGTCTCTTGGCCGACGGTCTCGCAGATATCCTTGATGCCCTGGGAGTAGAAGTTCTCGTTGGCGAAGTTGAGGGTTATTGCGTTGTTGATGACGCCGCAGCTGAAGGGGGCAACACCACCAACTCCTTGGTCCATAGCCGCCTCATTTGCACGGCCAGCGACGATAGCTTCGAAGTGCTCGACGCTGGACCCCGGGTCGACGTCGGTAATGACGATGTCGTACGGATCGTAGAGAGCCTTGACGCAACTAACCAGGTCTTCCCACTGGGAATCTCCCTTGTTCCATTCGCTAATCGTGTAAGTCCCGGGGGGCACGATGGTAGAGCGATTGGTGCGGGAGTCGTTGAAACCACGCGAAATTGTGCATCCACCCTCGCAGCGATTGAGGAAGATGATCTTCGAGGTATGCCCATTGGGCTCGGCGATATCCGCCATGCTCGAGTCCACCCATTCGAAGGTCGTGACGGGGCGGGCTTCCGCTTTGGCTTCGCCACTTTGAGCGAGATAGGGAGCCAAGACCAGGAGAGGGAGGAGAAAACGCTCTGCATTACTCATCTACAGTCTTCATACAACGTTCCACTGAGTAATTGCTAGGAGCAATCCCTTGCACGCCATGACTCCGGTGGCCTCAAGTCATGCGGTGAGTACGCTGGAATCGCAGCTGTTTCGGATAGATGTGATCGAACTGGGCTCAGCGCGATTGGGAGGGTGAGAACCCAGGTCGCACACCCAGGATCGCGCGACTTCTACAGACCGGCGATCGCCAGGACCAAGAACGTGACATACGCCATGAGCAGCACGCACCCTTCGAGTCTTGTCACCGTGCGCTCGGTGCGCATGGCCACGGCAGCAAAGACGGTGAGGCCGATTAGGAAACCCACATCGAGTGTGAGCTTCGTGATGTCGCCAGGAAGGGCGCGAATGCTCCCTGAGGCACCTACGACGAGGAATATATTGAAAATGTTCGAACCAACAACATTTCCGATCGCCAAGCCCGAGTGACCGCGGAGCGCAGCGACCAGGCTGGCCGCGAGCTCTGGGAGCGAAGTCCCAAAGGCGACTATGGTGAGACCGACTAGCCGGTCGCTCATGCCGAGATCGAGAGCGATTCCCTTGGCACCCGATACGAAGAGTTCTCCGCCACCCACCAAGAGACCAAGGCCCACGAGGGTGATGCCCAAGAGACGCCAGCCTCCTTCGCCGGCGGGGGCACCTCCAGCCTCGGCAGTCGACTCAAGATCTGCAGCGGATTGGGCCAACTCGGACTTGGAAGAGGCGAGGGTCATCAGGCTGTAGGCCACTGCCAGCCCGAGAAGGAAGGCGGCTTCGACGCGGGTAACGCCGAAGTTGATAAGCATTACCGGAAGAATGATCACCGAGAGCACGAGCACTGGTACGTCGCGCCGAGTCAGGCTTGAATCGACTTTCGGCGGAGCGATGAGGGCGGTGATACCCAGGATGAGACCCAGGTTTGCGATGCATGAGCCAATGACATTGCCGAAGACAAGGGGGCTTGAGCCCTTGAGATTCGCGGAGACGCTGACGGCTAGCTCCGGAGCGGATGTGCCGTAGGCGATTACCGTGAGGCCAATGACGATTTCTCTGATCCCGAACGTCTTGGCGAGCCCTGCTGCGCCTTTCACCAGCCACTCAGCGCCCAGGTAGAGGATGAGGCCGCCGAGGGTGACGAGGCCGAAATTCGTTGCGAACTCCACTATGCTCCTGCTTTAGGGGCGTCGTCGTGCTTGACGAGCTTGCGCTCGAGGATGTGGAGGAAGAAGAGCAGTGCAGCTCCGGCGGCTCCAGCAACGAGAACCAGCAGAATTCCATCGCCGATACCGGTATTGTCCATTTGCCCAGCCTTGATGTCGTAGCTGGACTTCCACGGCCAGAGCGCCCGAAGTGAACCTGCCATAAGTCCGGTGAGCGCTGCCATCGTGAGGTCGTGATGGCTGGCGAGCACGCGCTTAAGGAGAGGCACAAAGGTCACAACTCCAAGGGCAATGCCGCCTAGAAAAATGCCAAAGGTTGCGAAGTCGTGGTCATGCAAGGCGTTCACGATGACTTGATATTGGCCGAGGATTACAAGAAGGAGAGAGCCGCTTACACCTGGGAGAATCATGACGGAGATGGCACCAGCGCCTCCGAGAATCAGCATCCATGAATCCGGGGTGCCACCTACGTGGGGAAGCCCCGCAAAGGTGGCAGCACAGGCGCAACCAATGGCAGCGGCTATCCACTGGCCTGCGGACTTGGTTTTGATGCGCTTCCATGGCTCTTGGAGGCTCACTAGGACAAGCCCGAAGAAAAAAGCGTAGCAGTGGGGGGCGGTCTCGGAGCGAATCATTAGCCCGGGGTTCTCGCTCTTGCCGACCAAGAGTTTCGTTACGAGGACGTAGGCCAAGGCGACGCCGATGCCCAGAGGAATGAGAAAGCGGAGCGCCACGGCAAGCTGGGCGTGTTTTTTTGCATTACCAAGGGCGAGCGGAGCCTGAACCACGGCAGATAGTGATTCGATGAAACGCTCGTAGAGCCCGAGGATCAGCGCGATGGTGCCACCTGATACGCCTGGGATGGCGTCAGCTCCTCCCATGAGAAAGCCAGAGAGCACGCTAAGATGCGGAGGTGGATTCGGATTCGGTTGTGGGGAACCGGAGGAGTCTTGGGCTTGGCTCATTAATTCTGGCTAACTTGCTGTGCAAGCCAGGATGCATGCTTGATCATGATCTGGATGCGCTCGGGGTCGTCGGAGTTGTAGTAGCCCCGGATTCTACCCATGCCATCGAGAAGCACAAAATGACCACCGTGCACAATGTCGGGAATGCCCTCTTCGTCGACTCCTTCGCGTTCCATAGAGATCTTTAGTGCACCTGCCACCGTCTCTTTGATTGCCTTGGCGTCCCCTGTCAGGAAATGCCAGCGCTTTGTGTCTACGCCGTGCTCGGCGGCATAGGCTGCTAGACGCTCCGGGGTGTCGTATTCGGGATCGACAGAGAAGGAGAGAAGCTGGATTTCCTCAGGGGTTTGCTCGGCGACACGCTTCATCTTCATGGTGAAGACTGGGCAGACTGTACGACAGCGGGTGAAAATGAAGTTGGCGATGCTTACCCGGCCGAGAAGTTGCGCCTTGCCAAAGCTCTCCTTGCTCTGATTCAGAAACGAGAAGTCGGGCACCTCACCGTAGAATTCGGGCACCTTGGGAGTGGACTGAGAGGGTAGGCCATTCGTGCCGGAGGAGTTACTCACGATGCTTGCAATTGCAAGCAGAGCGGCGATGAGGCTTGCGACCAAGACGACACGTTTGACCGTTTTGATGGAGTTTGCCGACATCGGGCGGAATCTAGTGAGGGCTGCTGGAGAATGCAAGCTGGGCGGGCAATACAGCCGGGAATCGGTCCAAACTGCCGCACTCATGATGGCCCCAGCGCAGATAAGTGCAGCAAGTGGAGGATGTCGGACGTTGTTGAACATCGTTTCGGGGAAGCTAGGCGCGCTAGCTGAGTGCGCTGGCCTTGGCAGGTCGAAACTCAGCCTCAGGAAGGGGGGCGACAATCTGGTCGTGCTTGAGAGTTTCACCAAGACACTCTTCGTCGCGGCACTCTTGCTCCTGGCCTCCGGCGGATGTTCAGACAAGCCCGTCTTCACTGAGCCTCTTGCACTGGGAGGAGTTACCGTTCCCGCGGACGTTCTGGAGCAGGGCCGCCGTGTCTACAAGAAACACTGCCTCAATTGTCATGGGGGCGATGGTGATGGCACTGGGGTTTCGGCCTACGGGCAATGGCCTGCGCCCAGAGACTTTCGCTCGGCAAAGTTCAAATTCGCCGGAGTCGCAGGTGCAGGGCTTGCCAGCGATGAGGAACTCGAGCGCATCATAACTCTTGGGCTCAAGGGCACATACATGCGACCGTGGGCCCTCAAGACGAATGAGCTGCAGGCCGTAGTCCAGTACATCAAGACATTCTCCCCCGAGGGAGGAGGCTATCGCAGCGAGAGTCTGCGAGTGAAAGCGCCGGCCATGTATTCAGACCCGTATGCAAGTGCAGAACAATTCTCACGAGCGGTAGCTGAAGGCGAAGAGCTGTATCACGTGGTCTTCCAATGTGCGGCTTGCCATCCTGCCTATGTGAGCCGTGCGCAGCTTGAGGCGTGGGGCGCGCCGGTGAGGGCAGGGGATGCTTCGGAGCCGGTGGCCAGTTGGTCGAATGACTACAATGCCGCTCTGCTGCCGCCAGACTTTCGCCGGCATCAGATGCGGTCTGTTGCCTCTAGCGAGGGGCCGAGAGGCATTCTCGATCACGATGTCGCCGATATCTATCGCGCAATCACCATGGGGTTGCAGGGCGCTATGCCCGGTTTCGGCCATCTCGGCGCCGAGCGAGCTTGGGCGGTTGCCCACTACGTGAAGAGCCTCGCGGACGTCAAACATCTGGAGCCCTCGAAAGAACCCGAGTTCTCTCGTCCTTAGACCGCCGAGCGTAAATAGTGATAGGTCTGATGGTCCTGCTTTCCCGATTGCAGCGTTGCTCATTTCGTCATTTGCCTCGGCAAGATCCTCATTCGCGCCTTGCACTCGAAAGATCAGAACTCACCGCCCTCGGTCATTCTTTTCGCTCGACGGTCTAGTCTCGAGTTTTGCGCTTTTCTCTGCTGCGAATGGTCCCATTCCCCCACAGCTGCGTTGCTTGTCGAGTTTTGTGCTCACCGTAGCTCGCTACGCCTGCACCAAAACTCTCCTCGCGCCTTGCTGTGAACAATTGGGCCTCATTCTCGCGACGAGAAACCGCCAAACTCGAGCCTAGTACTCGGGGGTCATGCGGGCGAGACCTGCTTCGAAGCGATCCTTGAACTCTGGCGCAAGCACGTCGTCGCAGACGGCGTAGCGGATGAGTGGCTCGCCATTGTCGTCGGCACCCGGGCCTCTGAAATGCACTCCGACGATACCGGTTTCTTCGATGACCAGGCGATTGAAAGCTTCTTGAGCGGGCTTGTCCCGGGCTCGCTCGTCTTCACTGAGAACAACTCCGAAGACCTTCTTTGGGACGCGCCAAAGGGTGAAGAACCCTGCGCTGGTATCGCATGCCTGCTGCATGCCGATACCCCTAAAGGCTCCGATGACATAGTCAAGCCGAGCGCGATAGAGGCTGCGCAAGCTATCGAGTTCTGCTCTGGCTGCGTCTCGGTTTTGGAAGAACTCACCGTACGCCGCCATCACCGAGGGCACAGGGCCGGACTCGCAGTTGCCCTTGATCAAATTGAAGTCGTCGACAAAATCGCGAGATCCGACAATGGCTCCGAGGCGAGCGCCCGGGTCGCTAAAGGATTTACTTACCGAGTACATCTCGATCCAGTCGAGGTCCTCGTACTGGCACGCAATCTTGGCGAGGGAGGTGTGTGTACCTGGTTCGCACAGCCCAGCGTAGGCTCCATCATTGACGAGGCGGGCATTATTCTCGATACACCACTCGATGATCTCCCGCCATTCCGCTTCGCTGGCGCCAACTGCGGCTGGGTTGCCCGGTCGAATGACGTATACCAAGTCAACCTTCTCGACATTGTGCGCAACGAGAGAGCCGCGAAGCCTGTCCACATTCAGGCGCATATCGTCCTCACTAACCAGGGGCCAGGGGATGCGTGTGCTGCCCAGGTATGACTCGGTCCAAGTGCCAATGACGTCGTAGGCAGGGAGGTTGGAGACGACCCTGAAAGAGCCCCTGTTGCCGCTGTCCGGCAGGTGCATGCCGCAGGCCAGAGGCATGAGAGCACCCGCAGTCTTGATGCCAGGGATTGGGAGAATTCCTAGGTGTTTGTGGTCGGCCAGGACAACACCACCGTGTAGCTCAACCATGCCTTCTGCGAAACTGTGCAGGTTCGTATCTTCGGCGTAGGTGTGGTAGCCAAATCCCGGATTCGCAGCGTATTTGGCTTGTAGCTTCAGGATGGCTTCGGGCGGCACACCGTCCGGGTTTCCCAGTGATAGATTGAGTGCCTTTTGCCCGGATTTCTCTTCATAGTCGTTTCGGAGGATGTAGATGAGTTGGAAGAGGTTAATGCCCGAGGCTGGTATCTTGCGTGCCATGCCAGGCACTATAGCGATGCCACCTGCCCGAGCAAGAGAGCTAGCCCTGTTGTCGCTTCAGACGGCGCCTGAGAGTCGATCGGTTGACCCCAAGGGTCTGCGCGGCCTGGGTTAGATTGCTTTGGTTTTGGGCGAGTACTTTGCCGACATACCACTCTTCCACCCGCTCAAGCGTGGACTCCCCACGGGCGATGGACACTGGGATATCCACATCGGCCGAGGGGGCGACTCTGGCAGCAGAAACCCCGGGGGAGAGGCCCAGCATTAGGTTGCGAAGGGCATTCTGAAGTTCGCGCACGTTTCCCGGCCAGTGATAGTTTCGGGCTTCACCGGAGCGCAGCCAGCGAAGTAGCGGGGCACTGTCGAGTCCGCCTTCGCGTTCACCTATGTACTTCTTCACAAAACCCATGCCGATTTCCTCGATGTCCTCAGGGCGATCGCGGAGGGGTGGAATCTGGATGGTGATTCCCGCCAATCGCCCAAAGAGGTCACGGCGGAACTCTCCGTTGTCGACCATTTCTCGCAGATCTTTGTGGGTCGCAGCGACGTATCGGACGTCGGCTTGGTGAGGCGTATCTGTGCCTAGTGGGTAGATCTCGTTGGTCTCCATCACTCGCAACAATTTGACTTGGGTGGTGCTTGGAAGGTCGCCCACTTCGTCCAGAAAGAAGGCGCCGCCCGCGGCAGCCCGCAGTCGCCCGAGTCTAGCTTCGGTCGCTCCGGTGAACGCGCCTTTGCCGTGGCCGAAGAGCTCGCTCTCCACAAGCGTGTCGGGAATCGCTGCGGCGTTGAGAGCGGATTGCGGGGCAGGGCCACCGTTCCCGGCTCCTGGAGTGGCTTCCAGAAAGACCTGGGCAACCGCCTCTTTTCCGGTTCCGGTTTCGCCCAGGATGAGAACATCGTGATCTCTAATGACCTGCTCGAGCTCAAGAGTGTGCATTAGACTCTCACCAAAGCACGCGCCCCAAATCTCTGCCCGCAGCTGGTTCATAGCTGAGGAGCCGCCGAGAATTCGCTCCAGTGCCTGATAGGCGCGACCGGCTGCCGCCGCGACTCGCACATATTCGCCACGCTTGCGAGGCAACTCTCGCAACACGGAGGCTGGCAGGTGGGCTGACTGGAGGATCTGGCCGGGCTTTGCATCACTTGCACTGGCTTGGGCGTGGCCCATTGCCAGGATGAGAGTCTTCGCCTTGGTCAAATCCCCACACCGCACGCACCGGCTGAGCTCTGCGGAGATTGGGCCCGTGAGGAGTGCATGCCTTGCCGTCTTGCGATCGTCGGGAGAAAAGATGCGGAACGGATTTCCGGCCCAGATGTCGATGGCATTCGCGAACTTCGAGGGCATGGCGCAGTATAGCTCGATCGCGCCATTTTGCCGAGGCGCGAGGGGTAGTGTCTGTGTGTTAGCGTTCCGGCAATTGCGCTCGTGCGGGGATTTGCGGGACTTGGAGGCTTGGGCGGACTTGGAATGGGACTCGCAGTAGGGAAGCGAAGCTCAGGTGAATCCTGTACCTATTTGCATATCGCAGCTCAATACAAAGCTGCGTTCCAAAGGCACGGAGAACAAGAAGGAGGAACATGATAACGCTCTACCTAACCACACTGATTATCGGCGGCTGCCTGCTGATGCTGTCGATCTTTGCCGGTGGCGATCACGAGCTCGACCACGATGTGGATGCGGACCTTGATGCCGATATGGACCTCGACGGTGATGTCGATGGCTTTGATACTTCAGGGTACGACGCTTGGCTGCCCATAGG
>JAAEPE010000676.1 GCA_024222395.1 Myxococcales bacterium
GGAAGTTGGAGTTACGAGAGAAAGGCGAGGTAATCGAGGTTTTTGGAAAGGCGCTTGATCGCAGAAGGTCGACTTGACGAGATCCTGATGGACCTAGAAGGATTTGCATTCTCGTGTCGTGGCAAGAAGCGGAAGGCGGTTCGAGCTCTGAAGCGGTACTACTCGAATCATCAACACCGAATGAGAGACCGCTTTTCTTGAGATGAGGGATTCATGATCGGCTCAGGATTCGTCGAGAGTGGCCACCGCCACGTCCTCCAAAAGCGGATGAAGCACGCTGGACAGCACTGGAGCCAGCCTCGTGCAGAGCAAATGGCGCACCTTCGGGCCGCGTACAGGACGGCGGGGCCTCGAAAGTTCATACGACGCGATCCGCCGCGCCGCCTAGATCTTAGATCGATCTCACACTCCTGGCGAATTGCCTTCGCACAATCGACCTTGGGTGTGATACCTAAGCACGTATGGGATGTTCTGGGCAGGTAGCGCTTCTCTCTTCGGTGCTCTTTGCTTTCGGATGCGGAGCTGACGGTACTAATAATCCTGGTGGGGGAGGCGGTGACTACGATGCTCGACCTGCTGCGAGCACGCCCGACGCCAGTAGCCCCGACGCCAGTAGCCCCGATGCAGGGCGACAAATCTCAGAGGTCGTTCGCTTCATCGCGATGGGCGATACCGGAACTGGATCTGCGAGCCAGTACAAGGTGGGCAACGAGGTCGCGAATATCTGTGCGACCCGAGGCTGCGATTTCGTTGTCCTGCTCGGCGACAATTTCTACGACGCCGGAGTCGCTGGAGTATCGGATCCTCTGTGGCAAGATTATTTCGAAATGCCCTACGCAGCAATTCCCGACACTGTGCCGTTCTACCCGGTGCTCGGCAATCACGACTACGGCGGCAGCTATTTGTTAGTGGACTTCGACGGCTTGGGCAATGATTTTGAGAAGGGAGCATACGAAGTCAACTACAGCGACCAGAGTGATAAGTGGACGATGCCCGCAACCTTCTACACGCTGCGAGTTGGCAGCGTGGGCTTCATGATGCTCGATACCAATAGCATCATGTGGGGCAACACCGATAACGGCGATCAAGAAGCTTGGTATGCCGGAGCTCGCGCAGAGCTCGATGATGCTGAGTGGGTCTTCGCCGCAGGACACCACCCGTACCGAAGCAATGGGCGTCACGGAAATGCCGGCAGCTACGAGTCTATCGAAGTACTCGACATGCCCATTCCAAATCCGGTTGAACTACTCAATGGAAACGCTATCAAGGCCTTCTTCGATACCCATGTTTGCGGAACCGTGGATGCCTACTTCTGCGGCCACGATCACAATCTCCAGTGGATTGACGAGCCAGACGCACTCTGCGGTGCGCAGCTCATCGTGAGTGGCGCAGGCGCAAAGACAACGGACTTCGAAAGCACGACGAACAACAGCTTGTACGAGGACGACCAAAAACCGGGCTTTGTCTACGCTGTTATCGAGGGAGACACAATGACTCTCGAGTTCATCGATGAGGACGGCGAGGTCGACTTCGTGCAAAGCGTCGTGCACCCCTAGTACTACTTAGTCACTTTTGCTTGACGATTTCTGACTCAAGTGATCTACCTAGCGGATGACTCCTCATCAGCTTCGGAAGCTTCAACGTGATCTGGACGAATTCATCGGTACATTGACTAGCGGGATGGGCCGGCCCGAGCGTCGTGACGCGATGAGGCAATACGTCGTGGGCCTTCTTCTCAATGGAGAGCGCAAGAACATCGCTGCCATGGCCGCACGTCTAGTGACCAAGCCTGGTGAGACAGAAGCAATGCGGCAGCGCTTGCAACAGTGTGTGGTGGCTAGCCCGTGGTCCGAAGAGGAGATGTTCCAGCGTAGTGCCTTGAAGATCGATAGTGAGTGGCCCGGCATTGAAGCGCTTGTGATTGACGACACAGGCTTCGCCAAGAAGGGCAAGCATTCTGTAGGTGTTGCTCGTCAATACTCAGGAACACCTGCTCGTA
>JAAEPE010000677.1 GCA_024222395.1 Myxococcales bacterium
AACAACTATGCGCTTGCTCTGTGGTTTGCTGGCAGCCCAGCCGTTTGGCTCTGTGATGACGGGCGACGCTTCGCTTACTGGGCGACCAATGCGCCGTGTCACCTCCCCGCTTGCCCTCATGGGCGCTCGCATTGGCGGTGCGGCAGGCAAGAAGCAAGACGAGTTCTATCCGCCGCTGGTAATCGAGGGGCTGGGAGATGATCGTCTGCAGGGAATTCGCTACGAGCAGCCGGTGGCTTCCGCGCAGGTCAAGAGTGCGCTCTTGCTCGCCGGTCTCTTTGCAGAAGGCGCTACCGAAGTCGTGGAACCGGGCCGGTCCCGCAACCACACCGAGCTAATGCTCGCGCACATGGGTGCGCCTCTGACGGTAGACGGCAAGTTCATCCGAATCGATCCGAGCGGGTGGGACGGCGAGCTTGCCGGCGGCAAGGTCTCTGTACCTGGCGATCCATCATCGGCAGCCTTCCTCATCGCAGCGGGGCTCGTTGCTGGGGTCGAACGACTCTCAGTCCCTGAGGTCTGCGTCAATCGCACTCGAACGGGGTTCCTCGATGCCCTCGCGAGCATGGGCGCGCGAGTTGAGCAAGAGTGTCGGTCGGATGCCAGTGGCGATGCGGTAGCCGACTTGGTTGTGAGTCGGGGTGCAGCAGATTCGCTAGAAGGCTGCGTCATTGCTGGCGACCTAACGTTGCGCTCACTCGATGAACTGCCGATTCTCGCAGTCGTCGCTGCACGTGCTACCGGTACTACGGACTTTCGCGATGCCGCGGAATTGCGGGTTAAAGAGTCGGATCGCATTGCCACAACCTGCGCGATGCTGAGGAATCTCGGCGTCAACGTCGATGAGCGCGACGATGGATTCAGTGTCGAAGGCATGGCCGGCGAGCCCTTCAAGGCATGTGAGATTGAAGGGCACGGCGATCATCGAATTGCGATGTCCGGTGTCATCGCCGGTCTCGCAGCCGACGGTGATGTCAAAGTGAATGACGTTGACAACGTGGCGACATCGTTCCCGAGCTTCGTCTCAACGATGACAGCGTTGGGCACAGAGATTCGCTAGACCGTCGAGCGAAAAGAATGACCGAGGGTGGTGAGTTCTGACATTTCGAGCGCAAGGCACGAATGAGGAGTTTGCCGGGGCAAATGACGAAATGAGCAACGCTGCAATCGGGAAAGCAGGACCATCAGACCGAACATTGTTTGCGCTCGGCGGTCTAGCCGCGCTTTCGGCGCCGCGTGCGAAAGAGCCCGACGAGAGCGAGCATCCCCAGCCATCCACCGGTCTGGCTATTGCCCGGTATCGAGCAACCAGAGACGACTCCACCTGTGGGGTCGTCTGCATTCGGGGCTGGAGGGGGCGGGGGATCATCGCTCCGACTCGGAGGTTCAGGTTGGTCATCTCCCTTTGGACAAATCACAATGACATCATCTGAGTTGCGCGACTCGTCAAGCCCGTTGGACTCGTCTACATCGTTATCGCAGTCGTTGTCCAAGCCGTCGCAGATTTCAAGTTCGGGCTGCCTATCTCCTTCGCAAGCACCCCAGTTGCCATCGTTGTCGCAGGTCTGAGTGCCGAAGCTGCACTCGCCAACATCCGAGGTGCCACACTGGATGGTTTCGCCCGGAATGCACTCGCAGTTGTTGTCGGCGGTGCCATCGCAGTCATTGTCCTCACCATCACAAACATCAGGCTCGACTGCAGGAGCGTCGCAGCCCTCGTACTGGCCGTCTACACAGGTCTCTCGGCCCAATCCGCAATCGCTCGAGCAGGCACGCACCAAGCTTTCGTCGACGAGGCCGTCACAATTGTTGTCCACACCATCGCAAACCTCTACTTCATCCAGGTCATCGATGATGGTGTTGCAGTCATTGTCTAATCCATCGCAAATCTCATCTCGGGGAAAGACCTCGCCTTCGCAATCGCCCCATTGCCCACTCGCGTCACAGGTCTGAATCCCGGATTGACACTCTCCGACGTTCGGTGCCGTGCCGCATGCCTGCTGCTCTCCGGCGGC
>JAAEPE010000678.1 GCA_024222395.1 Myxococcales bacterium
AAACTCGAAGATCGCGGCCACGATGACCGCTTGTCGTAGCGATAGCGCCTTGGAACCCACCGAGGTTGCGAACGAGTTGGCAACGTCATTGGCACCGATCCCCCACGCCACGAAGATGGCGAGAATGATGGAGCAGACGAAAATCCACGTGTAGTCGCTCCAAACCATGTCGACGTTTCTTGAGTTGTCTGTACGTGGGTACGGTGTGTGAGCGACGCAGTGACCACCGGGAGGGGGGATGGATGCAAGGACATGCGGTCGCGCATGTCCGGAACGACGTCCGGACGGCGATTCCGCGCTGACCCAAGCGAGCACCTGCGTGAAATTGTCGTACCTTGAAGCGCTGTACAGCGCAGTATGTATTGGAATGGAGCAGAATTTCAGAGAGGCTGGCCGGTCGGCAGGCCGAATATTCCAAAATTCCAACGGAATCTTTCTCGAGAGCTCGCCCTATACCCTATTCGTGTGTGTGAAGGCATACAGCCGCCTTGTGTGCATGCTGAAGGAAGCATCTGAAGCATCTGAAGGAAGCATCTGAAGCATTCGGACGCAGGGAGCGAGCGGCAGGTGGGAGACAGAGAGACGGAGATAGCACGCACGAGCATGTGACTTTTGATCACGATGATGATCATGATGTCTCACTAAACAAACTATTGTTTCTCTCTAGAGAGATCTCTCTCCATGGGTACATACTTTCCAGACGCGCGCCTCGTGCGGGCGGTGCGGCTTCCCACGAGCCCCAACCGGGTTCAGCACTACCTGAATTTGACAAACGGCCTGGAAGCGGGACCGCGTCTCGTCGAGCACATCCCG
>JAAEPE010000679.1 GCA_024222395.1 Myxococcales bacterium
AAACTCGAAGATCGCGGCCACGATGACCGCTTGTCGTAGCGATAGCGCCTTGGAACCCACCGAGGTTGCGAACGAGTTGGCAACGTCATTGGCACCGATCCCCCACGCCACGAAGATGGCGAGAATGATGGAGCAGACGAAGATCCACGTGTAGTCGCTCCAAACCATGTCGACGTTTCTTGAGTTGTCTGTACGTGGGTACGGTGTGTGAGCGACGCAGTGACCACCGGGAGGGGGGATGGACGCACGGACATGCGGTCGCGCATGTCCGGAACGACGTCCGGACGGCGACTCCGCGCTGACCCAAGCGAGCACCTGCGTGAAATTGTCGTACCTTGAAGCTTTACAGCGCAGTATGTATTGGAATGGAGCAGACGTTGTATATAGTTATATGGAATCTTTCTCGTCAGCGAGAAAGATTCCAGGCCTGGAGGCCTCTCCTAGGAGAACAGTTCTCTCTCTCTCCATGGGTACATACTTTCCAGACGCGCGCCTCGTGCGGGCGGTGCGGCTTCCCACGAGCCCCAACCGGGTTCAGCACTACCTGAATTTGACAAACGGCCTGGAAGCGGGACCGCGTCTCGTCGAGCACATCCCG
>JAAEPE010000680.1 GCA_024222395.1 Myxococcales bacterium
CCTTCTTCTGTGAGTCCGCGCAGATTTGCATCCTCTCTAGACGCACGGATATCGCCATGCTGGGTGTGGCCGTTATATCTGGTGTCGTTGGCTGGGCGTTTGTTCGCACGTGGTTCAAAGTACAGGGCACCAACATCGCGAGTGATGGAAGCAATCATCAGGTGCGCTGGCAACAATTGGTGCTTGCAACCCTTGGCTACGCATTTGTGATTTGCCTATTTGCCTGGGCGCCGTATCAGTTCGAGACCGACCTCGGGACTCTCTTCGAGAAGATTCGCCACGAGAGCAACCTAATGCCCTTCAAGCAGCACTTCTCGACCAGAAGCTTGGGCAGTGCAGTCGATATCGTCAAAGAAGCAGGCCTCCTTTTTCCGTTGGGCCTGCTCTTGGCCAAGCTCCTCACGACCATGCGGCCAGCGTTCACGCGCATGCAGACCTTGCTTCTGACTGGATCTATTTGCGGTTGCTTTGCCTGTTTAACAGAACTATCCCAAGCCATCGTCCCTGGCAGGTACATTGACGTTACCGACGTCTTCTTGGGAGCCTTCGGTGGCCTCTGCGGAGCTGTGGTCTTGCAGCTCTTTGAAGTGCATATGCACGACTCCGATGACGGGCAACAGCAAGAGCAAGAGCAAGAGCAACAGCAGCAACACGCGCAAGTATACGACCCGCTTGACAAGAAAAGGTAGCAACAAGACAGCGTCGTGGCGCTCGGACGTTCGTCAAGTGGTGTCACCCCGCCCTGAAGGCTGAGGCGAGCCTCAGCTCTGCGCCCCCGTATGAGCAGGCGCGTCTGTGGCTCCGTAGACATTCCCACAAACGCGCGAGCCTCATGCTAGACCGCCGAGCACAAATCTTGATCGAGAACTTGCGTGACAGGCCCCCTGTGCCAGGGTAGTTGTCGCCTCTCCTCGCCTCTCCTGATTGAATAAACCCTTGGGGGCGGGCAAGAGACCGTGAATTGCAATACTCCGCGAAATTCAAAGAGAAGTTGATTACAAAGGCCCTAAGGCCAGAGAACTCCATCAGTGGGACGGCTAGGTCGGCAGGAATCCCGAAAGCAACGCTGTACACCTGGATTCAGCGGGCGAGAATGGGCTCGATGAGTAAAGATAGCATTAAGAAGAGGCGTGGCCGGGCTCGCAAATCGAGTCGATGGTCCGCCGAGGAAGAGCTCGGCACCTTGCCAGGTGTGGACGTGGGATATCACTTATTTGCGCAGCCCGGTCGTTGGCATCTTCTACTATCTCTACATGACGTTGGAGATGTTAAGAAAACTGTGAATTGATGCGACGACTACCTTGATACCTATCGGTAGTGGATCCTTCGCAAGTTCGTCCTGGTCATCCAAGGCTTCATACCCCAACGAAAGACCAAGAATGCGCTGCGCCAAAAGCTCCTGCACCGTGTGGTCGACGAGGTCTGCTCTCCGGTGATCGGTGAAACAATCTGCGAGTCGCTGGCTCAG
>JAAEPE010000681.1 GCA_024222395.1 Myxococcales bacterium
GATCCGGGCCGTCGCGACACGGTTTGGCAAAATTGATCGCGCAGGCGTGCCAAAGACGCTCGCCTATGGCATCTCCAACTACCGATGGCGCAAAGTCAATCTGAGCGTCAATGGATACTATCGGGGGCGACTTCAGTCGCGCTAGGCCGACGGCGACGAATTCCCAAACAGTATCTTCCTCCCCCATTTCGTTCATCTGAACTCACGCGTTTCGTATCAGCTCAGGGATGATCTGCAAGCGCACGTTGAGGCCCGGAACCTGCTCAACAGCGAGTATCGCAACTATACGCTCGCCGCTGGACTTTTCGAAGGCACGCCCATGCGAGGCCGGGTGATTACAGCTGGCCTCACCGGTTCCTTCTAGGAGGTACAGCCGCCCTACGCCATCGCTACTCTTGCGTTCCTACGCTCCCAGAAGCGAAGGCGTGATTTCGAATTGCTTCTTGACCGATGCGCTCTTGGAATCTTCGGCGCTGCCTCCGCACTGGCAACTCGACATTCCCCCAACCTCGCGCTGGCTCTTAGCTCGAGTAGGAGAGCCTCAGAGCGCCGCTCTCGGGTCCTTCTAACGAGCACAGCGCAGGATAGGGGAGGCTCGAGTTGCTTTCCTCATATTCGGCCACCACAGCTGGGTATAGGCCCGCCGGCTCGGGGGCTAAGTACCGCACGCGGCGGGCTACGAACTAGATATCGTCGAGGCGAATTCAGCCTCGATTCGCGAGCTGAGCGCGATAGTGAGGTGAGGTTCGTGCGAGCTCTTCGACGTAGTCTCGCACTTTGCTCTGCGCTTCATTTGGCAGTTCAGAAAAGTCCTCAATCAAGTTCTGCGGTACGTGTCGGAAGGAGACACTCACTCGTCGCAGCTCGAAGTTGTCTAGCTGCGTGTGTATTTCCGGTTTGTCACCGGTGCGGACCTGACTCACGCGATGGTAGAGGCGATCCTTGAACTCTGGCCCGCTGAAGATCCCCAGAGAACGATGTCGCGCCCACACGCCGCACACCGGATCCAGCGAGACCTCGGGATCAATAAACTCGAGAAGCCCGGCTTGGCCTATGTTGAAAAGGATCGCCGGCCCGGGCTCTAGATCTTGGTGCATACGAAGTCGTGCGTAGTCCCGTGGTACGCCCTTGCCGACTTCGCGACCGTAGTAGTTTATGAGGCAGGTGTTCGGAAGAGCGGGTGGGGTGGGTTCGGGATCTACTCCCTGGTGATACTCGGCGAGTATTGGCCGCGCTCGTTCGAGGATCGTCTGCATTACCTCGGGCAGGGCTTCAGCTCGCATGCAGCGATGCTCTCGGTAGTTGGGTTCTGCGTAGTAGCCAAGGCAGGCGAACTGCCAGGCTCCGAGCCAGTAGACCGGGCGAGTGAGGCGACGGCTATGGTCCTCACTTCGCCTGTGTTCTGGGTCTCTATGTCGCTGTTCCCACAGAGGCATTTGCGCGCCGAAGAAGCGAATGAGCTCCTCCGACTCTTCTTTGCTGATGAAGTGCGGGTGGTAGGTCAGCCCCGGTGTTTCGATTGCCCTTCGGCCGTCCTCAGCATCACTCATTAGGACGTTCTAGCAGAGTGATAGGGATGCCTGCCCTAATGTGTGAGACGTTTTCTGCCGCAATGATTGCGGTTTTCGAACCGTGACAAGAGTAGCCAGAATCGGCGTAGATGGAGCTTGGCCAAGTCAAATCCTTCGTATCGCCTTGGAAAGCGCACAGACAACGCCTAGTCTTGCCTCGCTCATGCAAGTTCGTGTCAACGCTCCACAGTAGCGTCGCGAAAATCCCATGGGTCTTCTCTTTACAAGTAGTGGTAGTCGAGTTTGGGTTTTACTCTAACCAATCCTGTCTTCTTGGCCGGAAAGTCTGCGGCGGCTTGCGCGCTTGCGCTCCTGCTCGCACAGGCTCTTGGTGTGCCAGACGCAGTGACCGCAAGCTTCGTGGCCGTACTTTGTTGCTCACCGGGGGCGTTAATGGGGCTGCGTACTTCCGTAGAACAACTAGTCGGAAGTGTTCTCGGCGGAGTATTGGGCACCTTGGGCGCGGTGATGCACCTCACCCCCGCTCTCGGTGTGCCGCTCGCGGTCGGGGTGGCCGTGCTTTGCACGCATAGCGTGGGCTTTCACCGAGGCACGATCGCAGCGGCATTCACAGCGCTCTTCTTGCAACTCGTCTCCTTTGGAGACCCACTGGAAACCTTCGTCTTTCGACTCGAAGCTGTGGGCATTGCTGGGCTCTCTGCCTTTGTGGTCAATGTCGCGTCGTCGTCGCTCTTCTACGGTGCCCTCTTCGAGAAGCGTCTCGCACGGCTTTCCTTACACATCGACGCCCTCTTGCTTCAGGCAGTCGACAGCGGCCCCTCTGGTCTTGTCGTCGCCTTCCCGCACATTACCGAGCTCCGTTTGCAACTCGAGCAAGCCCTGCGCGAGTTGCGCTGGCGCAGGAATGCGAAGGCAGAGGCGAGGGTCGCCCTCATAATCTCTCGAGTTGAGTGGCTTGAGGATGTCGTTCACTTGGCTGTGAATTTGGAGTACAGCCTTCCCCCGGACGATTCGAAACTCGGGGAATTTCTCGCATGGCTGCCGGCGCAAGAGGGCCCCGCCCCACAGCTCCCCGAGGCTGGCCGAGAAACCAGAGAACGCATTCTCGCGGTGCTCGCGAGGCGGGTGAGCCCTGGAGCACCTCCTGCCGATCTGTAGTGCCGCGGTTCGCACCTCTCACACTCGTGGTTCGCGACTTGGATGGGAGCGGCGAGGTGGGGTAAGACCCCGCGCATGGTCTTGCCCAAGGTTTGGTTTCGTCTTGCCGATGGGAGCACTGCAGCCCTGGAGTATGGTGACATCATTGGAAGGTTAGATTCCGCCGCGCTGTTCATCGACGAACCGACGGTTTCGCAGGCCCACGCCATGGTGACCCTTCGAGAAGGCGAACTCTATCTGCTATCGCTGCGGCGGCTATTTGCAGTGAGTGGTTCTCCTACGAGCGAGATTCGACTAGCAGAGGGAATGGAGATTTCACTTGCCGACGGTGGTTCTAACCGTCGAAAACACTGCGATTTCCTCAGAAGTACCGACAATCGAATCCGCGAGTCTCGGCAAACGAGTCCTCTCGCCGGTTTCGAGCCTCTTTTCCGGTAGACGCCCTCGACTCGTTGGCCGCTTCGAGCCAGGCGCCGACGCTCACATCTGGTCAACCGGGTCGCAGTGGAGACTGCAGATTGCCGGCGAAGCGCCGACGAGTATTTGTGCCGGCCAATCCTTCGAGATCTGGTTCGAAGCGATGGAAACGGGCAAGTGCATCTCCTCCTGTATGAAGGAGATAGCGTGGAAGACCATACGTAGTTGGGGCCGAGGTCCCGCTTCGGCAGAGTCCTGCTTCGAAGCGAAACTTCACTCGCAGACGGAGAGCCGACACTCCTTGGGAACTAGTGGTGCGCTCACGGTGAACGTAGAGCCGCCTTCGGGCGTCGCTTGGTAGCGAATGCTACCCCCGTGCTCGTGCGCTATCTCAGACGAAATCGCCAGCCCCAGCCCTGATGCGGTGTGTTCATTCTTGGTGGACATGAAGGGCTCGAAGATCTCGTTTACCAATTCCTCTGGAACACCACAGCCTTGATCGGTGATCGAAAAGAGTACTCGCTTGTCCTCCACGGTCACACGGATCGATACCGTTGCGCCAACGGGCGAAGCCTCTGCTGCGTTCTTGAGAAGGTTGACCAGAATCTGCAAAAAGAGCGCTTCATTGACATCCACCTCTTCGTCGGGGAAGTCTGCCACGTCGAGTGTTACCACCGAGCGCAAGTTTCCTCGGCAAAGAGCAATGGAACGTTCAACTAGGCTGTCGATTCTGCATGGCCTGTGAATGGCGTCGCCCGAGCGAACGAAGGTTCGCATCGCTCGGAAGAGAGAGACCATGCGCGAGGACACTTCGACGGCATTCTCGAGGGTGTCTACGACTTCTGGATCCTTTTCGCGAGTCGCCGTATCACGTACGAAGTCTTCGAGCTCAAATAGCGCTCCTTGTAGACCTTGCACCATCGACGCGAGTTCGTGAACCAAGGCTACCGTCATCGTGCCCAAGGTGGCCCTGCGAGTGACGGCACTGAGCTTCTCCATCGCTTGCTGGCTATCGCTAGCTGTCTTCGCCAAGCGTGTTGCCGTGTCTTCCGAATTCCAGTGCAGCGCGCGGGTTGCAAGATAGTCGACGATGTCGCGGGCGATGTTGCCTTGCCCGTGGGAAATGAGGCGAATCGAGCCGTCGAACGTGATGGGCAAATCGACGTTCCAACTGCCCGACTCGGTGGCGGAGTTGGGTAGCGCGCCCGCCAGGAGCTTGTCGTCGAACTCGTCCTGCATTTTCACAGCGCAGCCGAGCACGCCTTCTAGTGATAGTACGCGCCGAACCAAGGTCTTCGCGAGGGCTGTGGGGCTTTCGACGGCGGCCAGTTCCGAGTCGATGCCGGCGAGCGCGAGTGCATCGGTCACCGAGCCGCTAAGTGAACGCTCTCTGTTGCGGTGCTCGAAAGCTCGCTTCAGCGTGACCTCTACTTCGTCGTGCCAGGGCTTTCCAACCTTGTACGGCGCGTTCTTCTGCATGGTTGCTTTGTGAGCGTCTTCGTCCACAAAGCCCGTAAGAAGAATGCGAACAAGATCTACGTCGCGCCTCAGGGCCTCCTCGAGTACCTGTACGCCGCTCATGCCAGGCATTCGCTGGTCTGAGATAATGGCGTCATAGCGCTCACTGTCGAGACGACCGAGCGCCTCGGCACCGGTTGCAACCGCGGTTACATCGTAGTCGATCTCGAGTTCATCGAGCAGCGCATCGCGTACGTCGTCATCATCGTCGACGATCAAGATGCGGTAGCGAGGTTCGAATACTACTTGTTCACTCATTCTACTGCTCTCTCGGTTGTGGCGTCAGACCCTGCGCAGGCGCAGGCGTGCTCGTCGTGAGCTGGCATGAGAATTCGAAAGCGTGAGCCTGGATGCAGGTCGTGGTGGGTAATGTCGCCGCGCCACTGGCGTGCCAGACGAAAGGACATGCTCAGTCCTAGGCCCGTGCCGTCTTCGCGTCCGGAGACAAAAGGTTCAAAGAGGTTCTCCCGGACCCTCTGTGGCAATCCCGGGCCGTTGTCTTCGACGTCGAGAATGATCCAAGAGTCTTCTGCGTGCAGATGTACGCGTAGCGTGCCTTGACCATCGAGAGCTCGCAGTGCGTTGTCGATGAGGTTTGAAATAACGTGGTGCAGGGCGTCTGGGGGAATCCAAGCTTCAGGGATGTCCTCCAGAACACAGACTAGCGATGTCGACTCCATGCGTTGCTCGAAGAGGGTGAGCGCGGTCCGCAGCTCGTCGGCAATGTTGACTGCCTGTGCGGAACTCGGGAGGTTGCCGCTCTTGTGGGCCCGACGCACCGCGTCGACGATGATCTCCATGCGGCCGAGTGCACCTGAGGAGCGTTGAAGAAATCGAGAGAGTTCTTCTTGCAACTCAGGAGTCGCCTTGTGATTGAGTCGTCGTGAAATCTGCCTGAGGGCGCTGGAGAGGGCGGCCATCGGGTTGTTCATGCTGTGGGCGATGCCGGCGCTGAACTCGCCTATGGCGGCGCGCTGTGCGGCCTGGGCGAACTGTGAGCCGAGGGCGGCCAGTTCTCGGTTGCGCACCTCTAGGGAGCTTTGAGCATCTTTGAGCTGCTCTACTGTGCGTCCGAGCTCGGCGTGGGCCGCATAGAGGGCGGTGTGCTTGGCGATGAGGTCGCGCTCTAGGTTGCGGCGCTCGGTAGTGTCGCGAGCGATGCAGGCGACCAGGGGCTCATTTCCCTCGTCGATGTGGGCTACTGTAAGTGATACGAATACAGGAAAGCCGTCGAGTCTCCGCAGGCGGACGTCCTCATGCAGCCCGGCTCGAGCGACAATACGGTCGTCCCAGTTGCCGGCCCGTTCGTCACAGTCGAAGAGCTCGCCTGCTGGGCTGTTGACGATGCTATGGATTGATCGGCCCACGAGTTCCTCAAGGTGACGGTTGGCAGAGACAATGAGACGGCTCTCTCGGTGCATCGTGAACACAGCCTCGGCGCCGTACTCAAAGAAGATGCCGAAGACCTTGTCTTCTACGGCCACAGACTCCATCACTAGCTGGGTCGTCCGTCTGGCCGGGAGCTGAAGGCCTCGAAGGATCTCGGTGGGTAATCTCGAACCCTGGGTGCATGGGTCACTGACCCGGGTCTCTGTGTACCCATCTTGCGTTGTGAAATCACCAAATGTCCCATACTTGATTCGGTCATCTAACTTGAGGAGAGCAAAGATACGTTTTTAATCTCAAGGTCTTCGCCGATCGGCCGATGCATAGTTAGCCGCTATTTCGGCACAGAGAGGCGCTAGCTGATCTCTCTCCAGAGCTGGATCACTTTTCGCAAAAGCGACATCCGTGCTTGAAAATTCCACTCCGGATCCTCTGTCTGTCCTCCTGGTCGATGATGAAGCACCACTGAGGAGAGCCTTGGAGAGGTTCCTAAAACGAGAGGGCCACAAGGTTCGTTCGGCGGGATCTTTGAAGGAAGGGCGCTCGGTGCTGGAGAAGCACTCGGTCGATATCGCCTTTGTCGACTTTCGCCTACCCGACGGCACAGGTGCTGAGTTGATTCGCTGGGCGGTCGACAAGCACCGAGTCGGTGCTGCCTATTGCATGACGGGTTTCGCAAATTGCGGGACGGTTGTCGAAGTGATGCAGGCGGGCTCGATTGACGTGCTCGAGAAGCCGTTTGAGGTCCAGCACCTCGCGGACTTGCTCGCAAAGCTCCGAGTGAACCAAGGCGTGGACGCGGAGGAGCTCTCTCGCTGGCGCCAGCGCTGTGCCTCCGACATTCTCGGAGAGGATCCGGCTCTTCTCGACTCACTCAAGATACTGCGAAGCGTTTCCGATACTGATTGCACGGTCTTGGTCACCGGCGAGAGTGGTACAGGCAAGGAGTTGGCAGCGCGGGCGGTGCACCAAGGGTCGCAGCGAGCCGATAACGCCTTCATTGCGCTCAACTGTGCTGCCATTCCCGACTCGATGATAGAGGCAGAACTTTTCGGGCACGCGAAAGGTGCTTTCACCGGCGCGACGGCAACTCGTAGCGGACGAATCGCAGCAGCCGATAGTGGCACACTCTTTCTCGATGAGATTGGCGACATGCCACTCAACGCACAAGCCAAGCTCTTGCGGGTTCTGCAAGACCGCACCATCACCCCGGTAGGTGCGGACTTGCCGGTCACTGTGGATGTGCGGATCGTCGCCGCTACCAATCGCGACCTCGAGGCGATGGTTGCCGAGGGCACGTTCCGCGCCGACCTCTACTTCCGGCTCACGGTGATTCCCGTACACCTACCGCCCCTGCGAGAACGTGGCGATGACATCCTCACACTTGCTCGAACCTTCGTGGACGGAGCCAATACTCGCAATCGACGCCAAGTCACGGGCATTGATGCCTCTGCGGAGAAGGTTCTGCTTTCTCACAACTGGCAGGGCAATGTTCGCGAACTCTATCACTTGATCGAGCGCTCAGTTTTACTCAAAGGGCAGGGCAGCTTGCGTGCGCAGGATCTTGGCTTGCGTCTGGCCGCGCGTGGGCAACGGGTGATCGGGGGGCAAACACTCAACCTCGAAACGAGTCTCGATTTGCGCAAGGCGATTGACTCGGTCGAGAGACAACTCATTGATGAGGCCTTGGAGCGAACGGGAGGCAATCGCACGGAGGCGGCGGCACTTCTCGGTCTTAACCGCACCACTCTTGTGGAGAAGATTCGTAAACACGGTAACTAGGGTCTGATCCAAGGATATAGGCTCTATCTTGCCAGGAGATGCATCGCGCAGGTCGCCACCTTCGACCCGAGAATGCGCGGTGCTCGCTGCGATACGGCAGATGCCGAGCATGAAACTCTATCTACATCTACAAAGGCCCCGCACAGTGCGACGGTGAGCCGACTGAACTCCTCCGCCAAGACAGTCCCGATGCACCCTCGGGCGCGCTCCTTCGTTTCGGCGACAGATACAGAGGCCAGCGACCTTGCCGATCGTCAAATTCCGCCGTCAAACGGGGCGACACTTGTACATCTGAGAGAGGACGAAATGCAGTTAACTTACTGAGTTTATAAGAAGATCTCTGTTGCTGTAGAGGGTGGATCGAGTATTGCTTTGAACGAGAGCTACGATGAGAGTGTACGAAGCAGTGGACCAGATGCAGCGAGCGATGACTTTCCATCGCAATCGCCATTCGACGATTGCTGGCAACATCGCAAATCTCGACACTCCGGGCTACAAGCCCATGGACCTCGAGCGGTTGCCCGCCAACTCCGCATTGAATGCGGGAAGCATGGCGAGAACAGACGACCGGCACATAGCGGGGGGCGATAGCGCAGGTGGTGGGGCGCAAGCAAGGACGGTTCTCGATTCCAATGCTATGCAAAGTGCGGATGGCAACGCCGTCAACATCGAGCGTGAGATGGCGAAGATTGATGCCAACCGGGTTCGCTACTCAACGACTTCGGACTTGGTATCGAGACGGCTGGCGATGCTGCGGTACGCCGCTTCGGACGGGGCGGGATAGAGCTCGCTCTCTAGCGGGCTTGGGTTTCTAGGAAAGGGAGAATCAAATGGACTTTTTTACAGCGATGGAGGTATCGGCCTCGGGACTTGCTACTCAGCGCACGCGCATGAACGTAGCCTCGTCGAATCTGGCAAACGTCAATACGACGGCGCCAGAGGGCGAAGAGGGCTATCGCCGATTGGACGTTGTAGTTCGCTCCCAAAGGCTCGCTGGCAGCATTGCCGGCCACAGGGCGGGCTCCTTCGACAACACCGTGCGGACCGCCGGCGTGGCAGAGATTGTTCAAGACCAACAACCCATGCAAATGGACTACGACCCAGGTCATCCAGACGCCAATGCGGAGGGTTATGTCGCGTATCCCAATGTCAACGCCATCGAAGAAATGGTGGACATGATTACCGCATCACGTGCCTACGAGGCCGGTATTACCGCTCTGGGCACCGCTGTCAACATGGCGGAACGCGCGCTGGGTATCGGTAGGTAGTCATGACGATTCCGATCTCAAACCTAGCTAGCGCACAGCGAAGCGAGTTTCCAATCGCTCGCAACGAAGCCGCTCACCGCGCCGAGAAGAGTGGTCGAAGTGACGGAGCTGAGAGTTCTTCTGGACTGGACTTCGCCGACGCCATCACGGGCGCGATTCAACGCGCCGCCATAGATGAGAAACAGGCGACCGAGATGTCGACACAGTTTGCCGAAGGAGACCCGAACGTAGGAATTCACGAGGTGGTCATCGCCTCCGAGCGAGCCAACGTCTCTCTGCGCTACGCGGTGACCCTCAAGAACAAGGTCGTTGAGGCATACCGCGACATTATGAGTACACAGGTCTAGTCCGAGCCTGAGCAAAAATGGCCGAAACGGAAAAGACGCCACCGAGCGACGCACCAGCGTCGGTCTTCGGCCAGCTTCGAGGGCTCTGGGACACACTGTCCCCACGTCGCCGAGCAGTGGTGGTGGCCGCAGTGGTCGGTATTGCGGTTCTCGTGGGTGCTATGTCTCTCGGCGGATCTGTTGAGACCTACGCACCACTCTACACTGGCATGGCGGCAGAGGATGCTGGCGAGGTTGTGGCCACCCTCAAGGAGCGCGGTATCTCCTATCGTCTCTCGAACAGCGGGACCACCATCTCTGTTCCAAAAGCCAAGCTGCACGAAGTGCGAATCGATATGGCGTCGACGGGATTTCCCAGAGGCGGTGGGGTGGGGTTTGAGATCTTCGACAAGCAGAACTTTGGAACCACAAACTTTGTCGAGCAAGTGAACTTTCGTCGCGCACTACAGGGAGAAATCACCCGTAGTATCGCGGCGATTTCCTCCGTTAAATCGGCTCGGGTGCACTTGGCCATGGGCAAACGCTCCGTCTTTCGCGATGCGAGTGAACCACCCGCAGCCTCAGTAGCCCTCAGGCTCAAGGCGGGGCGGCGCCTGAGCGAAGGTGAGGTGCGTGGCATCGTTCATCTCGTGGCATCGAGTGTCGATGGTCTCGAGCCCGTCAAAGTAGTGGTCATTGATGAACGCGGGCGAGTGCTCTCCATGCCGGATGGCGAAGACTCCAATAGCTCGGCTGTCGATTTGCAGAGCAAGATGGAATCCGGACTCGAAGAGCGTGTTCGCCGAATGGTTGAGACGGTAGTCGGAGTTGGGAACGCCGCAGTCGTCGTCACTGCGGAGATGGATTTCAGTCGCGTCGACAAGACCGAGGAGATTTACGATAAGGACAAGATCGCGGTTCGTTCCGAGATCAAGAATGTCTCACGCGACTCTGGAGGCGGCGGCGCTGTCGGCGGCATAGCCGGAGCTCGCGCAAATCTCGATGGCACCGCGGGAACTGGCAAAGAGACCGGTGGGGCGGGGCAGCAGAACTCAACCTCTGAGACGCGAAACTACGAGGTTCCTCGCATTCTAAAGCACACAGTTGGCCCTGGCTCGACAGTCAAACGTTTGCATGTCGCCGTCTTGGTGAACCACAAAGAGGTCGAGATCGAGCCCGAGCCAGTCGCGGTCCCCGCGGCGGCTGCCGATGGGAAAGACGATAAGAAGAACAAGAAGGACAAGGAGAAACAAGCTGAAGCAAACGCGGATGAGGCGAAGGCAGCCGAACTCGATGAGCCAAAGACCGAGCGGGTTCCACTTACGCCAGAGGAACTCGTAGTTATTAGTGCGGTCGCCAGAGAGGCGGCAGGGCTCAACGACGAGCGCGGAGACTCGATCGTCGTGCAGAACGTGCCATTCGAAGATGACCCCGTCTTTGCTCTCGACGAGCCAGCTCCCTTCGTTAAACCCCTGTTCTCCAAGCAGATGTTCTACGCGGCGAGTGCAGTCTTGGCGCTCCTACTCATCGCTGTTGTCCTCTTTTTGACCAGACGCAAAGGATCAGTCAAGAGAATTGCGAAACCCCAGGTGCTCTCGCTCCCTGCTCCCATCTCGGAGGTGGAACGAGTGCTCGAAGCACGTCGTGCGCCGGCCGAACTACCGGCGCCAGGCGAGCCGGAGGAAGAACTGGCACTGCCGTCTCAGAATGGCGACCTCTACGGACGCGTACTCCAAACTGTGCGAGCGGATGCTGGGCACGCTGCCCGCGTTCTCTCCGCACTTCTCGATGAATCGGCGAAAGAAGGCGCTTGATGGCAGGAGCACTTGCGATGGCAGAAAATTCTGATTCCGGCGATGCCCCGGAGCTAAGTGGTCCGGAGACGGCTGCACTTGTATTGCTCTCCCTCGACGAAGAGACTGCGGCCAGTGTCATGCGGTTCATGACCGAGGATGACTTGGTTCTATTGGCCAAAGTTGTCGATGCTCTCGATCCAATCCCCTATGACAGTCTGGGGCCGGCGCTTCGAACGTTCGAACGTCGACTTCAAGAGCCTGTTGTTAGCGGCAAAGGCGGCGAGTACATGCGCAAGCTGGCAGAGACTGCGCTGGGGGCAGACAAAGCAGGCCGGCTCTTTGCTCCACCTGAGCCTCCGCCGCCGACTGCAATGAAACGTCTGCATCACGCACGCACCAGCTTGCTCGCCGATTTGCTGGTCGAGGAACACCCTCAGGTTGCTGCAGTGATCACTTCGCAGCTCCCTGCAGGACAGGCTTCGAAGGTTCTAAGAGAAATGCCAGAGGGTTTTCAACTTGAGATCATCGCTCGCATTGCCGGGTTAGAAGAAATTCCTCGGGATGCCCTGGAGGTGGCTTCGGAAGCAGTGGTTCGGGGGCTCGATGCAGCCGGCGGAGCACAAGGGGCAGACAGGCGATCGAACTTCGACGGGGTTGCATACTGTGCTTCCTTGCTCAACGAGTTGCCGTCGGATGACACCGAGAGGATTCTTGAGGAACTCGAAGAGAACGATTTTGAGCAGGTTCCCAAAATTCGCGAGGCTATGTTCACCTTCGAAGATCTATCGAATCTCGACAAGCGCTCCTTGCAGACTCTCATGCGCGAGATTTCTTCGGAAGCATTGCTAACGTCACTTCGCACAGCGAGCGAAGCAGTTCGCGATGTCTTCTTCAGTGCGGTTTCATCACGCGCGGCCGAGACCATGCGAGAGGATTTGGAGCTCATGCCCCCAAAGAGACTTTCCGAGGTGGAAGAGGCACAGCGAGAGGTCATCGAGACCGCTATGCGAATGTCGTCAGAAGGCCAGATCACCATGCCAGGTGGTGGCGGCGAGGAGATGGTCTAGTCGTTGCCCAGCAAATCTCATCAAGTGCGCTCCTTGGCATCCGTAATATCGGAGGTGGAGGACCTTTCCTCGCCCATTATTGCCCTCGAAGACCGTCTGCATGAGGCGGGGGGCAGTGCTCCACCTGAGCGGGATGTCGACTTCGCTCCTCGCCCCCTATTTAGGGCGCCGGCACTGGCGTTCGATACATCGGCCCCGGAGTTTCAAGCCAAGGTCGCGGAGGCTCGCCTCTCTGCTATGCAAAGTGTCCAAGAGATCAATAGTCGAGAACTCTCGGAAATCTCAGAACGCTATGCTGCAACGTTTATGCGGATGGATGAGGCCATTGCCTCCATCCCCAAGGTCATCACCTCCGAAGTTGTAGACCTTGCACTCCTAGTCGCGCAGGAAATTCTGCACGCCGAGCTGAGCGTGCGAGAGGACCTCGTCTTTGACGCCGTTGAGCGAGCGCTTGCTGGAGTGCCTCATGACGGTACGGTCGCGATTCGCATGAACGCAGACGACATCGAGGGGGTTAAACGTCGATTCGAAGAGGAAGGGCCTGGCAACATGAAGTGGCAGATTGATTCGGCTCTTCGCGCCGGCGATTGTGTTGTGGAGATGCCCAGCCGCATCATCGATGCTTCCTTGGACGCCCGACTCGAAGCGGTTCGAGACACGCTGGTGCGCGCTCTAATGGCCGACGAGCAAGAAGGGGAGAGCGACTCCTAGTGCGTCATCGTACCCGAGATCGAATCCGCGGAGTCTTGGCTCGTGAAGCTGCTCCTGTGGCGATCGGGCGAGTGGTGAGAGTATCAGGACTCCTCGTTGAGGCTACTCTCGACGGTATCCGCCTCGGCGAGCAGCTCGAAATCGTCGAAGAAGACCGTGCTCTACTGTGCGAAGTGGTCGGGTTTCGCGAGGACAGAGTCTTGGCGATTCCATTGGGATCGATGCACGGTATTCGTCCCGGTGCACCGGTTCGTCGATGTCCAGCTGCGAACACAATTCCCGTCGGGGTTGGGCTGCTAGGTCGTGTGGTCGATGCCTTTGCCAAGCCGATCGATGGTGGTGGTGAGATTGCGTACGCTGCAGAGCAGCCTCTAAACAGCGAGGCACCCTCGGTGCAAGGACGAGCAGATGTCGAACTTCGATTTGATACGGGAGTTCGGGTTATCGACGGCATGCTCACCTGTGGTCGCGGCCAGCGCATGGGTATCTTCGCTGGAGCGGGCGTTGGCAAGAGTGTGCTCGTTGAGCAGATTGCACGACAGAGCTTCGCCGATGTGATCGTTGTTGGCCTTATCGGAGAGCGTGGCCGTGAGGTTCGTGAGTTGCTGAGTAGTGAGGTTCGAGACTCGATGGTCATCGTCGCCGCCACTTCTGATAAGTCACCCATGGAGCGTGCTCGGGGAGCCAAGACAGCCACGGCCGTAGCGGAGTACTTTCGCGATGAGGGCAAGAACGTCCTACTCGTTATTGATTCTGTGACCAGGTATGCGATGGCGCTGCGTGAGATCGGCTTGAGCGTAGGCGAACCGCCTGCGACAAAGGGATATCCGCCAAGTGTCTTTGCCGAGCTGCCTCGTCTCCTTGAGCGGGTCGCGCCGATGAAACACGGTGGCTCGATCACTGCGTTCTACACCGTCCTGGTTGAAGGCGATGACCTAAGCGATCCGGTGGCCGACTCGGCACGGTCGCTCCTCGATGGACATATCGTGCTCTCGCGGCAGCATGCAAGCCGTGGCCAGTTTCCCGCCGTCGACATTCTCGAATCGACCTCGAGGGTATCTTCACAAGTGACCGAGCGCGATGTCCAGGGGCTGACGCAGCGCTGCCGGGCACTGCTCTCAACGCGAAAGATGGTCGCAGATCTGCAGAGTTTGGGGGCCTATGTTCAAGGTAGCAATCCCGAGTATGACCAAGCTCTGCTCTTGGGCAAGCAGATTGATGGATGGGCCGCGCAGCGTCCCGACGAGCGTTCCGACTTTGAGTCGACCATTGGTCTCATGTTTGCTGCGATGCAAGAGGGAGCCGCGAGCGCTTGAAAGCCCGACTCAAGATGCTCAAGCGCATTCGCTTGGCCAGGGAGCGTATTCGCGATGCCGCAGCAGCCGAGCTGGCCATGGCAGACGCGGAAAGGCGTAGGCTAGATGATCGAAAGGAAGATGCGGAGGATATGCGACTAGAAATCGTGAACGAGTCCGACAATCGGCTAAAGATTGCTGCGCACATCGCCGAGATCGAGATCCTAGGCATTGAAATGGGAAGCGCAGATCAAGGAATCCACCAGGCCGAGCAGGCTCTGAGTAAGGCTGCGAAGAAGAGTGAAGAAGCTGCAAACGTTCTTCGAGGATGTGAGCGGCAGTTGCGACTATCCGAACGCCTAGTGATGGAAGCTCGCAAAGAGGTGGGCAAAGCTGCGGACAAAGATGAGCAAGCGCTCGTGGATGACATCACCGCGAGCCGATGGAGTAAGAGCGAATGAGTACTATTGATGCATCAAGCGGCCTAGAGCTGGCAGAATCTGTGAGCCCCAAGACGTTTTCGAGAAGGCGGAGTTTCACTGAGAAGATTGGTCACACAGCATTTGAGGATGCTCTCGCGAAGTCCAAGGAGCGCGAGGACAGTTGGGAGGCTGGCTATCACGCGGAGGGGCAGCCCAGGAGCGCGGAGGCCGAGCCCCTTCCGACTAAGCGGCCCGAGCACCAAGAAGTGCGGACAGCGACAGAAGCTTCGAATGAGACTTCTGACGAGCGAATAGGGACTCAAGGGAAGACCGAGAAGGCGACGACGTCGGACTCGACGCGCCCGGATGACGCGCCCCACGATGAGGCTGCCGCCGAAGGGAGCACTGTGGATGCGAGTGATGGCGCTACTGTTGCTGAGACCAATGCTACGGGCGAGACAGACGTCGTCGGTGAACTCGCACTTGCCGAGACCGCTGCGACCGAAGACGACACCAGCGATGTGGATCCTTCTGCCCCGGAAGAGTTGGCATCTACCGAAGGCATGGAGGCCGAAGGTGAGCGCGGCTCGGAGCTCAAAGAAGAATTCTCTGACGAGGGGACAGGGCAATCCACTCTCAAACTTGACTCCGAAACCGAAGTGGAGTTCGAGATAGGAGAGACCGAACTCGCCACGCCGCTTGACGCGACGAATGCGCGTGCTGCTTCTTCGACAGCAGCAGCACCTGCGTCCGCGCCGCCAACATTTGTGGAGAGCTTTGGCCGACAGGCATTTGCCCGCTCCACGCAGCTGCACAAGACAGTCTCCGCCGCCCCAGCGCAGCTCGACATGAACGACTTGGTTGAGCAGATCGCAAAAGTGCGAGGTAGCATGACTGGCGGAAGGGCAAGGATCGTTGTTGGTGAGGGCAGTGAGAGGCTCGCTCTGACGGTAATGCTCCGCAATGGCACCGTAGATATCGACGCTAGAGTGGCCGACGTCGGTATGGCGCAGTCTCTGGAACGAGGAAGTGCTGAACTCTCCGAGGCGCTCAGCAAACACGGCCTCTCACTAGGCACGATGGACACGGGATCTAGCGGTGGCGAAAGCGGTGAGAGCGACGATCATCCTGGACCAGATTCAAGCGTTGCCGCTGAAGAGAACCCACAAAAACTGTCAACGACTTCACACCGATTGCGGCGAGGCGTGCGCATCGTCGCTTAGAGCTTTGTCGATCCAAATCACTACTGTAGGAGAACCATGCGCGTAAACGATGTAGCAAATCCGGGCTTGTCCGGTCCATATCAGCAGCCTGTTGAGAAATCTTCCAAGGAGGAGTTTTTGCAACTCCTTGTTGCACAACTCGAAAACCAGAATCCTCTCGAACCTCAATCGGGGGCGGACTTCATTGCCCAGTTGGCGCAATTTGCCTCCGTTGAGCAAAGTGAGGAGACGAATACCCTCTTGGCCGATATGCGGGCGGAACAGGTCTCGGCGTCGAGTGCGGCTCTGGCTGGTTTCGTCGGCAAGAATGCGAGCTTCTACACCGATACGCTGCACCTCGATGAACCCGGTGAGGGGATTCCCGCGATGAGCTTCGAAACATCATCGGCGGCGCCAGAGGCAAAGGCGGTAATTCTTGATAGCGAGGGCAATACGATTCGGAGCATAGACCTTGGTGCTCTACCGCCCGGCGAGCACTCCCTGCAATGGGACGGCAAGGACCGACTTGGGCAGACTGTCAAAGAGGGCGACTACCGGGTCGAAATCCGCGTCGAAGACGCAGACGGCAACGAGGTCACGGTCCCAACCAGCGTGGGTGGTGTCATCGATTCCATCGACTTTTCTCAAGGATATCCAATGATGCGCATCGGCGGGGCTCTACTTGCTCCCGCCGATGTTCTTTCCATCGGCTAAGGAGGCCACATGTCAATTTCAAGCAATCTATACACAGGAACAAGTGGACTCTCAGCACACGGCGAAGCAATCGGCGTAGTGGGCGATAACATCGCAAACGTATCGACGGTGGGGTTCAAGTCCTCTAGAGCAGGATTCTCTGATGTGCTCGGTGGTGTGACTGCCAGGGGGCAGCGCGTCGGTGTCGGCGTACAGCTCGGCGCTGTGCAGTCGCGCTTCGGACAAGGGTCGATTCAACAAACTGGTGGTCCCATGGATATGGCGATTCGGGGCGATGGGTTCTTCATCATGAAGGGCGATAACGCAGGCGTGCCTGGCCAGTACTACAGTCGTGACGGCAGATTCTCGCTGGATGAGAGCGGCTTTGTGACCAATCCAAATGGGCTGCGATTGCAGGGCTATTCGATAGCTCCCGACGGAACTCAGAGTTCTTCCTTAGGGGACCTCGAGCTAGGTGCAGGGCAGAATCCGCCGCTTCCTACGAGTGTCGTGAACATGGTCCTCAATCTCAATGGGACAGACACCCCCCCAGCGGCCTTTGATCCCGCGGATCCGAATACGACATCCAATTTCGCCACCTCAATGACGGTGTACGACTCTCTCGGAACCGAGCGCAGGGTGGACATGTACTTCCGCACTAGCGGATCGGGAGCATGGGAGTGGCACGCGATGGTCGATGGCGGTGATGTTGCTGGCGGCGTAACCGGTACTCCTGTCGAGGCGGCGACCGGCACCCTGCAGTTTGACGCAAACGGCGCTCTCGATGTGGAAACTCCTGGAGCGGCCAGTATCGACTTTCTCGGGGCTGCCGCAGGGCAGGTTCTTGGATTCGACTTTGGTGATGCAATCACCACGGATGCGGGCACAGGGCTCACTGGAACCACGCAATTCTCAGGTCCATCATCGGTTAGTAGTCTCAGTCAGGATGGCTATGGATTTGGTGACCTCGTGGACATTGCCATCACCGATGACGGCACGATGCAAGGTTTGTTCTCGAACGGACAGCGGCGTTCGATAGCCAAGGTGGCGCTCGCCGATTTCACAAGCACCGACGGACTCGCCCGAGCCGGCGGCTCGCTTTTCACTGAGACGCCAGACTCAGGCCAGGCACTGATCGATGGAGCTGCGGTCGGCGGCCGAGGCTCCCTAAGTTCGGGGGCACTTGAGATGTCGAATGTCGATTTGGCTACCGAGCTTGTGACCATGATCTCGTATCAGCGAGCGTTCTCTGCAAACGTGAAGACGGTTACTACGGCTGATGAGATGCTCGCAGAGGTCTCAAGCCTGAAGCGATAGCGCTAGCGACAGCTAGGTAGAATTCCTACGGCCGACTCCGCCAATCTTGGTGGGTCGGCCGTTACTCATCGGCAATAAATCCACATGTGGATCGTCAGTATCGCCGACGCCTAGAGCTGATCCCGGATGTAGGTGTTGGAAATCACAGGGCATCGGCATGGCTTGACGGTTGCAATCTCAAGTGACCGATGAGTGACTCACCTCTTGACCCAAACGAGCTTGAAGCGATTCAGGATGCGGTCCGCGAGGCTCAAGGGAAGGTTGATAGACCTTCTAGTGCTCCACCACCCCCGATGAATATGGGAGAGGATATCCTACCTCTCGCACTCATTGCAGATGACCGAGTTGCAGAAAGTGCTCGGCCGGCCGCTATGCGCCTGGCAGAGCGCTGGGCAGAGCTCGCTGGAGCTCGTCTTAAGCATGTACTCAAAGGCGAAGTTGAGATCAGAGTCGTCAGCGCGGAAGTTGTAGATGGTGGCGCTCTTCGCGAGGAGCTCGAGCAGATGTGGAGTTGTGCACTCAGTCTCTCGGATCGCCCCGGCACCGCGTTGGTTGCAGTCGGCGGCCCGATGATCTCTGGTGTCGCCGCTCGGCTTCTCGGCGCAGTGAACGAAGAGTCGGAAGAAGACGAGCGCCCTCCAACAGGTGCCTCCCTTAGGGTCTTCGAGCCGGTTGGGCGCGCACTCGTCGATTCTCTCGTCATTCGCTGGGAGGGACAGGATCGCTGCCGCATCGAAGTCGATGATTCTGATGCTGGCACTGAAGTTGAGAAGCGGGCTCTCTGTGAGTCCGACGTTGTGGTCGCTGTCACCATGTCGGTAGATGGCCCGGTCAAGGGGCGCATTCGCCTACTATCAACACCGGCAGTCATGGTGCCTCCTCCACAACCTATTGAGGCGGTGCCAGCCGCGCCGGGAGCCATTGAATGTGCTCTCGGCCAGGTAGACGTCGATGTTCGAGTCGAGCTTGGACGCGCACAACTGAGCTTGGCGGATCTCAAACAGGTAAAACCTGGAACAATTCTTACCCTTGGTCAATTCGTGGACGACCCACTTCCAGTCGAATGCTCTGGTGTGGTCAAGGCGTATGGACGTGCTGTAGTCACACGGGGTGTGCTTGCAGTGGAAGTAGTGGGGGCCGCGCCGTCGGGAGGTCAATCTTCCTCCGACAATAGCGGACCTCTCGGAGCAGCTGGTTCAGCTGCAGAAAGACAGGAAAAAGTCGCATGAGTGAAAACGATTCGCCAAACGAAGACGGAGCGAACTTCCCTAGCCAGGAGGGCGCCCTGATCGAAGAGCTGCTCCATGATGTACCTCTGGAGGTAAGCGTGGAACTCGGACGCGTGTCCCTGAATCTGCGCGAAATCGCAGCACGGCTTGGACCAGGCTCTATCATTCCGCTCAACAAAATGACCGGAGATAAGCTCGATGTGCGGGTCAATAATCGCCTCGTGGCTCGCGCCGAAGCGGTCGCCGTCGGCGAGAGATGCGGTGTTCGCATCGTTGAGATTGTCGAGAGCGGCGAGGCTGACCAGTCATGACGCGACCCGGCATAACGCTTGTTTTCGCTCTGGCCTTCGCGGTTACCACCTTCGCTGGTCAGTCTCTGGCGAGCGCGGAAATCCGATCATCGTCTATCTCTGTTGAGCCCGAAGCCGATGGCATCGTTGTCCGCATCGACAACATGCAGGTTGAGCACAACACCCTTGAGACCCGCGGAGACCGGATCTACATCGACCTTCCGGGCGCGGCTGCAGCGCAGCAACTTCGGTTGCAGGGAGACGCGACCGTCAAACTCGTGGAGATTCGCGATGGCCGTCATCCTCGCATTAGCGTGAAGATGCGGCATGGTCGCGAGAAGACGCGAGCACTGGGAATGGCAGCGACTATCGCGAACCTCGATGGCGGTATCATCATGCATATACCTCGCTGGCCTCTTCCCCGAGAGGTTGCTGTGGCGGTCGCCCCTAAAGAGGTGCCGCCCGTTTCAGCCAAGATTGAAAGTGCGCAACCAAATGAGCCTGCAGCCAATGACGTCGAGCCCGGCGCTGCAGAGTCCACGCCGGTGGCTGGCACCGTAGCCGCAGTCGGTACTCAGGCTCCTACGCCCACGCCCACCGCCACGCCCACCACGGAGGCTTCAACCGTTCCTAGCAAATCTTCCGAGGGGGGCGTTTCATTCGGGCTTCTATTCGGAGTGCTCCTATTGCTCGCAGGTGGAGGCATCATCGTCTGGCGCTCAAAGCAGACATCGAAGGACGCCGTCGACCTCGAATCGTTTCGCGTCATTGCAACCAAGCAACTGGGCGGCAAGTCGAAGGTTGTTTGGCTCAGCGTCGGCGACCGAGAGATGGTTGTCTCTGTTGGCGAGGCGGGAACGCAGCTCCTCAGTGAGTGGTCGCGAAACCAGCAGCCCGCGTTGGCGGCGGCTCCTATGATGAATCCGACGGCTGTCTTTGATAGTCCGCCTGCTGCGTTGTCCATCGCTTCAAAGCAGGCTGAGATGCGCGAGCGATTCGCCGTTGGAACACCTGCACCACTTCCATCTACCAGCAATACCGAGGTGACAGCCTCAACACTATACGACTTCCGAAGCACACTTAGCACCGCCGCAAAGGCACAGGCAGACATTGCCTCTCATCTTGGCACACGTAGGGCTCCGGCTACCAAGAAGCACAACGCTCCTCGAGGGACTTCTTCTACTGAAGCCGAGAACAGTCCATCTGTCGCAGGGCTTCTCAAGCTGCGCGACCAGGTACCGAAGGTGAATGTTGAAGTCGCGACTGACGACCAAGAGGCGGATGCGGAGTGGGCTCGAGAGCTCTTCAAGGCGACTCGCGAGAGCGTTCTTCGGAGAATGGATTGAGAGCAGGAGTGACTCTCAGCGTGAACGCCCAGCAAGGGCGAGTCGCCAAGAGCATCTCAAGGCGCGCGTGCGGCGCAGGGGCGAACCCGCGCGTAGGCGCCGCCGCGCGATGCAAGAGCATCGCCGTAGCACTGCTAACCGATAGCCACTCCAGAATCATCATCGCCTTCTTGGTACTCGTCGCGATGACGCTAATTTCGAGCGTTGCGACGGCTCAGGGCGCACCGGCAGACCCGAGCACACTCTCAACTCAGGGACACCAGCTCATTGAGAAGGCCGGTAGCGGTCCATCCAGCGCCATGCAGCTGGTTGTCATGCTCACCGTGGCCTCCTTGGCCCCCGCAATCATTCTCACATCGACCTGCTTTGCACGATTCGCTATCGTCTTCTCCTTCGTTCGAAATGGTCTTGCAACCCAGGGCGCTCCGCCGAGCCAAGTCTTGGTGGGGATGGCCCTATTCATGACACTCTTCGTCATGGCCCCCACGGGCAAACTCATATACGACGCTGGTGTTGAGCCCTACCTCAATGGGGAAATCTCGGAGGCCGAGGCAATCGAAAGGGGCACGCCTCCGCTCCGGCGCTTCCTGCTTGAGCGAACCTCTGAACGCGACTTGGAGCTGTTCTACGAGGTCTCCGCTCAAGAGCGACCAACGACGGCCGACGACGTACCGCTTCGAATCGCCGTGCCGGCCTTCGTGCTCTCCGAATTGCAAACTGCATTCAAGATGGGCCTCGTCATTCTTCTTCCCTTTCTAGTGATCGATCTCATCGTTGCCTCGGTCCTCTCGGCGCTAGGCATGGTGATGTTGCCGCCGCCAATTGTCTCGCTTCCGATCAAACTGCTCGTCTTCGTCGCAGTAGACGGCTGGCATCTAGTGGTTAAGTCCCTTCTCCTTGGAGTCGCATAGCCATGCAAACCACCGAACTGCTCGACCTCTGGCGCGACGCTATCTACTGCATGGCGATGGTCGCCGGCCCCTTCTTGATCGTTGCCCTCATGGTCGGCCTCGTCATGTCGCTTCTCCAGGCCGCCACGCAAATGCAGGAGAACATCCTCTCGCTTGTGCCAAAGCTGTTGTCTGTCGGTCTCGTAATGATGATTGGGGGCAGCTGGCTCATGGAAACCCTCACTGGATTCACTTCGAAGGCCATCGGTAGCCTGGTGCAAATTGGCAGCGGAGGCGGCCTTTGAATGAGGTGGTAATAGCGACGTTTCTTGCCGCCTTTGCAAGGTCGGCCGCATTCCTGTTTTCGGCACCCATTATCGGCGGCCCAATTGTTCCTTCCAAAGTTCGTGTCGGAGCTTCCGCCTCCATTGCGTTGGCAATTGCCACGGTTCGCGCACCGGTCGACCCTATCGAACTTCCTCTTCTGATTCCCGGTGAAATTCTGATGGGCCTCGCTGCAGGTTTCGCAATTCGATTGGTCTTTGCCGGCGCAGAATCCGGTGGCCAGCTCATCGGCTTGCATCTCGGCCTCGGTATGGCTTCGTTCTTCGACCCTTCGGTGGGCGAGCAGGCGATTGTGACCAGGCGTTTTGCCCTGGTCTTCGCAGGTCTGGCGTTTCTCATGATGGGCGGATTGCGCGAAGCGGTTCGCGTTCTGGCTCTTGCGCCTGCGGATATCAGTACGCTCAGCGGGGCTGTTGTGCAGCTAATGGAGCAGACAAATCAGGTTCTGATTTCAGCGCTCAGGTTCGCTGCGCCGGCGATGCTCGCCGGAATGGTGACGAACGTTGGAATGGCCTTTGCCTCCAAGGCTGCGCCCTCCCTAAACATCTTCTCTGTAATGCTCTCGGCCCTTCTCATTACCGGAGGGTTCACCTTGATAGTCACTGCACCTGCTTTCATTAGTGAGATCAATGGAACCGCGAGGCGGGCCATCGATGCCATGCAAATCGTTGGGGGCATGCGATGAGCAATCAAGATAAGTCCCAAAAGACACAGAAGCCCACCCCAAAGCGCATTTCGGAGTTTCGCAAAAAGGGCAAAGTTGCGATGTCCAAGGACCTAAGTTCGGTCTCTCTGATGCTCATGGGTGGTGCACTAGGGCTGTCCTACAGCGATGGCATCACAGTTGCGATTTCGAGTCTCATGCGTTCGAGTCTACAGGCCGGACCCAATGAGGACGTCTCGCGAGTCTTCCTCGCCGGAGTGCGTACCTTCTTCACAGCCTGCTGGCCGGTCATGATAGGCGGTCTCATTGGTGTGATTGCCGCAACGATGATGCAGCTTGGGTGGCCGCCTGCTCTCAAGAAGCTCAAGTTCGAACCGGGTAAGCCCTTCAAGATGGGCGGCCTAAAGGACCTCATTTCGCTCAAGGCCGCAGGTGGCCGCGTGCTGAAGGCTACGGCAAAGGCCGGCCTTGTGATGGTGGTGCTGATGCTCGTCATTGTCGGGGAATACGAGGCCTTCATCGCCGCACCAACCTTCGAGGCAACCGCCCTAGCATCCACTGTCTTCGGTGCGATCGGGAAGCTTGGCTTCTATTCGGTTCTCGTGCTCGGCGCTTTGGCGCTTATCGACTTTGGTTTCCAGAAGAAGAAGATCATGGACGAGATGATGATGTCGGTCCAGGACCTCAAGGACGAGCACAAGAAGCAAGAGGGTGACCCACTTCTGCGCGGCAAGCGGAAGCAGAAGATGCGTGAGTTGGCTCAGCGCCGCGTCAAGTCAGAGGTGCAGGGGGCCGATGTCGTAATCGTCAACCCGACGCACTACTCTATAGCCCTACGCTACGACGACAAGGACGGTGGTGCGCCCCGAGTTGTTGCCAAAGGAAAAGATGAGCTCGCCGCAAAGATGCGCGAGTTCGCTCGCCAGGCTGGTGTCCCGATTCTGGAGAGACCATCACTGACTCGTTTGATCTATCGCCTGGTTCCCGAAGGCAGGGAAATCCCTGCGGAGCTATACCAGGCAGTCGCTGAGATTCTTGCGTACGTATACAAGCTAAAGCTGCCTAGGAGAGCTGTCTAATGGCCGTTGCAACCAAACCTGTGGCAAGCCTCTTGCGCTCAGATGCCATCATGGCAGCTGTCGTGATTGGCATGTTAGCGCTGACGGTGGTGCCACTCCCCGCAGCGTTGCTCGACGGATTCCTAGGGCTGAGCTTGTGTATGGCAGTCCTCTCCTTCCTGGTCGCCTTCTATGTCGAGCGGCCTTTGGATTTCTCCGCATTCCCTACGCTCCTGCTCTTTGTGACACTCTTTCGACTATCACTCAACGTGGCCTCGACGCGTCTCATTCTCCTCAGAGGTGCCGAGGGCCCCGATGCCGCAGGCGGTGTGATTCGCGCCTTCGGTGAGTTCGCGGTTGGCGGCAATTTTGTCGTCGGCACTGTGGTCTTCCTGATCCTGGTTATCGTCAATTTCATCGTCATCACAAAGGGTGCCGAGCGCATCTCGGAAGTCGCAGCGCGTTTCACCTTGGATTCAATGCCAGGCAAGCAGATGGCTATTGACGCGGATCTTGGCGCGGGACTGATTACCGAAGCCGAGGCTCGCTACCGGCGCAAGGACATCGAGGCGGAGTCAAACTTTCACGGCTCCATGGATGGTGCTTCCAAGTTCGTTCGAGGCGACGCAATCGCTGGCCTCATGATCACTGGCATCAACATCATCGGCGGCATGGTTATTGGCGTTGCGCAGAACGGCATGGGTGCGGGGGATGCGGCGACGACCTACACCATTCTCAGTATTGGTGATGGCCTCGTTTCTCAGATTCCTGCACTTCTGATCTCGACCGGCGCGGCTCTGCTTGTGACTCGCAAGGCCGATGGCGGCGTTGGCGAGTCACTTTCCCTGCAAATGCTCTCAAGACGTCGCCCGTTGGCGATTTCGGCAGGTGTGCTCGCTGTCGTCGGCCTTCTCCCTGGCATGCCCCACCTCTCATTCATGGCGTTGGCTGCGTGTGCAGGTTTTCTCGCCAGGCGAGCGAGCAAGTTGGATTCAAGACCAGCTACTCACGGCGCGGCCAGCGATTCCGAGGACTCAAAGGCACCGCAGAGCGATTCGGAGACTCAACGAGAAGAGATTGAGTCGCTGTTGCCCGTGGATTTGCTTGCCATCGATGTAGGCCTAGACCTGTTGGGCATGGTCGATTCGGAGCGAGGAGGCGAGCTGCTCAGCCGGATCGCTTCACTCCGCAAGCAGCTGGCAACTGAGTTGGGACTAATCGTGCCCCCAGTGCATGTTCGAGATGACTTGCGGCTAAGGCCTGGTGCGTACCGAGTCGTGATCTCCGGAGTCGAAGTGGCAGCCGGTGAAGTCAAAGCTGCACGTTTGATGGCCATAGACCCAAGCGGACGCGGAACTGCGAGTCTGTCGGGCGAGATGGTGAAGGAGCCGACGTTCGGCTTGCCCGCGAAGTGGATATCCCAGGCCGATCGATCTAGAGCGGAGGCCAGCGGATGCACGGTTGTCGACGCCTCGGCCGTCGTTGCTACCCACCTAACGGAGATCATCCGCCGGCATGCAGGCGAGATGCTTGGACGCGTCGAAGCTCAGGAGCTGATCGATGTTACGGCAAGGGAAAATTCTAAGGTAGTTGAGGAACTTATCCCACATTTGATGAAC
>JAAEPE010000682.1 GCA_024222395.1 Myxococcales bacterium
CAGCCCAGTCGACGCCAGCAGGATGATTTGTATTCGCGACAGTAATTGTTGCGAAGTCTTATGAGCATTCGCCCATCTATTCAAAGTGTCTCGCTGTCGAGACGAAAGCTCTATCACAAGCGCATCTCGGGCCATTCTCAATCCTTTTCGTTGACCAGCAACCACCCTTATGATCTCATCTTACAGAGTTGGTAACTTTTCCTATCAGCACTTCCGCCAGGGACATCTAGTCCATCTGAGTAGAAGCGCGATGGTCAAGAGCCTGAACCAGAATCTGCACCGTATCTCCGTTGTGCACCTCCAAGTCCTGCGACTTAGTAACCCGCGCATCTACGGTGTAGGTGACAGCTTGGTATGGGAATTTCTTGCGTCGGGCGACCAATTTGACGTTGCTATAGCCCGCGATTCGCACGTCTCTCACTATCTCTAGGAACTCTGCTATGAATCGGTGGGGCTCGAGGTGCAGGGCAACACTCTCAGCATCGCCACGGATCCTGCGAATTTCGCCTCGCCAATCCCCTCCTTTGACGCTCTTGCCTCCCACGGTCACTCGGCCGCCGGATTCAAAAGTAATCACAACATCATCGCCCAGTACAGTGGAGTTCGGGCCGGCAATCGGCCAGTCAGCAGGCGTTCCTCCGTGGGTGGCGCGTCGTGCTGCTAGCTCGAGTTGGCGATGGATGCTTCGACTGCGCTCGATAAGTCCCACGAAGGACGCGTCATCCTCACACCACCGGCAGCGCCCATAGGCAACCTGTACACGGCTCTTGAGCCCGCGCCACACCTTGGCGTTTAAGATTGCCGGCCACGTCTCTGGCACGACGTTGTTGCAGTCGAGCGCGAATTCGCTGGCACAGAGCCGGTTTACATAGGCCTCGGTCGTCTCCGATGGGAGAGTAGGGAATTCGAGCAAAGTGGGCCAAACGGTCGTCGCAAAGGCTCCCATTTGTTCCTCGGCAGTCAGGCTGAGTCCTGCTTCCAACGGGGCAACGGCCAACGTGCAGAGGCGAAGCTCGGCATCGCGCTTAACTTTGCGACTAAATAGCGGCATCAATTCGTCAACACGAGCCGCGAACGCCTCGTAGGCCCGTGCATCTGTGGGGGTGGCTGAGAGCTCCACCATTGCTTCGCGCAGCGCCGAACGCCCAAAGTCGGCAGCCTCGTCATCGGTATGCGCAACCAATTCGACGCGCTGCGATTCACACGCCGCAGCGAGAAATGGCGCCAGCGCAAGCGCAAGACAGCTTCGAGGTCCCAGGCCAGCCACGGGGACTATCCGACTTGAGCGAGCCTGGCTAGCTTGCGTAGCGTGGGAGGATCGATGAAGACATAGACCGCATCGCCAAAGCTCAAGTAGGCACCGGACCAAAGAGATGTGCGCTGACGTGCGAGAACCCTCTCGCCGTTTAGGTATGTCCCGTTGCGCGAGCCCTGGTCAATAACGAAGTAACCGCCACTGCCTCGGTCCAAGAGGATGGAAGCGTGCACCTTGCTAACCGACTCGTTCTCGACTCGCACATCGCAATTCCGAGAGCGGCCGATCGTGGCCGGCTTGTCGAGCCCTTGCTGAAGACTGTTGGAGCCAACCACCACGTACTCCTCGTTGGCGTATTCTCGCGTGTACTCATCCGCCCAATCCACCTGGATATTCGTGGTCATCGTACGTTCGGTCGTCGACTCCTCGTTGTACATCGCATCAGGATGCACCAAGATCAAAATCGGGGAGAAGAGCGAGTAGCCGTTCCGGATCTCAAGGAGCAAATCTCGGAGCGTCGCCCGGGTGTTGGTCTCGTCGTCAGTCAACCTGCCCATCCTATCACGGACGCATCAATGCACGCCTGTAGCTCATCGTCGCCTATGTGCGACCCAATGGCCACAATGCGACAATCTAAGTCGTCTCGGGCAGGCTCAGCCGAAACCCTCGCCCCGACCCGGTGAAATACGATCATTCGGGGCTCCTCGCTTCCCGAGGACGCGTCCACGACCCTGGCGATGCCCTTGATGCGGATGTAATCGGGCGATAGGCCCTCGAGTTCCTCGCTCAGTAGCTCGAAGTCCAGCGTCTCCTTGATAGGCAATGAGAGCGAGTGAAGGTGATGCCCTCCAGACTCGGCACCACCGCTCGAAGAGGACGCCGCCGCTTCGATGCTGCGAGATCTCTCGCTTGGGTCGTCCAAGGTCTGCCAGAGCTGCGAAACCAGTTCTTGGGTATTCCCCGCGAGGACTGGTGCCACATCGTTGGTTTCTCGCAAGACACGTTTCACAGCTTCACATCGCTCGGCACCCGCCAAGTCCATCTTGGTAATGACCAAGATGTCCGCGTATTCGACCTGCGCGTCCACCGAGGGGCTTAGGGGCCGATGTTTCTCGTGCTCCAAAGCATCTGCGACGGTGATGACAGCGGCCAGGCGAACCTCATCGGCAAGCCTGCCCTGGGCCATGGTCCAAGAGATGGGCAATGGCTCGGCGATGCCCGTGGTCTCGATGATAATGGCCGAAAGGTCGGGTTCCCTCTCAATCAACTCGAGCAGTGTCTTTTCAAGATCGCCGTCGAGACGGCAGCAGATGCAGCCTCCTTTGATTTCGATCTGCCTAGTCATCTCATCTGGGAGTAGGTCGCCGTCGATGCCTACGTCGCCAAATTCATTAACGATGAGGGCCAGTTGCCCGGCACTCTCGGCCATGGGGCCCTGATTCGGTCGCTCTTCTAGCAAGCGATTGAGAAGCGTCGTCTTGCCACTACCGAGAAATCCGGTGAGGAGGAGAATGGGAACCATGGCCCGGTTCTACCTAATCGAGCAGGACACTGCCGATAATTCCGAGCAAACCCGTGAAGCTATTTGCAGAACTAATGCGAGTGTGGCGCACATGCGCCTCTGTGGACATGGAGGAGCTTTGTTGCATGGCCCTAACCTTGGACCGAGCTTTGCGCACTTCTTCTTTGGCCTGCTGCATGCTGCGCTCGTTCGCAGCTTCAATGCCGCCGTTCATGACAAATTCTACTACTCGCGGCAGCTCATCGGCATCGAACCACGTGCCGTGCCCTTTGCAGGAATCGATGATGATGCCGGAGCGCTTGGCGAAGTTCGTGCGATTCATGACCGTGTCGCACTCGGGACACTTCACATAGACCCGACCTGGCGGGCACGCGACCCGAGCGCTGCCCGCCTCCGGGCCCCCCATTCCGATAACCGCTTGGGACGAAACCTGCCGGCGCTCTTTGACCAATCTCGATACTGCGGCGGCGTCGAGCCAAATGCCATGGCACTCAGGGCACTCATCCATGAGCGTATCTCCTACCAGACGCGCCTCCATCGTCGGCGTTGCGTCACAACGAGGACAGGTGAGCTGCCGTGCCGTTCCATCGGCATTCACATTGGCCGGCACGTCGACCTCGGCGCCGCAGTCGTTGCAGTGCTTGGCACCATGAAAGATCCGGGCGAAACACCGGGGACATGCTTTGACCAATAGGGCAGCTTCGCAAAACTCGCACTTGCTCGTACCTGCCTTGACGTTGCCCCCGCACTCGGGGCAGGAGAGCGACGCAGCGCTCTGCGGAGGATTTGGTAGCAGAAACAACTGCCCACACCTGCACCGCGCCTTGGTGCCCGCGGGGCGGCCCGTTACATCGTAGCGACTCTCACAGGCTGGGCACTCAACTATCATGTCTTTGGCAATTCTAGCATGTATCCTTTGCTTCGTTAGGATGCGACCGAATGGATAGATCAGACCTCGAGAGCGAGGCACAAGACCCACTCATCGGAACGATGATCGGGCGCTATCGAGTCGAGCAGAAAATCGGCCAAGGCGGCATGGGTGCGGTCTACGAGTTGCTGCAACCAGCAATTCACAAGCGCATGGCGCTCAAGCTCTTGCACGAGGAGTACGCCGGGCGCCAAGAGATCGTGCGTCGCTTCTTCGACGAAGCTCGGGCCGTCAATCTCATCGGACACCCGAGCATCGTCGACATCACCGACTTCAGCCACCTTCCCGACGGCAGGCCCTTCATCATCATGGAGTTTTTGCAGGGAGAGAGTCTCGAGGACTACCTGCAAGAGAAGGGAGCGCTGCCCGAATCCGAGGTACTGGGAATATTCCAGCAGATTTGCTCGGCACTGGATGCAGCCCACGCCAAGCAAATCGTGCATCGAGACCTCAAGCCAGAGAACATCTTCCTGGTACGGAACGCACATCAAGCGATGCAGGTCAAAGTGCTCGACTTTGGCATTGCCAAGCTCAAAGACCAGAGCACCGACGATGGCATCAGCCAAACCCAAACCGGAGTCGTCCTGGGGACTCCAACCTACATGTCACCAGAGCAAGCACAGGGCAAGACTCTCGAGGCGGACCACCGCACCGACGTCTACTCCCTCGGCGTCATGCTCTACCAGATGCTCGCAGGTTCTCCACCATTCCAAGGCGAGACCTTCGCCTCGCTCATCTTCAAACACATTAGCG
>JAAEPE010000683.1 GCA_024222395.1 Myxococcales bacterium
GCAGACAAATTCGGGGAACTCTACCGACATGAAATTGAAATCGAATGAAAATGCCTGGGCGTTTGCGGGGACCTGGAGGGCAAGCGAAACTTCGCTGTAGTCGTTCACGGCGTCTTCATCATCGAAGTTGCAAACGCCGAAGGCAGATTGTGGATCCGGGTGTGCGACGGTATTCACCTGGGATTGCGAGAATGCCTGGTTGAGGGGGTCGCTGCTGGCAATGAAGGCTGCGTCATTGCCATCGTAGGCAATGCCAGATGAGAGCACGGCCATATCAGGGCCGGTGAACGGCACGTAGGTGTCGCCGAATACAGGCAACACAGCGTAGCTCTGATCGCTAACGACATCGTCGATACTTGCCTGAATGACCTCATGGCAGACGTCCATAGCGGCAGCTAGAGCCAGCGGATTGGTAATTTCAAGGTCTGTTGGGCAAGGTTCTATCGCCTCATCAACCAAACCATCGCAATCGTTGTCTACTAGCTCTGGTTCGCCGTCGGGGGTTACGGCCACTTCGATGGCGTCGGGACCAATCAGCGCACCTCCATTGGACTCTGAATCATTGCAGTCACCCTGATCTTCGGAATAGCCGTCACCGTCATCGTCATATTGATCGGTATGATTATCCGCGATTCCGTCGCAGTCGTTGTCGAGTCCGTCGACGACCTCGGAGGCGCCCGGGTTCGAAGTGTTGTCGTTGTCGCGACAGTCGCCGCCACACGTTGTGAAGCCGTCGTTGTCCCCGTCAAAGAGTTCGTCCGGGACTCCGTCGCAGTTTTGGTCGATGCCGTCACAGGGGTCGGGGGCACCCGGGTAGATGGAGCGATTGTCTTCGTGGCAATCGCCTTCATTCTCTGAGAAGCCGTCGCCGTCGATGTCGTCATCAGGGCCGAGTTCCCTTGGTGCGTCCTCGCCGCAGGCGGCAAGCGACATCGTCAAGGGGATGAGCAGGGCGCTCGTGGCGATAAGATTCTTGAGAGAAGCCATCATTCAACCTCGGTTCGGTGGTGCGAGGGGGTGTTTGCCACAGATCCAGGACCTTGACCAGAGAAAAATATGCTACCTTTCCGCATGTCTGGAGCCTATGCTTTGAGAAACTTGGGTGTGGTCTAACCAACTATCTCTCGCATGGACAACCTGTTTTCAAGAAAGGCCGAAGGTACATCACTCCTGATATCGACGGCCATACCACTAGATGTCCCTGGCGGAAGTGCTGATAGGAAAAGTTGCCAACTCTGTAAGATGAGATCATCATAAGGGTGGTTCCTGGTCAACGAAAAGGATTGAGAATGGCCCGACATGCGCTTGTAATCCAGATGAGAGCCGAGCAAGAACTCGTGCGGGACAGAAGCTGGCGCCGTTCCGCATAGCGGGCAAACACGGCCTTGAGC
>JAAEPE010000684.1 GCA_024222395.1 Myxococcales bacterium
CTCCCGGAGGCATCACCATGTTCGGCATGCAACACACTGAATTGCCGGTCGTGGAATTCTCACTCCGAATCTCAGGTGGGCAGCAGCTCGACCTCGAGGACAAGCTCGGCGCAGCAGTGCTCACGGCAGCGCTTATGAACGAAGGTACAGAGACAAAGACGCCAGCTCAACTGCAGGATGCCATCGACCTTTTGGGGTCGAAACTTCGCATCCAGGGCGGCCCGACTAGCATTCGCATATACGGCAAAACTCTTAAGAAGAACTTCTCAGCGACCATCACCCTGCTACGTGAGATGCTGCTGGAGCCTCGATGGGATGTGGCAGAGTTCGACCGACTCAAGTCTCGGCGACTCGCCCGCATCCAAGAACTCGATGGCAACGCCAAGGCCGTTGCCCGCAACGCACTCTTCCGACAGATATACGGCGATGAGCACGTTGCTGGCCAAGCTCTCGGCGGCACGGCAGCATCGGTTTCAGCACTCGGAATCGCGGACCTGAAATCTTGGTACGCCCGGAATATGAAGCCAAACCAAGCCACCCTTCACGTCGTGGGCGACATTGACGAATTGGCCGTGCAGTCGGCGATGCAAACACTCGACGCAGGATGGAGCGGCAAGAGCCCACGCCCTGCGGCCCTACCCGCCCCGCGAAATGTCAAAGACC
>JAAEPE010000685.1 GCA_024222395.1 Myxococcales bacterium
AGCGTGTCTTCCTTCGATTTTCTGAACAGCTTCTCTCCAACAGTCTCGGCGCGATTCGCGTTGGAACAGCCCAACGTCTCATGAAGCTCGAACGCTCGCTTCCCTGGCGGAGGCTTCTGTTCGACACTCACTCTGGAGTTCGGTCGGTGGCGCACGAGGCGGCTCTGAATGAGGGAGCCGCCCTCGATGAACTCTACCGAGAGAATATCTCCTCGAGCCAAGGGCGGCGCCTCAGAGCTGCTCTCATGGGGCTCAGCGAGACTGGTAGTCGAGAGGATATTGATGTTGTCCGAGCATACCTGTCGAACGATGCACCACGAGTTCGACGCACCGTCCTACATTCATTGGCGAACCTGAAGGCTGATGACCTCGTAGAGCTGTGCCTCGGCGCATTGTCGGATTCGAGTCCAAGCGTTGCACATGTCGCACGGGATCTGCTGGTAGGAGGGCCAGAATCCGTGTCTCTGGCCAGCGTCTGGCAAGCCTTTGAGGGGGCCCGCACCACCTGGGGAAAGAAGGATGCTCTGGCCGTGCTGTCGAACCTCGATCACTGGGGGCGCCTCCCATACTTGCTGCGAGCTTTCACGGTTGAGGACCGAGAAGTCCAAGAGCGAGCCTCTCTCTACCTGAACCAGTGGGTGCTGCGTCTGAACCGAGTCTTCACCAGCCCTTCCACTGAGATCGAGCGGGAGTCCCGAGAGCAAG
>JAAEPE010000686.1 GCA_024222395.1 Myxococcales bacterium
AGCCGCGATGGGGAGACTTGCTCCGATCCCGGTCCAGGCCCTGCCCTCGCCGCTACCTACAAGACCGATAGCGTTCTTCACCTTCGCGACGGCCTACCCGGAATCGTTGACGACATCCTCGACGTGACCGAAGACGCTAGATACCTTATCAACGGTCAAGTTGACCTCGACCTTCCATCAGCCGTCGAGTTCATCATCGGCGGCTTTGTTGCCGGCATCATTCGCCAATACGTCCCGTCTTACGCCATCGACATCCTAGCCTCAAGACATCGCGCCAATCAGATCTCAGTCTTCCACGCGAGCGACGACGTACGAGCGACGACGTACGAGCGACGACGTACGAGCGACGACGTACGAGCGACGACGTGCGAGCGACGACGTGCGAGCGACGACGTGCGAGCGACGACGTGCGAGCGACATCGCTTGAGCTATGCTTTGGTCTTCGCCAGCCTATTCACGGTGGCGGGCGCTGGCTGGTGGCTGAGCCGTGACACAGCCCCAGCGCCGACTCCAATCGTCATCAATGAGCCCCAAACAACCCCACAGCCCTTGGCCCAGATTCCTGATGCCGGTCCCGCAGATGCGACGATGGCTCCACTCACTTTGGCCGATGCCCAACCCGCTCCAGTGCGACGGCACCGTGTTCCAACCGTTCCAGAGAGCTCCAAGCCAACCGGCCCACAGAAACCGCCCTCCAGTACACTGCCAGCCCAGCTAGAGCTTCTGGACAGGGCAAGACAGCAGGCAAAGCTCGGCAAACACGCAGCCGCACTCCGCGTGCTCGCCGACTTCACCAAGCTCTATCCCCGCTCGCCCCTCGGCGCGGAGGTCGAACTCACTCGGGCAGAATCCCTGTCCCGCTCCGGCCGTCATACTGCGGCCATCGCCCAAGTGCAGCGCCTGCTCCAAAGCCCAGCACACAGAGGCCGCCGTGGCCAACTCTCTCAAATGCTCGGCGACCTGTGGCTGCAACGCGGCAAGTGCGAGCTTGCTCGCCCGGCCTATGAGCGAGCCCTCGCCTTCGGCTTGAGCGAGCAACGAGCGAAGGGCGTCCGCAGAGCGCTAGCTCGGTGCAAGCCAGAAGAGGCAACCGAGAATAAGTAGCATCTTGTGCGCTTTTTTCAGAAGCTCTGGCCGACCTGCGGGAAAGAAGAACTATGAATACGCCACTACGCTCACTTATCCTATCCTGCCTCCTTGCTCCCTTAGCCCTCACAGCCTGTGACGAAGCCGTGGTCGGCGCCGACCAAGCTGCCAGTCCGCCGCTCAGTCTCTGTGCCCAAGCGGCAACAACCGTCTGCGCCGCTGCCTGCGACTGCCAGGGCAGTACCCAGTGCTACACCGCCACCGGCTCGGTGGCGACCTCCGAGTACGACGACCTGGAGCACTGCGTCAGCTTCTCTATCTTCACGTGCCAAGGCGGCGCATCCTCTGATTCGGCGATTCAGGCCTGCATTGATGCCTCCCAGCGCTCACTTGTGAGAACGTGACCCACAATGGGGAGTCGCTGGATGCGCTGCCTATCCCCATCGCATGTGTAGACGTCAACATCTAGAGAGGCCCGAAACGGGCGAACTTACTATGCCTAGCCAGACAGAGTCTAAGGAGATGGACGTCAAACATTGTAGGGGCTAGGTCCTCCGCGGCGCTGGGGAGCCCACCGGCCTCCTCGGGGCGGCCTACTTGCCCGCAGGCAGTCGCACACAGACTTCGCCTGGTCGTGCCTCGGGCTCAAAGGCTATATCCAATAGACTCTTGCCCACGAAGGACGCACTTGAGAAAGCACCATCGGCTTTGAGTTGGTGGAACTTCTCGACCATCGGAAACTGCTCAACCGAACAAGAGCGAATGAGACTCTGCATGTCAGTATCGATGATGCCCGGGGCGATGGAGTGGGCGCGCAAACCGCTATTTTGCTCTTCCTGAGCCACAACCTCGGTGAGTTTGTCAACGCCAGCTTTGCCGACGCAATACGCTCCCCAGCCTTCGTAAGCACTCGTCGAGGCTCCGGAGGAAATATTAATCAAGACGCCCTCCCCATCGCGCTCTCGGACGTGATTAGCAAAGCTCTTAGTGCCGTGAAAAACACCCAAGACGTTGATTGAGAGGTGCCGTTGCACCTCCGCACTAGCGCAACCGCGCAATGGACCTATCGGGTCGAGAACACCGGCGTTATTGATCCACAAGTCGATACGCCCAAAACGCTCGATTGCCTCATCGCAAAGCGCTTGCACCGCAATCTCATCGCAAACATCAACGGCCATGCTCAGAACGGAGGCACCTGCGTCGCCTTCTTCGAGCATCGGTCTTGTGCGTGCGCATACAGCAACGTTGTAGCCCCGGGCGATGCACTCCTTCGCGATGCCAGCTCCAATGCCGCGACTTGCGCCCGTAATAACGACGGTCTTGGTATCTTCGGCCTGGGTGTCGGCGGTCTCTGAGTTTGTCGGTGTCATCGTAGAATCTCTGGGCAAGAGGGCTTATTCGCCAACTCCGTCTAGTTTGTCTTTGAATGAGACGAATTTGCGAGCAAAATCATGATGCTTTGCACGAAACGCCTGCGTGTATCGGCGCTGCTTCTCTTTGGCCCGAAACGCTTCGCCCAAGTCGGGTAGGCGCTCCACCAGTTGCTCGGTTTTGGAGAAGTCGGCGATGACAACGGTACCCGGCTCGGCGTTCGCGATTTCGACCTTGCCGCTATCACCTGGGCCACGGAAGCTGAGGGCCACTAGCTCTGGGCTCTGGCTCTTGAGACTCCGTGCCACCATTGACTGAGGTAGGTCTGGAAGATCGTGCGACACGAGAGCAAAGTGAAACGACGTTGTCGACACGCGATCGAGGGCCTCGCCACCACTCTGCACGTGTTCAATCGTGTATCCGGCAGGCGCCATCTTGTCGAGTTCTTCGGGAAACTCTGTGGTGCGATCAACGACAAGAATCCGAATCTCACCTCCGATCTGTGCGGAGTCGCGCTTGGCAATGGTGTCTTCCAAATCCACCACTTCTCGCTCGGCCTCCATGAGCAACTGCAAGGACATCTCGTGCACTCCGCCGGCTTCTGCGAGAAGAGCCCTGAGTTGCCTCTGCTGTTGGGAGCGGCCGGCTGCGACAATCAATTGGGTGTAGATCTGACTGTGACAGCGGCTTCGTAGTCATTCCATGGGCCTAGAAGGCCCTGGTGCGCAGAACGAAGCACGTCGAGGCAACGCCGCTAGAAATTGGGCCAATCTCACCGTTGCACACCAGGATTCGGCTC
>JAAEPE010000687.1 GCA_024222395.1 Myxococcales bacterium
GATCATTGCTGCTTCGCGTTTGGAGAAGTTCGTCCTCTCATGGAAGAGCTTGCCCAATGGATGCGAGAGCAAGACTGCTTGCCCAAGAGCAAACTCGGAAGAGCTATCCGATACGCAACCAATAACTGGAAGGGACTGGGAGTTTCTCTAGACGATCCGCGAGCGCCATGACAAACAATCAGGCGGAGCGAAGCATGAGACCTGCTGTTCTAGGCCGAAAGAACCACCACGGATCCAAGAGCAAACGAAGTCGCTGCGCTCTTTTACTCCCTCATAGGAACGTGCCGAATGCTCGACGTCAATCCCACCGAATATCTGCTCGCCGCCGCGACAGTCGCGATCGAGAGCCCTGGCGAAGTTCTGCTCCCCAACGAATTCAAGCGGCAGAAGCGCTAAACATAGCTTCGCGACTCTCGAAAGAGGGGGCAGGACAAGGTCTTACCTTGGAAGTGCAAACCGTGATCGACAACTCGTCGAGTTCAGGGAGGAAGACACCCAGAGTGGTGTCGCTTTGCCGCTGGATACGAAATCGTGATCGAGCCCGCGAACCGGCACACGACCCTTGCCGCAACGCGATAGCTCACCGATCGTAACGGTCGCTTTGGCGTCGGTAGAAATCAGCAGTTGGTTGTTGGACTGTGTGGCTTCCTCGCGAACGCGCTCAAGTTCTTCGAAGATGGCGTTGGTCTCGGGAGTCCTCCTCTTTGCCTGAGTCTTCTGCACCCGTACAGGGTGATATCCGAGCATGTTGATCTTGCAACGGAGTGTTTCTTCGCTCGGAAGCTCTTCCAAGCGGTCCCCCTTCTTCTCGTGA
>JAAEPE010000688.1 GCA_024222395.1 Myxococcales bacterium
TGAGCCTCACTTTGTGCAGGTGCCCAGGCAAGGAGCATTGCGGTGAAGAACGCAATGGACGTGGCTTTGATTGAAGAGGCTCTCATATTTTGGCTCTATTGAAATCTCGACTCGGTGCGCCAAGCGGTGCGATTGACAATTGGTCGCGAAACGTCTTGTCGGTGAGTTTGGTGCCAGAGAGAGCGCTCTTGCTCAGCTTGGCACCAAGCTTCTTTATCGCCGTTGGCTTGATGCGTTGCCGGCGGCCCTTGGTAATCGCAGAGGCCCTTGCCTTCGTAACCTTGGTACGGGTTGGCCCCTGAACCTTGGTAACCGTCTTCTGAGCATGGACGGGAGTCCCCCAGCTACAGAGAACGAGGGTTAGTACTAGAAGCAGGAAATGCCGCTGGAGTCGTTGTTGTGACATGACAGACCAGAGTTTTGCAACATGTGATCCGCTTGGCTAGACCGTCTCAGATCCCATCTAACTCTCTGCAATCATAGACTTGAGGTCAAAGCGGAGGGGTGGCTACTCGAGAAGCTGAAGACACTCTGGCCGGGCCAATCGACACCCCAAGGTCGGATGACCCCAGCCCACACCTACCTACAAGCCGAGCATCGATTCGGACCACTTCCAGGACCGCTTGCCGAACCTATTGCCAGTGAGCGAGTCAATGGTCGCAGTCATCTCATCGAGACGAGTGAGCTCGAAGAAGAGCTCCTCGGGATCTTCGGGTGGAGAGAGAATGATGCTCGCAAGTAGGCGACGGCGGCTGAAATAGAGGGTGGCCACCTCGCGGACGAGGGTCTCGCCCAGGCTGTTGAGGGACTTCACGTCGAGCCCTTCAGGATTGAAAACCAGCCGGTCCAGGCTCCAGCTCGCATGAACCGAAAACACGTTCGTGCTGCTCGTTCCAGCGGTTCGCTCCTTGAGGCTATCTGGGTTGGGATTCGCTCCAATATTGGGCAGCGTCGGATAGAGGCCATCCCGCATGTTTCCAAAGGTATTGCCCTTGTTGTTGGAGAAGTTGAAACTGACCTCAGGTACCAGCCCTTTGAGCCGGGCGTTGGTCGCCATGCCGTTGACGCGATGCGGACTCAGTTTGTAGTGGCGCAGAGCCCACCGCTGCACGTCCTTGATTCTTGGCTCACCCTTCAGGATCTTGAAGAGCGCCTTCATGCTCTTCATAGATTTTGACTTGGCGGGAGGCCGCCTAATGGAAGCCTCGTCACCCTCCCCGTCTTGGGCGTACACGTGCCCCGGAAGCGCAAGGGCGCCCAGAGTCCCAATCAAGAGGGCAAGTAAGGTCGCTCGTAGGTTCTTCATAGTTCTGGCTCCTGTAGTGGCTCTTTCAAAATCTGCTTTCCGGTAACGTACTCAAGATAGGAAACATGCTCTTCGAGCCGCGTCCTCCACATGAACGCCTCTTTAGGGTCTTTGGGTGGGTTCTTGAGTCGGTGGGCAAGTATTGCCGTCTTGCGATAGCGGTCTCGCACCTCCATCAAGAGGCGCTGGCGATTACCCCGCAACGTGCTCTCGATGAAGAGGTCCGGGTTCGACACATTGTCATCCCCGAAGAGGAAGGTTGAGAGGTCCCACTTCGCCATTACCGCGAACTCCACCGCGACAGAGTTCGAGGCCCGGGCGTAGTGGAAGTCGATTGGAAGCGTGTAGTCGGTGAGCAAACTCGCGTTGCTCCCATGCGTCCCAATCGCATCGAATTCGAGTCTCGGCAAGAGCTTTGCGAACCAACGATTGTGGAGACGGGTGTCATCGGGATTGCCCAAGCCCAGGTGATCGAGCATCGCCTGCTGCGTCCTGGAACTCGACATAGCCAGGACGGGCGCCCGAGCAGCCGGCGCTCTCGCAGCTTCCGAGCCAATCCGAAAGACGCCGCTCTGTGAGAGCATATACGCCAAGCCCGGTGCGCCGTCGAGACGTATGAAGGGGTCGGTATTGGTGGTTCGCATCAGGAGCGTGCGCTCTCCGTAAGCGTCGATCTCGTAGAGACTCGTCTCCGTCAGAGCCAAGGTCCCTTCGTCTGCCCATGGCACTACTCCCAGCACCGACTCACCTCCGAGAATCGTCTGTGTGCCCTCACCACCGACGAGCAGGAGCCCCTCGGTGGTCGCTACGTAAACGCCCCTATCAGAGGTGACCACGCCGTTAATCTCTGCAGGTGAAATGAAGGCAACGGCGAAGCTCTCTCCGCCGTCCTCGGATTGCAGGATCGTATCGGGCCCGACGGCGAGCACCACATCGGGCTCGGTCGTATCCCAAAGAAACTCAAAGACCATCTCCTCGGTGATTTGCGAATCGGTATGGGGGACGAAGTTCATGCCTCCATCTCGGGACAGAAACACCCCCTCTGTGGTCCCTGCAAGCACAAACTTGGGATTACTCGGGTTGGCGATGACCGAGAGGCCAACGAGATCGACCTTCTCCCTTGGCATGAGTCCCGGGGCTCCGAGAGTGCGAGTCCAAGCTCCGCTGAACCCGTCGGAGACCATGATTCCGACCGAGCTCACCACGAACATATTGCCTCCCGGGGAGGGCATGAGAATGGCTCCGATGTCGGTCGCAGGATCTGCAATGCCGCGCCACAATTGCCAACGCACGATGCCTTTGCCGGTCTGCAAAGTCCTGATGAAGAGCCTAACGGGACGTTGCGCCTGGGACTTGGCGCGGGCGCTGTTTTGCAGCTCGGTATCATCCGTCCGAGCGCCAAGACTCGCGGCCGAACCGCCACTGCGAACGGCCATGGCATCGAGAAATCGTCCAGAGCGAACTTTCGACTCACTCACTCGGCCGACAGCGTCCTCACTCCAGGCAACCCGGCCATCGGCGGTGCCGACAGCGACCCTTCTCGGATTTGAGCGATCCACATAGAGTGTGTTGTACGGACCGTCGGGAAACGAAGGCCCAATACTGAGGATGCTCGTATCGGCATAGGCTCGGGGAAGGCACAGCAAATGGGCCAAGAGCGCCAACGCGAGCCACCTGGCGATGCGAACGCCTCTCATGGAAGTGCCTCAATCGCATCAATGCTCAGTGCCGCTCCGCTCTGGCTGGCGATGCGAACAAAGCGCACGTATTCAAGGTCGCCACTGGACAAGTCGAAACTCTGATCGTCGCTGACAAAGCTGTCGAGCACGACGAAATTGCTGCCATCCTCGCTCACCGAAACAACGGCCCCACTACCCGACTCGACGTTGCCCCAGATAACGAAATCTGGGCTCAAATCGCTGTTTGGCGCCCTATCTACGATGGGCTGACACAAGAAGCCAACCTCGAGTTGCGATGCTCCCTGCATAGAAAAGCTCTGTCCATCAGGAGCGCCGAGCACTGCATGATCGCCGCACGCGCCTTCCTGGGCTTGGCAAACCGGCGCGAGCGAGTCGGTGCAGGTCACCGGCACTCCATCCTGCGAGTATGAGACAACGAGATCGACGTAGGCTGGGCCGCCAGCGTCGGGAAACCTGGATGGTTGGGGCTCTACGTAGGGAGATTGCGCAGTGCAGGCAAGTGTCGCGAGAGCACACAGTGTGCCACCAAACCCCTCTCGCACCCATCGCAGTCTTCCTCTCGCCGAAGCCCAGCTATGCGTGCTCACGGCTCACTCGAATTCAATCCCCTCAGGCTCGAAGTTGCCGCCGTCATCAAGATCCGATGGCGCGTCGCAGCTTGGGCCCGTCGCGATGTCAAAGCCGAAGTTCCAGTCCGTGAGAATTGTCTGGCCGATAACGCCGGCTCGTCCACAGGCGTTGTTGTAGGTGACGTCTACCTCCCGCTCAATGCGGTCGACTTGGCGGTAGCAGGTTCCGTAGAATCCGGGAATGATGCGGGCAGAGAAGTTGATGCCGATGTGAGACTCACTAGAAACGGTCTCGTTGACGTCGATGCCAAAGGTCTCAGAGAATGTCGTAGAAGCGTTCGCTGAAATCTGGTAGGGAAGGAGGCCACCTACGCCGGCGGTGAGGCCGAGGGTGTTGGCAACGTTCTGATCCCAACGGAAGGAGAGACTGCGGCTCTGGGTGATCGAGCTGCCTTCTGTGTAGGTGAGGTCGCGGCCAATGTCGCCACCAGAGAAGCAACCGGAGACTGGGACTGGGTCCGAGCGCTCCATGAGGCGCATGTTCTGGTCGTAGTTATGGACTTCCCACTCTTCTTTTACGTCGTAGGCGATCTGCCGTGTAATGACAGTTCCATCGGGGTGAGTTGCCTCAACGAGGATACCGGCGACGGTAGAACTTCCTTCGGTTGCTCCTGTCGAGAAACGGCCGAGAAGGACCTCAGATACGGTCTCATCGCCGATTTGAATAGCTGGTGAGACTTTGACTTTGTCCTTGCGCCACGTTGGATCAAGATCGAGATGATTGCCTTCGGTAATCTCGACATCGAAACGACTAGCGCCTTCAGTCGCTTCCTTCACGAGGTTCTCGTTGAGGCTAGAGATGTCTGTCGGCCAAATTCCGTACCCTTGATCCTTGAGGTAGACCACTTTCATCGTCGGAGATTGAAAGCTAATGCGAAAGCGAATTGGCTCTTCTGTGGTGGCCTCAGCCATGCCGACAGCACGCATGCTCAGAGCGAGTTCTTGGTCGCCGATGCTGCCTTTCGTGATAGCAGCACAGCCATCCTCAGAGACGCTGCGGAGCTGGACGATGCCTAGAGAAGGCTCGACTTTGAGAGATACAGAGAGTTCCTCCGACCGACGTTCACTTTGAACGTCGTCAACGCGGTACGCCTCAGCTAGTTCGCTGATGACCGTTGCCTGGCCCACAAAGCGGCCGATGCGGTCGCGGGACGGAATGAACATGAGGTCATCGAAAATGAAGCTAGCGACACTGATGTTCTTTACGTCGAGGGCAATCTCGCCCTCATAGTCATGCGTGGCGCCCGTATCATCCGTGTAGGTACCACTGAGGAGGAGCCTGGTTGAGCCGTACTCATTCGGCAGGAAGTCTGAGCCGAAGACTTGAACCGTGTCACCAAGTGCCATGGCGCCTGGAGTCACCATGTCTATCGTTGGCGTATTGAACTCAACGGCGACCGCTCCGCCCGCATCAGCGTCATAGGGCGCGTCCTCATTGGAGCAAGCGGGGCTTACACAGAGTGCCAGTGCCAGAATTCCTGCAAATCGACGCATACAGTCCTACCAATGCAAAGGGCGGGCCGCTGGAGATCTCACTCGCAACCACGTGAAATCATGGATCCAGCTATTCCAAAGGAGGGGCCGACCGGCCACCTACTGCTAGGTCCACTGGCCTGTCAGACCCTACCTACCACTGCCACAAGCCCTCGGAATTTCGGGCCTGCCCCTCACAGGCATCTTGGCATTTCGATTGCTTAAAGAATGCCCATGCGCGCGCTCCTATTTGCCCTACTCCTCTCCTCTGGTGCTTGTATTGCCGAGGAGCCAGGCACCGGCGGTGGAGGAAATGGCGCGGATGCGGGCATTCCGGTCGCGGATGCCGATCCAAATGTCGGGGTGGTGCTATCAGTCGAGGGGCTCCCCCCAGAAACCTACTGGGACGAACTTCCCGTGTTTGGCCACGGCCCGCCCTACGGCACTGTCATCGTCGAAGGCCCCACCGATACCGTCTCCGCTGAGCTCGGCGTCGACGGTAGCTTCTGCATCGACGTTCCACTCGATAAGGGAATCGTAAATCAGATAGAGATCGTAGCAATCGATGAATCGGGCGACCGCTCCGCCCCGCAAGACTTTGAGGTATCGCAGTTCGGTGAGCCACCAGACCCGGGCGATCCGGTGCCCTCTCGCAATATTGCTCTCGGTGGGCTGCCGACCGCGGACTCCACCGTTGACGAAGAACAAAATACATTCCCCGCCATGACCGATGGCAGTCACTCGACCGGAGTCATGGTTCAGAATGCCATCTTCTCCGACGACTGGATGATCCTTCGATTGCCGACCCCCGACGGTGTCGAGACGATCCGCATATATGGTGATGAAGAGTGCCTCATTGGCGACTACCTCGTGCACACAGCACCCAGCGTGCAACCCGAGATGCCAGCCCCTGGGGACCTAAACGAAGACACCAATCCCTGGGTCTTCCGAGGGCGCTTTGGCTCGCTCAATGAGGCCAATGACTTCAACGTCACCGACTGCTCGAGCGATGATCAACCCTGCCAGGAGTTCAACTTCACTGCGGCGGTCACAGGGGCTATCGGGATTCGCTTCGTCGATTTCGGCTGCGGCAGCTTCGCCCCAGACGAGCACACAATCAACGAGATTGAGGCTTGGACCCCAGAGGGAGTCGCGCCCTCAGTGATTACCGCACCAAGCTGCCAGGGCGGCGCCTGAGAAGCATCGAGATGCGTGGGCGCCAGTGCTATGCTCTGCCCCCATGCTCTCCCCTGGCAACGAATCTCTACCGGCCCACGTAGGCAAGTATCGGGTACGAGCCAAACTCGGAGCCGGCGGCATGGCGGATGTCTATCTCGCCTACCTAGAAGGCCCTGCGGGCTTCACCAAGCCTGTCGCGCTCAAGCGCATGAAGCCGGCACTCGCCAGAGTCGATGAATTCGTCGACTTGTTCCTCACCGAAGCCAAGACTGCTTCGCTGCTCGCCCATCCCAATATCTGCCAGGTCTACGAGCTTGGTGCCGGCGCAGACGACGGTTACTTCATGGTGATGGAGTACCTCTTGGGAGTTCCTCTCACCAAGCTGCTCGCAAAGCAGATTGCGGACCCAAGTACCTTCCCTCTTGGAATGCTCGTCGGCCTCGCCGCCCAAGCTTGCGAGGGCATGCACTACGCCCACAATCTCTGTGACCCCAGAGGCGCTCCATACAACATCATTCATCGAGACCTCTCGCCTCCGAATATCTACATGACCAAGAACGGCATGGCGAAAATACTCGATTTCGGCATCTCCAAATCCACGCAATCCGTGGTCAAGACCGCCAAGGGGCAAATTCGCGGCAAATTCAGCTACATGTCCCCCGAGCAATTGCGGGGACACGATCTCGACCCGCGCTCCGATGTCTTCTCGCTCGCGATTATCGTTTTGGAGCTTCTCACAGGAACCAGGCTCTTTCGCCGAGCCTCACGTCTCGAGACGTTTGAGGCCGTCACAAGAGCGCCCATTCCGCGCGCCGATGCCATCAACAAGCTAGTTCCAAGCTCCGTCGCAGACGCGCTGGAGCTTGGTCTTTCGCGAGATAGGGACGCACGATTCTCCAGCGCGCGAGCGTTCGGAACAGCTCTCTCCGAAGCCGCCCAGGGCTTTGGGGGCGCTTGGACGGCACCGCAGATAGCCGAGTACAGCGAGTCGATCTACCAAACAGAAATGCGAGCGCGGCAGAAATTGCTCGATGCCGCCCAGAGTGAAGCGTTCAACGCCTCTGAAGTAATGCAAGCGTTTGAGGCTCTCGAGAGCACCGACCGGACCATCGCAGACGATTGCTTTAGCCCTGAGGATGCTGAGACCAAGCTCGTTACGAAAGAGAATGGCGAGCGCCACAGAACCCAGGTCGATTCAGAGTGATAGTCTGGGGCAATGCCTCACAGTGCTGTTGTCCGAATCTACGCTACCCAGCAAGAGCCCGATTACGATTCTCCTTGGCAAGCGCGCTCGCCGGCAACTAGCACAGGCTCGGGCGTCATCATCAAGCCCAGACAGATCCTCACCAGTGCCCACGTCGTGGCTGACGCCACCTTCATTCAAGTTCAGCGCATATCAGCCCCCAACAAGGTTGTCGCGAAGGTCGTAGGCATTTGCCACGACTCAGATCTAGCGCTCCTTGAAGTCGAAGACTCGAGTTTCATGCACGGCGTCAAGGTGCCCAAGCTCGGAGTCATGCCGTCGCGCCGCGACCGAGTGGCGGTCGTTGGATTCCCTGTAGGCGGCGACGAAGTCTCGATCACCGAAGGCGTCGTCTCTCGAATCGAAGTCCAGCGTTACACCCACTCACAGAGACACCTGCTCGCCGTTACGGTCGACGCAGCCATCAATCACGGCAACAGTGGTGGCCCGGTCTTTCGCGATGGGAAAGTCGTAGGCATCGCATTTCAGGGACTCAACGATGCCGACGGAATCGGTGAGATGGTCCCGCCACCACTCATCAAGAACTTCCTGACAGGCATCACAGAGACTCCGAAAATGCAATTGCCCACTTTGGGAGTCACGGTCCAGAATCTCGAGAACCCGGTCCTTCGCGAGAAACTCGGTATGCGCACGACCGATAACGGTGTTCTAGTTCTCAAGGTCGAATACGGCAGCTCGGCTTGGGGGCTCGTCAAAGAAGGCGACTGCCTACTAAAGATCGGCGGCGCGAAGATCGCCAACAACTGCACGATAAATTATCGCAACAAGCACCGTACGCGCTTCGACGTGATGCTCGGAGAGAAACGCGTTGGTCACACCCTCGCCCTGGGCTTGCTTCGAGACGGCAAGCCCATTTCGCTCGAACTAGACCTCAAAGAGAAGGTCGAGTTGGTTCCCCGAGCTCAATATGACGTCACGCCAAGCTACTACATATTCGGAGGATTGGTTTTCCAGGTCCTCTGTCGCGACTACCTCGCCACCTGGGATAGCTGGTGGGAGAAAGCGCCAAAAGAATTCTTGCACACGTATTACTCCGGCAGTCGTACGGCGAAGCAACTCGAGACAATCATCCTCTGCCAAATCCTCGCCGATGAAGTCAACGTCGGCTACGAGGGGCTCTACAGCGAATCGATTTCCTCTGTGAACGGTAAGAAAGTGCGAGATATGAAGCACTTCGTCGGCCTAGTCGAGAGCAGTAAGGACACCGTGGAGATTCGCACTTCGTCGAACTCCCGAATCGTTCTCAGCGTCGAAGAGGTGCACAAGCGCAGTGGGGCCATCCTAGAGCGCTACCGCATCGAGCGCGACCGCTCGCTCGATCTCCTACCGTCCAAGGGCAAGGTCGAGGCGAAGACCATCAAGCCTCGCAAACGCGCAAGCAAGAAGACCGGGTTCAAAGGCAAGGCAAAGCCCGGGCAGAAGAAGCGAGCTACTCTTCGGGCTTCAGACTAACGAGCTTCGCGCCGGTCTCGACACTATCGCCGTCGGCAACATCAATGCTGGCGACGACACCTGCTCGAGTGCACTTGATTTCGTTTTCCATCTTCATGGCTTCGAGAATGACAAGAATCTCACCGGCAGCGGCAATCTGGCCCTCAGTCGCTAGAACCTTCACCACCCGGCCCGCGATGGGAGCTTTGAGAACCTCGCCACGCCCCTCGCCACCGCCAGCCCGACTCATCAGAGCTGCCAGTCGCTTGCGCTGCGCATTCTCCAAAAGGATAGGCGTCACGGCCTGATGCGTGTGAATCCTGGGAGGGGCTTTGCTCTCGTCTACATCGACCAACATTGAGCGACCATCGATAAGCAGAGACCAGGTGCCTGGCTTCACTCGAGCCGCGTCCACCAAGACCTCGCGGTCGTCGATTTGAATGCGCCACTTCGTGCCATCAGCCGTAACGGCTACAGAGAATTCGGCATCGCCACAGGTTGCAACAAGGTCCATTGGGCCCGGAGTATACACATGTGGACTGGCATGCTAGAAACCAGTCCACGGGAGGCCTCCTTGGCTGGCAGTTTCGGCGAAGTAATCGAAAACAAACGTATTATCGTATGCGTTGGCTCTGGCGGGGTCGGCAAGACCACGACTGCTGCGTCCTTCGCAATCGAGGCCGCCCGGCGAGGCAAACACGCACTGGTACTAACCATCGATCCTGCGAAACGCCTGGCAACCTCGCTGGGCCTCGAGGGCCTCGGACACGAGGTTCAGCTCGTAGCTCGCGAACGGCTCGAGGCTATCGGCGAGTGCCAGCCAGGTGGCTCACTAGCCGCGATGATGCTCGATCAAAAACAAGCCTTCGACGAGATGGTTGAGAACTACGCCACAGACGCAGAGGCGGTAAAGCGAATCTTCGAGAACCCTCTCTACCAGCAAATCGCCGGCACGCTCACTGGTGCTCAAGAATACGCGGCACTCACCAAGCTGCACGCTTTCGACAAGAGCGGCGAATACGACATCATCGTTGTCGATACGCCCCCTACGTCCCACGCCCTTGACTTCCTGGACGCACCAAAGAAGCTAAGCCAAGCAATCGACTCGCCGGCCATCGAGATGTTTCGCAAGATGCAGAAGGGCGGAAGCCTTTCTGCTATCGGAAAGACCGGCAGTTACGTCTTCAAAATGCTGGCCAAGTTTGTGGGCTCTCAGTTTATTGAAGACATCGCGCTCTTCTTCAACGAGTTCAACGAAATCCTCGGTGGCTTTAAGGAGCGCGCAGACGAAGTGATGACGCTCCTACATCGTGACGATGTCTCCTTCGTGATTGTTACCAGCCCGGAGGCGATGGCGGTGAGCGAGGCACTCTTTTTCCACGAGCGCCTGCTCGAAACCGACATGCCGTTTGCGGGTTTCGCGGTCAACAAGGTGCACACCTCCATGCCCGTGGATCTCACTCGTGATGGCCTCGTTGAAGAGCTTGGGAAACTCGAGAGCATCAAGGGCCTCGGCCTGCAAGCGACCTGTCTTCGCATGGGTGCAGAAACGCTTCTCGATGCCCACTCCGAGCTTGAGCGCGTAGCACGGACAGATCGAATCGCCATTCAAAGGCTGAAAAATGCAGCGCCAAAGACGATTCGCACCGAGGTGCCATTCTTTCGCGACGATGTGCACCACATCGAATCTCTGGGCAGGCTGCGCGGCTTCCTCTTTGGCTAGACCGTCGAGCTTAAACAATGATCGGTCTGATGGTCCTGCTTTCCCGATTGCAGCGTTGCTCATTTCGTCATTTGCCCCGACATAATCCTCATTCGCGCCTTGCACTCGAAGAATCAGAACTCACCATCCTCGGTCATTCTTTTCGCTCGACGGTCTAGGGCCGCGAGCTCGTCCCTTGCCACTGGTGCCAGACTTCGAGACGCAGGGCATCACTCGTATTCTTCGGCGCCCCGAATAGTAGGAGAACCAGAGAACCTCGGCGCTCGGCGATGAGCACGAGCCCTTTCGCCTCAAAGCTGAGCCTGTGCTTCCCACTTTGCCCCTTGCTGCCGGCGAGGCTTGGGAGAGCGTGTTCCAGTGCCTCGAAGAACTCGGCGGCATCCCGTTCCTCATCCCAGCTCGTTTGCCAAACGCCAACGGTTTTAGGCAGTGCACTCCCCCGGTGTCCCGCCCCCGCATACACGGCCAGCCTATCTCCGCCCCATCCAGCCCCCGCGACCACTGCGCGTTGCAACTCAACACCATGAGTTCGCAGAAAGAGCTCTACACCCTTTTCCCCGATCACATTTGAGACCTTCTCGGCATAGCCAGCGAGAGACTTGGGGCGCTCCGCCGCAATCGCGATAGGCAGCTCGTATGATTCATATTTCTTCGGATGAAGAATGTGCTCGGTGGATAGCGGAGGTCTCTTGTACATCGCGTCGATGGATCTCCAACTGTGGTGCTTTCGAAAATGCGCCACGAATTCCACCCCGCCGACATAGGGAAACAAGAGTCCTTCTCGTAGCGCGAGCGGCACATGCGAGAGAGAACTCGCCCCCTGAGCCAGCCCCCTTCGAAGCACCCCCATCACCATCGGATTGCCCCAGGGTGGCGCCTGATTGGCCGCCGCCATCTCGAATTCGAGCATTAGCGCCACCCCATCGCCTTCCAGCAGGGCCTGGCGCGCCGCCATCGAATCGCCATTCTTGCGATCGGCGGCCATGAACTTCCCTAGATCAAAATGCTGATCCTGCAACGCATGATCAATTTCGTGGGCCATGAGCATCTCGCCTCCAGCCTGTGCCCAACCGGCGATGTAGAGTTTCTTCTCATGCTGATCATAGAAGCCGGCGATCTGGTCTTGAAGCATGTCGACCATCACCTTTGCGTAGTCGGCCTTCTCGGGAATGAGCCCGAGTCGCTTGAGTCCGAGGGACTCGGCGGCGAGCTCCTCCGGCGTGTACTCCCGATCCAGAATCTTGAGAATGCGGGCCCGAATCTGCGACTTGCTCATCACACCCCGTTCGATCTTGCTCTTGAGAGCAAGCCCGCGAAGCTTGGCAACAGTCTGAGCAATCTTCCCGGCACGCGCCACGAGCTTGGAAGCGGCCAGTCTGTCTGCAGTTGTATCCGCCTGTACCGAGCCAAGATTCCCCCACGGAACGAGTAACAGCGCGACGAGCGCAAGCATGCGAAAAATGCCCATGCACCATTGTACGAGGCCAGCGGCCAAGGGCAAGGTGCGCCTGTGATTGACGGCCCCATAGACGCGCTTCGAAGCGGCTTAGCCAGCGAAGCGCCTGCCCTGGTGACGGGCCTGAGCAGGCCAGCACTTGCCTATTTGGCTGCCCAGCTACACCAGCGCGATCACACCAGTGCTTCGACAATCATCACGGTTCCGACCGAGACCGACGCACGGGCCCTGCACTACGATCTGCTGCAGCACCTGCCCCCACGCGACGCCGCAGGCGACTTGCCACGACCAGAAGTCTTGTTGGTGCCCGCGCTCGAGCTCTCCCCCTACTCGGAAGTGTCAAGCGACAGGGTTGCCCTGCGCCAGCGCATGGCCGCCCTCTTTCATCTGGCGAGCGAGCCAGGAGGGAGCACTCTACTTATTCTTAGCGCCAGGTCGCTCCTGCGCAGGGTCATCCCCAAAGAAGAACTGCTAGATCTCTGCGATGAGATAGAAGTCGACAAAGAAATCGATCGAGACTTGCTGACGGAAGCACTTATTGCAGCGGGCTACAATCGAGTGACCATCGTCGAAGAGCCCGGGCACTTTGCCGTGCGCGGTGGGGTTGTCGACCTTTTCCCACCGGCGTATCGATTCCCCGTGCGCATCGAACTCTTTGGTGACGACGTGGAGTCCATTCGCCATTTCGACACGGAGAATCAAAGGACTCTCCGCACTCTTTCCTCGGTGCGCATTCACCCGGTACGCGAAAGCGTGTGCACCCGAGGCTCGGCGTTGCGCAATCGCTTGCTCGAAGCCGGCGATAAGGCGGCCCACCCATCCAAGGCAACTCGCCATCTCATCGATAGCATTCAGAGCGGCGTCGAGTTCGTTGGAATAGAAAACCTCATTCCCGCCTTCCACAAAGCGCTGGCACCTCTGTCCACGTATCTAGCTAGCGGGCCGGACGTGCGCCACTTGGTCTTTGACCCAGCCAACGTGATGTGCCGTGCCGAGGATGAGCTTGAGGATGCTCAACGTCGATATGAAGACCAAATCGATGGGCATCGCATCGCTTTTGAACCAGAAGAACACTATCTCAGCGTCGATGAGGTTCGCACGTTCATCGGCCAGTCCCATCACCGTATCGATTGCCAAGTTCTCAAAGTCGAGGGCGAAGCAGAGAAGTACGGCCAGCACACTCATATTTCGGTCGACGACAACATCGCGCTCCGGGGCCAGTTGGATCGACTTCGCAAAACCAAGGCCGAGGATCTCAGCGAGCCCCTGCTCACTGCATTGGCTGCCTGGAAAGAGAGAGGATTCCAGGTCGCACTGGCTTGTCGCTCAGCCAGTCGCCTCGGGCGGCTCAAGGGCTTGCTCACAGAGAAGGGGCTAGACGTCGCCGTCGCTGAAGAACGAGGGTTAGATTGGGAGCTAGCGCTGCCAGCGGGCCCTCCACTCATGTGCCGTGCGAATCTGAGTAGTGGATTTGCTCTGCCCGAGCAAGGCATCGCAATCGTGACAGATGACGATGTCTTTGGCGAGAAACGCCGGAGCACGGGTCGGCAGAAGCGAGCGGCACAACGCGCACGCGAAGCCCTCAAAGGCGGTGTCTCCGATTTTTCCCAGCTGCGGGACGACGACTTCCTAGTTCACACCATTCACGGAATCGGTCTGTTCAAAGGTCTGCGCAAGCTTCCCATACAGGGCGTTCCAACCGACTTCCTACTGCTCGAATACCAGGGAGGCAACCTCTATCTCCCGGTAGTGCGCATTGGCGAGGTGCAGCGATACGTCGGCGCCGAGGGGCTGTCCCCGCGTCTCGACAAACTCGGCGGGCAGAGTTTCACAAAGACGAAGCACTCAGTTTCAAGAAAGGTTCATGCCCTGGCCGAGGAGCTACTTCAACTCTATGCGCAGCGCGCTGCCCTCCCCGGCCACGCCTTTCCCAAACCCGATTCGATGTTTCACGAGTTCGAAGCAACCTTCGAATTCGAAGAGACGCCGGACCAACAGAAGGCTATCGACGACATCGAAGAAGACATGGGAGAACCGCGCCCGATGGATCGCCTCGTGTGCGGCGACGTTGGATATGGCAAGACGGAAGTCGCGCTAAGAGCAATTCTAAGGTCGGCATTCGGAGGCAAGCAGGTGGCCTTCTTGGCACCGACGACCGTCCTGGTCGAGCAGCACTATCAGACCATGCTCAAGCGATTCGCAGGCTGGCCAGTGCGCATTGCAAGACTCTCGCGCTTTCAAACCAAGCGCCAACAAATAGAGACCATCAAGGAGCTAGCTACCGGGCAAATCGATGCCGTTGTGGGAACTCACCGACTACTCTCGGCCGATGTGCGGTTCAAAGACCTTGGACTGCTGGTCATAGACGAAGAGCAGCGTTTTGGCGTGGCCCACAAGGAGCGCTTCAAGAAGATGCGCGCTTCGATCGAGGTGCTCACGCTAACCGCAACACCAATTCCGCGTACCCTGCACCTGGCTATGACGGGCCTCCGAGACTTGAGCATCATCGCCACGCCTCCAGCAGATAGGCGGGCCATTCGCACGTTCGTTGCTCGCAGCGAAGACGGAGTGCTCAAAGAAGCCATCCGCAAGGAGCTCGATCGCAAAGGCCAAGTATTCTTCATTTCGCCCCGAATCGATACACCTGTGAGCGGTGGAGAGCGCAGTCTGGAAGAGTGGGCGGCCCATCTCGGTCAACTCGTGCCCTCTGCGCGAATCGCCATGGCTCACGGCCAAATGCCCTCCGAGAAGCTGGAGAAGATCATGGTTGGATTCGTCGAAGGTAAGTACGACGTCCTAGTGGCCACGACTATCGTCGAAGCCGGTCTCGACATCCCACGTGCCAATACAATGTTCGTCGATAGAGCCGATCGATTTGGGCTCAGCCAGCTCTATCAGCTTAGAGGCCGAATTGGGCGTTCGAGAGAACGCGCCTATTGTTACTTGATGGTACCCGCGCCAGAAAAACTCTCAGATGACGCTCGAAAACGCCTTGAAACGCTGCAGCGCTACACTGATCTCGGCGCTGGATTCTCCATAGCCAGCCAAGATTTGGAGATTCGCGGTGCCGGTGACTTGCTGGGTGCCAAGCAAAGTGGATCAATCGCGGCCATCGGCTTTGACGCCTACACTCAAATGCTCGAGGAGGCCGTAGCCGAGCTACGCGGAGAGCCGGTCCACAGCGAGCGGGACCCTGAACTCAACGTCGACATCCCCGGCTTCATCCCGGACGACTACGTTCCCGATACGGCTCAGCGCCTCGCTCTCTACAAGCGCTTGGCCTCAGCACTAGACGCCGACGAGGTTCGCGAAATCCTGGAGGAGATGATCGATTGCTACGGCCCTCTACCTGGAGAAGTCGGAACTTTGGGCGAACTCATGGTTGTTAAGAGCCAGGCCCGTCGTTTGCGAGCCCTCAGCCTAGAGCTCGGCCCTGCGCGCCTTGTCCTGGCCCTGGGGGAAGACACTCCCCTGGATCCAGCCCAAGTGATGAATCTCATGAAGCAGCACCCAGGGCGCTATAAATTGACGCCGGATATGCGCTTGGTTAGGCAGTTTTCCGAGGCCGAGCGCGAAGAGCCTGTCATCGCCGCCAAGGCCACCTTGATGGAGCTTCTCGGCTGTGCTACCCCAATGGCTACAGGAGTTTAGCTATGCTCAGCCGTCATCCAATCGCCCAAACCTGCCTCACCGTTGTTCTCGCTTGCGGATCGATAGCAGGCTGCAACAAGTCCGACTCCAAGAATGCAGACAAGGGCCAAGCAGCCACGACGGCAAGCACGCCGGGCGCCGCCGCCCAGTCGGATGCCGAACTAGGCGTCGTCCTAGCGACAATCGATAGCGTCGACATCACTGTTGGCGAGTTCCAAGATCGCATCAACCGCCAGTCACCCTACATCCGTGCGCGGTACACCTCGAACGAACAGAAGCGCGAGTTCCTGGACAACCTCATCCGCTTTGAGGTTCTCGCTCAGCAAGCCAAGAGCGAAGGCTTCGATACCAGTCCTGATGTCGTACGCACGATGAAGCAGGTCATGATTCAGAAGCTCATGAAGGCGCGATTCGAAAATGGCATCGGGCCAGACGATGTCAAGGAAGAGGATATGCGTGCCTACTACGACGCGAATACGGCGGAGTTTAACAAGCCCGAAGAGATGCGCGTCTCCGCCATAATTCTCGCCAAGAAGTCCGACGCCGATATGGTGGCCAAGCTCGCCCTGGGTGAGAAAGGCTCCACGAATAAGGGCTTTCGTGAGTTGGTAGTCGCGCACTCCAGTGACGCCGATAGCAAGAAACGCGGCGGAGATCTGCGCTACTTCAACGAGGCGAGCACTGCCCTCCCCAAGGAAGTAATCGAGGCGGCATTCACGCTAAAGAAGACGGGGGACGTCCTCGGCCCCATTGCGGCATCCGGCGGCACGTTCTACGTCATCAAACAAACCGGTCATCGCAAGGCTGTGAGCAAGAGCTTTGATGAGGTCAAGAGACAGCTCCAAAATCGCCTCTACCGCGAAATGCGAACCCAGGCCCAAAAGGACTTCGTCGAAGACCTCAAGGGCAAGGCAACGATCAGGATCTTTGACGATAAGCTGGGGGAGGTCCAGATCGACACAAGTGCCGATACGGCATCTGGTGGCCACGGGGGGCATGGAGCACACGACGAGCACATGCCGCCCTTGCCCGCTCATCCCTCAGCAGGCGCTCCTATCGACTCGCCAAAGTCCCCCGAAACCTCGCCTCAGGCAACCCCGGAGACTCACTGATGGTCCAAACGACTATGCGCACCGCCTCGCTGCACTGCGGCTTCCGACTTCGCTGGTTCGCCTTCACCTTGCCACTGCTACTAGCTGCAACAGCCAGCGCCCAGCCAACGGTGCCAGATAAGCGAACACGCAAGCCTGCGGCACTAGCGGCCGACGGGGATGTAAGCAGCGCTATGGTCATCGATCGTGTAGTTGCCACCGTGAATGATGAGATCATTTTGCGAAGTGAACTCATGATGCGCGTTGCTCCACTGGCCTTTGAACTAAGCAAGATTACCGACCTAAGAGAGCGCGCTCGCCGGCAATCCAAGCTCACCTCACAAGTGCTGAGCGAAATGATCAACGAGACCCTGGTCACTCAGGCCGCATCCACCGCAAAGCTCAGCGTTGGAGCGAAAGAAGTCGAAGCGGCAATTTCCGATCTCAAACGTCAGAACAAACTGGATGATGAGCAGCTAAAGGAAGCACTGCGCATGCAGGGGTACAGCATGTCCTCCTACCGCAAAGACGTGCGTAGCCAAATCGTGCGCATGCGCGCGGTCAACACGCTTGTTCGTCCCAAAGTATCCATCACAGATGACGATGTCCGCGCCAAGTACGACTCAAATGCGAGACGCTCCGCCTTGGTGAGCGAAGTGCATTTGCAGCACATCCTAGTAGAGCTCCCGACCGACCACGACGGTGCCCAGAAGAAGGCAGCACGAGACAAGGCAGCCGATATTATTGCCCGAGCTCGCGAAGGCGAGGAGTTTGCAAAACTCGCGGAGGAATTCTCCGACGATCCCGCGACCAAGAACACCGGTGGTGATCTAGGGTGGATCGAACGCGGCACGATTGCGACAGAGTGGGAAGTCATCGTCTTTGCTATGGCCAAGGGCGAGACCCGAGGTCCGGTGAGTGGCCCCCGAGGTCTTCATGTATTCCATGTCTCAGAGCTCAAGGACAGCAAGCAAGACGAATACGAGACCGTGAAAGAGAAGCTCCGCAACGAGCTATACAGAGCAGAACTCGACAAACAGACCCGCTTGTGGGTCGACGAATTGCGCAAAAAGGCGCACTTCGAAATCAAGCTTTAGAACTTGGGCGACCTCCTAGGGTCGTGCCAGAGTGCTAGACACTTGTCAAGGCAAGTGTGGCTATGTCGCTTCCTGCGGAAGCTGTTGGTGGTTTGAGAGCAAACCACCGCATTTTCTTGCGCAGCACCACTGAGGGTTGCCTGCGCTGAGGAATGTGCTGCTTCTGCGAGGTTGTGGGTAGTGTGAGGGCAGGCAGGGAATGGATCCGGATACGGGATTTCTGGGGGAAGCCCCTTCCCTGGCCTCGATCCGTGCATACAATAGGAGGACGAGAAACACTGCCAGCATGAACGCGTGCTGGTCTTACTACAAAGGCCTGATTTCTTGCTCGAAAAACGCAGTAACACCCGCCACCCTGTCAGCATCGACACCACCGTCACCTTCCAAGAGAAGCAGAGCAAACAGACGATTGTGAGTATCTCCCTCGGGGGGGCTCTTCTCACCTTCGGAGAACGCCTGCCAATCGGAACCCGACTTGATGTGGTCTTCCTAATTCCCACCGCAGAATCAGAGATTTCTGTGGGCGCCATCGTGCGCTGGGTCGCGAAAGAGTCACTAGGTGTCCAGTTCGACGGGCTAAGAGCTCGCGACGTATGGTCCCTCAACGAGTATTTCAGAAACTTAGAAGAATAGGAGTCGTTCTTATTCTCGCCGCCGGAGCGTCTTGCGCCTGGGCAAGCACTTCGAGCGTCGCCCAGGCGCAAGACGCTCCAACGGCTCGCGCACCAGCGGTCGATGAGAGTGCTAGAGACGAGTTTCAGGTTTTCGATGCCTCCGTTATCGACCTGCGGTCCGGTTCGGACGAGGTTCGGAGCCCAAGCAGGGAGGCATTCACCGACGCCTTGGGCGAACACGGCGAACTCAGGCTGAGCGGCGACCTCGAGTTACGCAAGGCCCTCGCCGGCTCTCAGTACTCCGCCATCCTCGAGCAGGGCAAAGCCAACCTCGCGGTGGCAGCCCTAGCCTACGGCTCGCACGATTGCGCCGGAGCGCGCAGTCGCTCGAGCGAGGCCATCCTTGATCTCGCAGCTGCCCATGCATCCGGCGCGCAAGCGAGAAGGCACCTGCGTTCTGCCTACCTCTATCGCTTTCTATGTGCTCACCGAGAGCAGCGAGCCGACCAAGCACTCGCCGCGGCCCGTATCCTGAGACGACTCGCCGACGCCGACGCCGGCCCGGACGGACGCCCCACAGAGATAAGCACAGCAACTTGGCAGCAGTACCCAACGCCAGATGTGCAGAGCAACGGTGAGCTCATACAGGTCAGCATTGAGAGTTCCCCCCCCGGGGCCGACATCATGGTCGACTTCGAGCAACGAGGAATATCTCCGAACCGAATTTTTCTGAGCCCTGGCGAACACCTCGTTGCCATGGGTGGAGAAAACGGGACCGTTTCACAGCGCATCACGGTCTCGGCTGCTGGGACCGTAAAACTGGCCCTGCATCCCAGCAGGCGCCAATGGATCGGCATCACCGACTCCCTTGACGAGCTCAGAGCTGCACGAGGAGACGCAAGAGAGAAGGCAATGCTCGCCCTGATGGCAGCAGTCGAAGCGCAAGTCGCCTTCGTTATGCGCGAGCCAGGGCGAGTTTCTGTCTGGATCCTCCCCACCGGAAAACACACCGCCCAGCACGTTGGCCACGCCCCAAACGCTTCTATCGCAGGCGAAGTGGCATTGCAGGCGCTACAAGAGAGCTCCCGCTCTCCCGGCTTGAATCCAATGATGCCCCTGCTCACAGAAGACCACACCACTACGACCCGTTCCAGTAGCAATCGGCGCTGGTGGGTCTACGGAGTCGTACTTGGCGCGGCGGCCATTGGGGCGGGTTTTATGGTGGCGCAGGATCTGAGCGAGAATCGGCAACGTATCGAGGTATCTCTGCCATGAGGCCGCTCGCCATCCGTACCTTCCTCCTCTCCTCCATTCTTGCTCTCGTGCTCTCAATCGGAGCGAGCTCGGCGAGCGCTGCCCCCGGTGACGGGGCACTGGGGCAGACGAAGATTCCTCTGCCGATCCTCATCGAGGGCCACAATCTGATCGTTCGGGCGCAAGCTGGTATGGGCTCGCTAGCAAGAGAAGTCGCGAAGGCCTCACCGCGATTCCTCAAAGAGATCAGCGGCGATCTCCGAGACCTCGACGTTCCCAAGCGCATCGAGATTCGTTTGGTGCACAAGGCCTCATCCCTGCCGAATGTCGCACCTCCAGGGCACAGCGCACCGAGTTGGGCGGCAGGTGTCGCCTACTCGCAATACGGCGTCGTCTCGGTCGCTCACGCAAGCGGAACAGAGATTAATAGTGTTCTTGCAGTCACCGCCCACGAACTCTCTCACCTCGCCCTGGGTGCCGCGTTGCACGACCGAGCCCCGCGCTGGCTGAACGAAGGGTTTGCCTACATACACTCGTCTGAGTGGTCCATAGCCCGCGTACAAGTACTCACCGGGATGGCATGGAGCGGCAACACCATTCCACTCGCCGATCTCGATAGCAGCTTTCCCGCCGCGGAAATTGAGGTGCACAAGGCCTACGCGCAGAGCTACGACTTCGTCGCATTTCTAGCTCGCCGCGGCCGCTATATCGACAAGAAGGACGAAGGCGATCGCTGGCCGTTCCGAAACTTCTTGGCTCACATTGCCGCCGGCCAATCTACTGATGACGCCGCCCGAAGAGCGTACGGCGCCAACCTTACAAGTCTCTATGGCGAGTGGTATGAGGATCTTCGCAGCCGCTACATGATCATCCCTGCGAGCCTCTTTGGCCTCTTCGTTTGGAGCTTTGCCGCACTACTCTTGGTGATTGCCTACTGGCGCAAATCTCGACAAGCAAAGCGGATTCTAGCTATCTGGGAAGCGGAGGAACGATGTCGCATCCTAGAGGTGCAAAATGGGTCGCCACCGGTGAGTTCCATCCTCCCCTCAGAGCTCTCTACATAGGCTATTGGCTACAAATCGGGTTTCGGCGATCTCGCGTCACGCTTGATTCAAGGTTTGGTCCCATGCGGCCGATTTCCATTCAAGAGAAATGCCCCTCGCCATCGCCGCCTACGTGCTCGCTGGAGCCGCCTGCATAGCTTGCTTTCGCTATCGTCATCGCGCCATTGGCCTGCGCAAGAAACTTCTCGCAAGCACGATAAGGAATGAAGAGCGAGCGGCTCAAGATCACATGGAGCTACAGCTCGCCGAAGAGTTTGATCGCGCACTGGCGAAAGTCTCAAGTGAATCCCACCGCGCGCTGCACGACGCCGTTCTCACCCTGCAGGCCCGGCACAATGAAGCTCAGCGGTGGACCGAGGCGTTGCCCGATGCAATCGTCGTGCACCGCGGCGGCGTTATCGAGTTCATTAACCACCCCGGAGAAGTACTCTTCGCGACCGTGAGCCACGAGGTACTCGGAACCCACATCGATACCTGGCTAGAAGGCTCCATCTCGGAGCGAGAAGACGAGAGCGGGGAGCACGACGAGAGGCATGTTCAGCGCCCTATGGCCCCCCCGGTTGTCGTTAGTGTGTCGGAGGTATCGGTCGAATTCGAGGGCAGCCCTGCCACGCTCATCCTACTTCGAGATCTAACGGCCCAGCGACGCGTCGAGAAGCGACTGCGGCTGGCTGATCGCATGACGAGCCTCGGGAGTCTAGTCGCTGGCATCGCCCACGAACTCAACAATCCAATGAGCTACGTGCTGGCAAACCTCGAAATGCTCGGTGACGAGCTCAGGGCGCTAGAGCTAGAGCCAAGCCAAGCAACCGAGCTATTCGAGATGCTCGCAGAGTCTCGCGAAGGTTGTATGCGCATCAGCTCCACAGTTGGAGAGCTTCAACGATTCTCTCGCCCACCACCTACGGGCAATGGCGGGAGCCTAAGCCAGATCGTCGGCAGTGCGTGTGCCATAGCCGGATCCACCATTCAATCCCACGCAGAGCTCAATATCTCCATCGACGATGACACCGTGCTCTCGGAAGGAGCTGACCAGCTCACTCATGTGTTGGTCAATCTCTTGCTCAATGCAACGGAATCGATCGTCTCGCTTCCTCCAAACGACGAACAAGCAACCGTCGCGCTGAGAGCGTTCCGACAGGGCGATGGCGATGGGACGCTCATCATTGAGGTATCCGATACCGGCCCTGGAATTCCGGAGCAACTACAGGAACGCATTTTTGATCCCTTCTACACCACTCGCCTTAGTGGTAAGGCCACAGGACTAGGATTGCCCATTTGTTACAGCATGGTGGCCGCGATGGGCGGCAACTTGGAAGTTGAAAGCCACGAAGGGGCAGGAGCAATCATGCGAGTGCGCCTGCCATCCGACCTTGGCGTTCTCAGTGATCCAAGCTAGCCTTGCCTGATGAAACACCCAAACTCACGCGCCCTCGTTGTTGCTGCCCTGGTCGCCGTCTTCGCTATTTGGTGGATGTGGCCCAGCTCGCAAAGCAAGACCTCGAGTGCACAGGGTGGAGATTTCGATACTCTCGCCAATCGGATCTGGATCGATCATATCCCGGCCGACGAGCGAGACAAAATTGACCTTTTCATTCTCCTCGACGATCCGACGATCGGCGCGTTTACCAAGAGCAGCGCCTACGAGGGTGATTGGGCGGCATTCGAATGGTCCATCGAGAAGGGGCTAGTGATTTCGATGCTGCAAGCGCAAACCAAGCACAGAATGCATCCCAAGGTAGCGCGGGGAGCTACGTGTGCCCCGTTCGATTACTGCATGAAGCTCGAGGGTGCTCCGAGGGGCTCGAAGACCTACGGCAGCATGGAAGACTGGGTTGTAAACGACCTTGAGAGCTTTGACCTTCGCAAGACCGTCTTGAACCTCGTAGCAGCAGACTAGACCGTCGAGCGAAAGAAATGACCGAGGATGGTGAGTTCTGATTTTTCGAGTGCAAGGCGCGAATAAGGATTTTGCCGGGGCAAATGACGAAATGAGCAACGCTGCAATCGGGAAAGCAGGACCATCAGACCGATCATTGTCTACGCTCGGCGGTCTAGGGCAGAGCAGTCTCTTCGACGTAGAGATAATCCGCGGGGGGCACCATGGCGTAGCCCTCTTCGCTCACACTAATGAGCTCATTGGCATCGTCGCCGAGGAGCCTGCGAATTCGCATGATGTTGGTGAAGAGTGCCGCGTCATGACGGAGCGGGTGATACTCGACTTGCCAAACCTTCTCGACGATTTCTTCCTTCGAGAAGATCGTTCCTGGATGCCCGGCAAACAGAAAGAGAAGACGCTTGAGCAAACTTCGGCGGCGCAAGTCGGCGGTCGTCTCGCCCCTACGAACAATGAGCTGACGAACCGCATCGACAGAGAGACTGCGCTCTCCCATGCCCAGCAGGCCGGCGCTGGCCGAGGCCACGAAACTCTCGGAGCCTGTGGCACTCACGCATCGATATGGTCTGGCAGAGGAGAAGCCTAGATCCGAGAGCATGGAATCGGAGGCAGCGCGAGCCCAACGGCTTGCGGTTGCGGTACTCGCGTTGAGACGAGACTCTCCGAAGTCGTTCCCATCTTCGGCGATAACCTCGAGCGCGCGGACCGCTACCAGGAGAAGCATCGGAGATACCGCTTCGCTGGCAAGTCCGCGAGCATCCCGCGCGTATGTAGCCGCGTCGCGCACGTTGCTTTGATCCCGTGCCAGAGCAGACAAGACCAAGAGGGCTTGAATCTGCGCCTCAGTGCAGGCGCTCGCTTGAGCCGCGCGAGCAGCTCGCGCGGCGGCCTCACCTGCAGCCTTGCGCTGTCCACGAGAAAGCTCCAAACGCGCAACCATCGCGAGAGAAAGGGAGAGAATGCGACCGTATCCTAGACGTTCCGCCTGTACCGCCGAACGCCTCGCCGCCGAGAGCGCACCTGCCGCATCGTTGCGAGCGAGTGCCAGGCGAGCTATCTCCAAGTCGGACTGCGCTTCTTCCTTCGTTTCCACTCCACTCCATGCGTTGATTTCGCGGTGTATGGCCGCGAGACGAGAGAGATCTTCGTAGGGGAGCACGTCTACGTCGATAGTGCCGATGAACTCGGCAACGTGCTCGATCCGAAGTTCGACCAGGCCTATGTGGGCATTGACAAGCTCAGCCTGGGCTACAAGAGAGCGAAGCCCATAGCGCCCAGCAGTGCTCGCCACAGCATCGGTGAGTTCTGCGGCGTTGCTCAACTCTCCGATAGCGACCAATCCGCGAGCAAGTTCGATATCAGCGCGGAGGGCGCCTATCTCGTCTCCTCGCTGACGAGCGGCAGCGACGATCTCTCTAAGAATTGCACCGGCATCCCGAGCATTGCCAACAGAAGACTCAACCAGCGCCACGCAGCGGGAAAGTTCGTCGCGCAACGGCACACAATCCACTTCGCAAACCGACAATTCAGCCTGTACTCGCAACTCCCGAGCTTCCCGATACCGCAATTCATCTATCAGGTTACGCACTCTGGAGACTTCGACGCGGGCGGCCATCTCGCCATCGTCTGCGCCGTTTGCCGCACGCGAGAGGGCGGCACGCGCTCCGCTGGGATTCCCGCGATGTGACTCCAACTGTGCGAAGGCGAGGTGCAGGACGGCACGAGCAGCTCCACTCAATTGTCCCCGCTCCTCAAATGCGCGAGAGAGACATGCCTCGGCCGCATTGATATTTCCGCAGGCGATTTCCAGTTCGGCCATCGTGGCAGCTGCTTGCGCCATATCGTTGGCACTGCTCTCCGAGTCTTCGGCAAGGACGGCGTCAAGCATCGTTCTCGCAGTCGCGATTTGCCCCGTGCGGAATTGTAGAAATGCAAGGGTACGACGATCGAGCACTTCGCTGAGTTCAAGGGCATCCGCGAAACGACCGTGGCGAATGGCAATTTGCGCTTCAACGCGGGCGAGACCGTTGCTGGCAACACCTAGGCTTCGGAGTTTCTCTATTTGTGCGAGAACCTCTCCGCCGGCGCCCCTAGCCAAGGCCCCCCGTGCGCATTCGATAAGCGCGTCTCCGGCAGCATCGTGTTCACCCGCAGCAATGAGATGCACCACGATCTCTCGGGATCGCTCTACCGGATCCATGAGAGCAATTGCGCCATCGTCCCCTGCGTTCCACGCGGGGCGCTCTGGACCATTGCCCCGGCCAAGGCCACGGAGGACAGCAATAGCGCGCAACTCAAGAGTTGCCCGAAGCGATGGTGCGATGGCAGCCAGCACTTGATCCCGAACGACATCGTGCACGCCAAAGCGTCCCGACTCCAGAGGGTCAATGAGCTGGCGCGATACTAGATCGATGAGCGCGGATTCTGGACTGTCTCGGTCCATCACCGCAGCAATGGCAGCGGGGGCGGCAGCTAGATTCACCACGCAAATGGCTTCGAGCGCGGCGCGGGCTTCTGCGCTGAGTTCTTCGAGTTCCCAGGCATCCGCGCCATAGCGACTCCGCGCATATTCGCGGCGCATCGCCAAAGGCATGCCCCGGGTCTTGCCGATCGCGGCAGCAAACGCCTCTTGACGGGTCGGCCCATAGGTCTCTTCGAGATGGAACCAAAGATCGCGAGCGCTGCCTTCCTCTAGCCCTTCAAGAGTGAGCGAGAACTGCCGGGCATCGCCGCGAGGAATGGGCAAGATGTCGCGAGTGAGCAAGAGCAAGCGCCCCGCACCCGGCCGGTCGGCAACACTAGCAACGAGACGAACCACGTCCATTGGAGGCAGGTGATGAACATCATCAACAATTACTAGGTGCGGCTCGTTGTGGAGAACGGAATCAAGTGAACCCGGCATCCGATCCATTGCCCGCTCGCAGCGAGCCACCACCGCAATACCCAGGTCACCCGGCGCGCACGCGACACGGGTGACCTGGAGAGTGCCGTCGCCCAAGAGCGAGCCCTCAACTTGCTTCGCCAATTCTCCAGCCAACCTAGTCTTGCCCGATCCAACAGCACCATTGACCACAAGGAGGGGGGATCCGGTCAAGGCTTCGAAAAGCTCGCTGAGTTCTCGAATCCGGCCCACAAATGGGGGGGGAGTAGCCAGACCGAGACGAGCGAAAACAGGCGAGGGGGAAGACGGCTTTGAGATTCGGCGTCGCAAGTGATGAGTACCTCGTGCTTGGGGACGTGACCTAGGCAACTACTGCCCGGGCCTTGGCCTGAGGTGCTTCGCAAGCTCCGTTCCAAACTGCGCAGATGATGTGACCGATCCCGCAGCCCACTAACAGGTTGAAATGTCTTGTAGTCTGACCGGCAACAGGTGCGACCTAGGGTCTCACCTGGGAGCGTACAAGCAAGAAGTGATGCGTTCGGGCATCGAGGCCTCTATGTCTCACTGTGCCCAAACAGGAGAGCGCAAGGCCCTCGCATCCCCCGAGGAGACTCTAGGAATCTCTGTCGAGGCGAGTCTCGGCGACGCGTCGGTCGCGAGATTGCTTGAGGCGATCCCTCAGCTTGTAGCGCAAGATCACGCCACTCGGGCCCTTCGGCAGCGCATCCACAAACTCAATCCAGCGCGGGTACTTGTAGGGAGCAAGCTCGTTCTTGACATATTCGCGAAGCTCGGCTTCCAGCGCGTCGCCAGGCTCCTGACCTATGTTTGGGACAATGAAGGCAAATGGCTTAATAAGGCCATCTTCATCGTCAGCGCCAATCACTGCACATTCCCAAACCGACTCGTTTGCCAAGAGCGCTTGTTCGACTTCTGCTGGCGCAACCCACTTACCACCGACTTTGAAGAGATGGTCCGAGCGACCGCAATGATAATAGTTCTTAGCCGCATCGACCATAAATCTGTCAAGCGTCGTGAACCAGCCATCCTCGGTAAGCGTCGCTCCGCTGCCCCAGTAGCTTTGAATAATATTGGCGCCGCGCAGTTGCAGTGTGCCAATTTCGTCCTCGCCGACGATCTTGCCCTCATTGTCTACGATGCGAAGCTCAATGCCATCTAGGACCTTGCCGCAATTGCCAGGACGCTGCCCCTCAGCTTCCCCCGCAATAACGAACTGAAAGGCCTCGGTGAGGCCGTAGCCCACCGCAACATTGCTTCCGAGAACGCCTCGAACCATCGCGATGACTTTGGGGGGCATGCCTTCGGCCCCAGCAATGCACCAACGCAGACCGCTGAGAATCTTGGTATTGCCAGACTTCGAAGCGTCGCGGGCCAGTTGGCCGTACAGCGATGGTGTCGCGGAAAAAACGGTAGGAGTGAATGACTTAATGACCTCAAAGACCTGGGTACTGTGAGCCTGCTCAGGCATGAGCAGGGTTTCGGCGCCCGCGAGAAGAGGGAATAGGAGCCCAGTCCCGAGGCCGTAGGCTGTCGACAAGCGGACGGTTGAGAAGACTTTGTCGGTGTTGACGAGCGAAAGAAATGCCTCGCCAAATGACTGGAATGCGCGAACCGGAGTGTGATGACTGTGCAAGACGCCGCGCAGCCCAGCCTCACTGCTCTCGTTGGAAGCGCCAGCTGAATAGAGCAATAGAGCGGGGGACTCGCCGCCGACAATCTCCTTTGGCGCTGCGTCGCTGGCAGTAGCTATCATCGCGGAAAAGCCCGTGTCCCCCTGCCCGTCGCCCCCGTGCCCTTCACCAAGAGTGACGAGGTGAATCAGAGAAGAGAGTTCCGCGGAGATTTCGTCGGCCGTCGCTCGCAAGTCGGCGTGGGCGAGCACGACCGTTGCCTTGGCATTGTTTAGCCGGTTGCGAAGCTCGTTGGCAGCACTGAGTTCACTAACAGGAAGAGCAATTGCTCCGACATAGACGGCGCCGAGGATGGCGACCGCAGCGTCGATGCAGTCGGGTGAGTAAATGGCGACCCGATCGCCCGCAGACACACCAAGTGTGCGCAGTGCGGCAGCGCTCTTGGCCACCTCCTTGGCCAACTCCAAATAGCGCAGTGCTTTCGCGCCCTCGCGAAGTGCCACCCTATCTTCCCAGTCCCCCGCCTTCGCCAAAGCGAAGATGCGTCCAACTAGGTTTTCGACCTGCTCTGCCATATTGAAGTCAGCATCGTATCTCGCGCCCAGCGCATCGGCAAGAAGCGACCATGAGCGCGTCTCAGAAAGCCGTGCCAAGATCTAGCAATCGTTGCTTTCAACCGCCCCAGTGAAGTCAGCCAGCGCAAATCACCTCTAGCGATGAGGAGTCACTCTTCTCCAAAAGATGAAGACACGGGACTCCCAAGGCATTCTTTTGGCGGCCACGAACGCGTAGTATCGCGAGCGAATGCGGATAATCTCTGGATTTGCGGGAGGACGCCGTCTGAGGGCTCCTTCTGGCAACAAGACCCGACCGACTTCAGACCGGGTGCGAGAGGCGTTGTTCAGCATCTTGGGGCTGCCGCCCGAGGGCTGCCACGTACTCGACCTCTTCGCGGGAAGTGGAGGCCTGGGGCTAGAAGCGCTCTCACGCGGGGCTGTGCGAGCGGTCTTCGTCGACCGAGACAAGGACGCCCAGCATGCGCTGCGACACAACATTGGCCAAGTGGGAGTCGCACCGGCGACTGATGTTCACCAGGGAGACGCTCTTCGCGTGCTCGCCAAGCTTGGTCGCACCGGAGCAGCGTTCCATTGGATCTTCATCGATCCCCCATATGCCACCGACTTTGCAGCCCAGGCGCTCGAGAGCATCGGCGGTGGCAACCTGCTGCGCCCCACTTCTGAGGATGGCCGACTCATTGTGGAACACGACAAGCGAGGTGCCCCTGGAGACGCTTACGGTTGTCTGATAAAAGTGCAAACACGACGTTACGGCGACACCTGTGTGTCGTTCTACGAGAGGAAGTCCGCATGAGTCTTGCTGTCTACCCGGGGACCTTCGATCCCATTACTAACGGCCACGTCGACATTCTGCTGCGGAGCTTGGCGCTCTTCGACAAGGTGATTGTGGCAATCGCGACCAACCCGAATAAGAAGACTCTCTTTGACCTAAAAGAGCGCAAGAAGTTTATTCGAGAGGCGCTCGGCGACATTGGAGAGCGCGTCGAGTTCGCTCACAACGACGGCTTGCTTGTCGACTACTGTCGGAATCGCGGGGCGACGACAATCGTACGCGGTCTGCGAGCCCTCGCCGACTTCGAGTACGAATTCCAACTTGCCCATATGAACCGGCGACTGGCTCCCGGTATCGATACCGTCTTCTTCATGACCGACGAGTGCAACCACTACGTGAGTTCATCTCTAGTTAAAGAAGTAGCTAGTTTCGGAGGCGATGTGTCGGGATTGGTTCCCACCTCCGTCGCCGTCGCCCTCAACGCAAACTACCAAGGAAGAAAGTAACGCCATGAGCATTCATCTCGCCAGTCGACTCGATCGTGTCAAGCCTTCCATCACACTCGCCGTTTCTCAGAAGGCTGCGGATATGCGCGCCCAGGGAGTCGACATCATTTCTTTCGGAGCAGGTGAGCCCGACTTCGAAACACCGACGCACATCAAGGATGCTGCGATTGAGGGTTTGTCGCAGGGTGCCAGTAAGTACCCAGCGGTTGGCGGTATCACGAAACTCCGCGCCGCCATTTGTGCCACCACCGAAGCGGTGCATGGCTTCCAAGTCTCGCCAGACCAAGTTCTGGTGAGCGCGGGTGCCAAGCACAGCCTCTTCAACCTCTTCCTCGCCCTTCTTAACCCAGGAGACGAAGTCATCGTGCCGGCACCCTACTGGGTTTCCTACCCGGAGATGGTCCGCCTTGTTGGCGCCGAAGCCGTTTGCCTCAAAGCCCACCCTGAAAAGGGCTTTGCCCTCGATATGGATGAGTTGCGAGCTGCCATCAACGATAAGACCCGAGCTATCGTGCTCAACTCTCCCTCCAACCCGACAGGCGCGATCTACAGCAGAGAGCTACTTCAGAACATTGCTGATCTCTGCGTGGAGAAGGACATCTTGGTGATTGCCGATGATATCTACCGGCAGCTGGTCTACGGCGACGGTGAATATGTCTCCATTGCCAGTCTCGGAGAGGAAATTGCCAAGCGCACAATTCTCATAGATGGCGTATCGAAGTCATACGCAATGACGGGCTGGCGTATTGGATGGACAGTTGGTCCGAAGGAAGTCATCAAAGGCATGACCAAGATCCAAGGACAAAGCACCTCCGGAGCTAACCACCTTGCGCAGATTGCAGCAACCGAAGCCCTTGTGGGACCTCAGGGCTGTGTGGGCGAAATGCGCGACGCCTTCGACGCACGCCGCAAGCGCATGGTCGAACTGCTCAACGGAATTGATGGCGTCCGATGTCAGGAGCCCAAGGGTGCCTTTTATGCCTTCCCCGATGTCTCTAGCTTCATAGGCAAGAGCGGTGCGTCGGGCGACACAATGACCGACGACGTAGTACTCGCTGGCTATCTTGTCGAAAAAGGCGTGGCTCTGGTGCCCGGTTCGGGTTTTGGCTGCCCTGGATTTGTCAGGCTCTCATACGCAAGCTCGATGGAAGACATCGACGAAGGGCTAGCACGCATGAAAGCTGCGTTAGAAGAGCTGGAGTAGCGCGAGCGTATCTCGTAGCAATTTGCTAGCACCAAGAGTGCTGGTTGCCGCCGCGTTTAAGCAGCTCTTGCACGTTGGCGTCGATGACCCTGTAGCCAACATTTCCACGAAGGACCTGACGTCCTTCGTCAAAGGTAATGGTCGGGCTTATTTTGATTCCAGAGTCTACAGCGCCTCGGATGTCGTTGGAGAGCCTTGCTGAAGCCAATCCGGTGCGCAGATGCTTCTCAACATCCTCGCGAGAGATGCCGAGCTCTTCGGCTATTTCCAGTTGTAGCGAGCGGCAGCTCACATCTAGGGCACGAACGAAGAACGCCTGACGCATTGCCCATGCCGCCTTCTCCATCGCTTTGGAACCGGCGGCTTCCTGGACCGCGTGCAAGAAGAGATGACAATTCATCGATGACGTTGGAACGTTGCGAGTCCAAATGTCCGGGTGAGCATCGACATGGTCAAAGCGCCCGACTACCTCGAGCACGTGCTTGCCGTAGCCTGCAAGCCCGCCTCGCTCGCGCCAGCGCTCGGTCGTGCGACCGGAGATATCGCCAAAGACATCGACGAAGTGATACTCCATAGATATCTTAGGACCGTGCTGCAAGATCAGTTCGTCAATGCGCACTTGCCCGACATAGGCCCAAACGCAGAGGACATCAGAAAAATACTGAACAGGGAGTCTTTCCATAATCACGATACCACTAATCGTATTAGAAATTCACGAGACTATCGACTCCTGAGCGGGCCAGGACACGATGTGGTCGACCAGGTGTCGAATGTCCTCAATCACCTTCTCAGCGGCGGCAGGGGTCTCGAAAAACTCGATGATGGCCGGGATTGAGTCACCCTTGGCCCTTCCGTGCTCGCCAAATCCAGCGACCGCCTCCATCATTGTGGCTCCTTTGAGCTTCTCCCACTGCTGCAGCCGGCGAAAGAGCAGCTCTCTGCGCTCATGGGAGCTGGCGAGGTAGAGCCGTACGACAACCACCTCTCGTTTGGAAATCGATTTTGCCTCACTCATCCCCCCCCAAGTATTGCAGACCATGTTCCAGACTCGGAACCTGAGTCGGATGATGATATAGTGTCGCGCAAGGCGTCCTGCGTAAACATTGCTAGGCTCGCCCTCCTCCCGGCACAAATTGCACAACCAAGGCCCGTCCCCAGGACCCGACAAAACTCCATCCAGACGAGAGCCTCAACGTGCCCAAATTCCAACTATCGATAATCCCACTTGTTGTGCACCTCGTGGTGCCAGCGGGCTGCAGCGACAAATCCGCCAATTCCTCTGCAGACGAGAAAGAAGTCGACAAGACCGTGGTCAAGGCCAAGGCACCCAGCGACCCGCATGAGGCGACCAAACCTTTAGCGAAGAAAGTGCGGCCTCAACATTTCAAATACCTCTCCGCTAGCGCCAACGCACTTCTCTTCAATGACCTCAAGAGTGCCCGCGAGTCACTCAGGTGGCTGAACAATCAAGAGGGTCAAGATCCACCCGTGAAGACGTGGAAGTCCCACGAAGACAAACTCCGCAATGTCATCGCCGCGATGGATAGAAGCTCAAGGGCACCGACGAACGCGTCGCGCTCTTTGGAGAGTTCTTGAGCGCATGCGCTGGATGCCACGAGCTTCCCGGTTCTGCTCCAGACAAATAGCTCACGGTATTGCTGCCGTCTACGAGCAACACTTGGGCATGAGGTCACCAATGGCCGCAATCGACTCTTGAGCCTTATCCAAGAATCGGTCGCTCGATCCGATGCGCACGCGGTGCTTGTGCCCTTCCCAGGCCAGGGCGATGCGCTCGTCGATAGCGTGAGCAGTGAGCGCAGTCTCGATACGCAGCTCATTCTCGCGGTTATAGCCGTGCGCTGCATCGGGCGTCTCCAAGTGAACTACCGCATCGTATCGGGCGAGTTCCGCATCTCGCGTCGTGCCAAGCGCTTCCCAATACGACGTGGCACTATCGGGCCAGTATGCGATTCCGTCCACCGTCCCCCGATCACAGAGCACGACAGCAACTTCGTCCTCATCACGCATCAGGTGCTCCAGCTCGGATTGCACATGATAGATCGCTCGCTGTGCGGCCTTGCGCCCGTGCAGGGTATCGTGCCGCGGAAACCCACCAGAGAAGACGATGCTCGCAGCCTCGGGGAGCACTGCCACGTGCTTGCAGAAAATGCGCTCAGCTATCTCCAAGACAGCAGTCTTGCCACCGCCGGGCCCGCCTGTGAGAGCAATGAACAGCGGACGGTGAATAGACGTTGAGCAGCTGCACGTCCTGTGACCAAATTGAATCGGGGGCATAGCTAGAGTATAGCCAATCGGGCTCTGGCCCCAGGTGCGTGCAATAATGCACCTCGTGCTCGACCCACTCCTATCCTGGCTGTACGCGATGGGCGGCACAACCAACTCGCCGACGGTGTTGGCTATGCTCGCAGCAGCGGCGGCCACTGAGTACATCGTGCCCCCCTTTCCCGGTGATACGATTACACTCCTGGGAGGCGTGCTCGTTGGTGCGTTTTCCTGGAGCTTTGCTCTGGTACTGGCTGCAGTCATGCTCGGCTCGGTCTCAGGAAGCATGGTCGCCTACGCAGTGGGAAGACGCCTCAGGACTCGCCAGCCCAGCCTGGCTACGGGCAAAGGGCGACTGGCCCGCATTGTCAGGCAGTTTGACAGGCGAGGTACCTGGTATTTGCTGATTAACCGCTTTCTCCCTGGTATTCGGCCACTCTTCTTCGTGGCCTCAGGGCTCGCAAACATGCCCCCACTCCGAGTCGCGCTTCTCAGCACAATTAGCGCTGCGCTGTGGAACGTTGCCATTATCGTGGCCGGGATCGCGGTTGGAGACAACCTGGGACGACTAGAAGAACTCCTAGTGCAATACAGCACGGCCGCCTGGCTCATCTTGCTCGGAGTCGTCCTATTCTTCGCCCTCCGCAGACTGTTCCATAGATCCAACACGACGTCAGAGTCAGACTAGGAAGGCCAACCGATGGCATCGGAGGCGGCTACGCATTATTTGCATCGCTCCCCCGTCCTGCCGCTGATTCTTCATGCGGAGCGGCCCCATGGGCGCCATGGAAGCATCTCGTGATGGCATGCCCCTTGCTCGTTGACGAGCTATGCCCAATTTCACAGAGCCGGTGAGCATCTTTATGTCGACCCCCGTCCACAGCATCTCGGAGGACGCGAGCCTGCAGGAAGCGGGCGACGCCATGCGAGAGCACGACGTCTCTTCCCTTGCCGTCCTCGGTGAAAGCAACGCTCTGACCGGAGTCATATCTCATACGGATATCCTCGGCAGTGGCCTTCGCAACGCCGGCAACCGTCCCGACGCCGCCCTGCTCGAATCAACGGGCAAGGTACGCAACGTCATGACCTCAGAAGTGCTCTCTGTCGACATAGAGAGCAGCATGACCGATGCAGCTGCACGCATGGTTGAGGCGCGAGTGCACCGAGTTTTCGTAACGGCCGGCGGCAATGTAGCGGGCGTACTCAGTACTTGGGACATCATGGCTTCGGTTGAGGCGGTTCGCGTCGCCAAGCCAGCATCGGAGTTCATGTCGACCCCGGTCTTCACAGTCCGAGCCACCGAGACGATTGCCCTTGCATCAGAGCGCCTGGGCAAAGCGCATGTCACTGGCCTCTTGGTCGTCGATGAGTCGCAATGGCCGGTTGGCGTATTTAGTCAACGAGAGGCTTTGGAAGCGGCCGACGCGCCGCGTTCCGCCACGATAGAGAGTGCAATGAATGCGGCGGTGCTCACGCTGCCAGATCGCAGCGCACTCCACAACGTTGCACGGCAAGCGCGCGCGATGAACGCTCGCCGAGTCGCTGTCATGAATCGCCACGAACTTGTCGGCATCATGACCGGTGTCGACTTTGCCAAAGCAATCTGCTAATGTCGCACATCTCACGTAGGATGTTTGCTCAAGCACTGTGCCTTGTTGCTCCAGCAATGGGGCTCGCCTGTGGAGGCTCGCAAGCTGGTACGGGCGAGACAGAGGCTGCGATGCAGTCTCCCGAGTGGAGCGAAGAGAAATCGGTACAAACAGAGCCCGAAGTGGAGGAGCTTGCGCGAGCGGCCCAGTGCAGCGGGGCTGCGCTCAATACGCAGCTCCTCGCGCGCTCAGGGATGTGCGACATAGAAGGGCACAGTCGCCCGCTTCCCCCCTCGGTTTCAGCGAGGCTTGCAAGTCCTTCGGTCACAGCGATCTCCGGACAAGTCGCCGACGTCGAAATCGTCTTGAGCAACAGTGGGACAAGCACCGCGGACCTCTATCTCGATCACAGCTGCGGCTTCGAAAGCCTAAGCAGCATGGTACTGAGGGATGATGCGAGCAACCGCCTCGACCGTGTCGGTCGCGATGATTGCCCGCTAGATGCGAGCTGTGTCGGGCAGGTAGCCCATCTATCGCTCCCGCCCGGGGGCGAAGCCATCATTACGCTCCCACTGCCGGCCTCGGTTAGTGTGGTCGGCGATCAGTGCGAGGAGATGCCGGGTAGAGCCCTTTCCCCAGGCACGTATTCGGTCGCGTGGAAGACACCCTATTCAGAGACGCCGCTTGTGACAACTCTCAAAGTTCTAGAGCTTCGGCGTCTTTCGAAGAGTGAATGCAAAACCTACTCAAAGGCCGTAGCAGCCAAGGCGGAACCTGACATCAGACTTCGGCGTAGCGTCGAGAGACAACTGCTCTTTGCCTGCCAAGCCGAGCAACCCAGCCAGAAGTTTGCCGATTGCCGCATGAAAGCGATCACAGAGTTAGAACTGGCAAACTGCCAAGAGGTAAAACTCCCGAGATGAGAACCGTACCTACTCTGAGCGCACTCGCCTCTGCCCTTGGTCTCGCAGCCGCCATTGGCTGCGGCGGAGGTCAGACGACGGCTCCCCCAAGCGAGCACGCCGCCCCCGAGGTGCGAAAGCAGAATCGCGTCACAAATATGCACATGCACTTCGACGACATAACTGCGATCCAAGTTGCACTTGTGTCTGGCAACGTCGTTGCTGCGCGAGAGTTGGCCAAGAAGTTCCGGGAGGGGTTTCAAGGGGAGAAACCTCAAGGGTGGGGGCCCTACATCGAACGCTCAGTCGCATCTGCGGAGATGCTCGAAGTCACCGACGATTTGCATATGGCTGCTCGAATCGCGGGCACAATGGCCGGAACGTGCGGCGATTGCCACCGGGACCAAGAGATCAATGTGGTCGAGCATGCTGCGATAGCCCCGCCCCGCAATGACGACAGATTTTCCGATTTCATGATCCAGCACAGGTGGGCGGCAGATCGCATGTGGGAAGGCCTCATAGGCCCCTCAGATGAAGCGTGGCGCGCCGGTGCTCTAGCACTTGCGGGGACGGAGATCACTCGGGAGGACATTGCTGAACGACTCCTCCTAACTCCTGAGATCGAGCGATTGCTTGTGCAAATCCGCAAGGACGCGGCGGCGGCGAGTAGCGTACATGGGGCAGACATGCGACAGGAGCTCTACGGTAGCTTCCTAGCTGGTTGTGCAAGCTGCCATCGGGACATGATGAATCAACGAGACTGATAGGATACGAAGCGCACATGAACAACCTCAAGATCTCCGACTACATGACCAAGAGCCCTCACACCATAGGGCAAGAGCAGACTCTCACACGCGCTCACGAACTGATGCGGCAGTACTCGGTTCGTCACTTGCCCGTCCTGCACGGCGGCCAACTTGTGGGGACCGTGTCACTCCGCGATTTGGACCTGACCGAGGGTCTTAGCGACGTCGACCCCGACAAAGTCACAGTCGAAGAGGCAATGAGCGCCGAACCTCATGTCGTCGGCCCCGACACGCCGCTGAAGGAAGTCGTCGATTTCCTGGTGGACCACGGCTATGGCTCCGCCATCGTTACCGAGGGCAAGAATGTTGTTGGCGTCTTCACCGCCATCGATGCGATGCGATGCCTCCGCGATACGTTCGCCCAATAGCGCAGGCGCGATTCCTAGCTGCTCACGGAATGCTTCACGACTTGCCCTCGCGGAGTTTGTCGAGGGCTATGTTGTGACGCTTGGCCATCGCCCAAAGATTCTTGCGATCGATGCCCGCTTGTCTGGCTGCAGAGGCAACGTTGCCATCGTGCGCCCTCAGAAGCTTGAGAGTGTATTCCCGCTCGAAACTATCGATATGCTCGCGCTTCAGATCGCGAAAAGGGCGATCCATATCTAGGCGACGGGAACTTTGCTTCCAGGTGTCGCCCAGGTCTAGATCCTGTGCTCCGACGAAGTCATCCGTCACCAGCACCAGAGCCTGATGCACCTTGTTCTCAAGCTCTCGAATGTTCCCGGGAAACTCGTACGTTCGCAGCCTATCGAGTGCCTCAGCTGTGAATCCGGAAGCCCTTCGCCCCACCCTGTCTCGATACTTCAAGAGAAAGTGCTGTGCGAGAAGTACGATATCTTCGGGGCGCTCTCGCAATGGCATCATTGGCAAAGGAAAGACGTTGATGCGATAGAAAAGATCCTCACGAAACCGCCCAGCAGTCATATCGAGATGAAGATTGCGGTTGGTGGCAGTTACTAGCCGAATGTCTACCTGGGTATTCTTGTCGGCGCCGACCCGACGGAACTCCTGCTCCTGCAGAACCCGCAAGAGCTTTGCCTGCAGGCCTATGCTCATCTCCCCGATCTCATCGAGGAAGAGCGTCCCACCGTCAGCTTCAGAAAATAGCCCGGGACGATCGCGATTCGCGTCCGTGAACGCGCCGCGAACGTGCCCGAAGAGCTCGTCTTCGAGCAGACTCTCGGTAATCGCAGCGCAGTTGACGACGACGAAGGCTGCGTTGCGCCGCTTGGAGAGATTGTGGATTGTCCGTGCCACAAGCTCTTTTCCTGTTCCGCTCTCGCCACTGATCGCTACCGCGATGTTGGTCGGCGCGACCATGTCTATTCGCTCGAAGAGCTCTTTGATCCAAGGAGAATTGCCGACGATGACATCGCTCTTCCGAGGCTGACGCCCCGGCTGCGAGTAATCTTCACTTCTGTCCTTTGAATCTGACACGGCTCGTACTACCGAAACAATCCCACTTCTGAGCGAGGAACCCAACCCTGTGCACCGTTCCCGATCCGAACCAAGAGCCAATCAGGCTCGCGAGATAGCACAGTTATGCGCAATCCAGGATGAAGCTGTCCTCGCTCTTCGAGTGACGAGTCTGGCCCCTCGCGCATGATCACGAGATCGCCAGTAGTAACACCATGGTGGATATTCTCGTTTGCGTGAATATGCCCAGCCAGGACAAGCGCTGAGAGCAAGACCGCAAGCCCTAGAAATCCACTGACGATCGACACGGTAGTGCGAGCGAGTCCCCGGGATTGATATTGGCGTAGAAGCAAAGCCGAGAAGAGCATCACATTGGCCAATAGCAATAGAAACGTGCTCTCCGAAATCGACATGTAGAGCGAATACCGAATCCACCACGGCAGCCCTTCGGCATCGCGCAGCTGATTGGTACTACGGGCGGAGACCACGTCGCGTGCAAGCCGTAAATTGAATGCGGCATCACCGTGCTCGGGGGCGATTCGCAGGGCCTGCTCGTAACCAAAGATGGCCAGTCCGTAGTGCCCAGCGCGGAAGTGCGCGTTTCCGAGGTTGTAATACAGATCTTCGTGCAGAATGCCTGTCTCGGTCAGGGCCTCGTATGACTCGATGGCCTCTTCCCAATCGCCGCGGGCGTAGGAGTCGTTGGCGGCCTTCATCGACGCGGCCCCAGCACTTCCCGCAAAGAGAAGAATGCACAAAAGGCCCATAGTCATGGCCAGTGTCCATGCTCTCACGATGGATCTCCCTCAGTCTTCACTGCATCAACACGTACCTGAGAGTCGATCGCTACAAGGAGTTCTTCTGCGGTGACGAGAGCCTCGCGCATCACTTCGGGTTCTATCGACGAGGGGGCGAATTGCTCCCGGTCAAAGGCATCGAGGCTATCGAGTAACTTGCGCAGCGTAGCCTTCTCCACGCCCCGTTTCCCCAGAAATTCACTCATGGGCTCCCTCCGCATGGAACGAGTTCCCTTTCCGAGGAGTACCTCCAAGTGAGCGTGCAGCGCTTGACTCAGCTCTCCGTAGAACTTGGCAGAGCGCTCACCACGCAAATGGATGGCAGCTATTTTGAAGTGTTCCTTTGCTCTTGCACGCGCTCTTCGCTGGCGAGTACGAGGAGTCTCGCTCTGAATGCGTTTTCGAATTCGCAAAGCCACGACAACCACAAGGAAGGCGAGCGGAGGAGAAAAGAGGAAATACCAGAACCATCGCTGGCGGTAGAAATCCACGAGCACGCGAGATTGCACGTCCTCAGTCGTACTCAACAAACGAATATCACGGTCGAGTGCAGCAGACAGCTCTAGTTCGCTGGCCCTCCTGAGGGCTGTCGGGTCCCCTTCGACAGTGAGGCCGATGGCGCTGGTGCTGGCAAACTGGTAGCGGCCTTCGCTCGGGCTGAAGTAGGCGAGCGAGATGGCGGGAATGCTCTGCTCACCGCCCTTTCCAGGTGTCGTCCAATACCTGTAGAGACGCCGACCAGACACCACGTTGCCAGAAGTGGTGTCCTCTTCTTGGAAATCGCGGGGTTCATCAAACTTGAAGCCGGGGAAGGCCAGACGGGGGGCGCGAGTTCGCCGCATGGCCCCCTGCCCCTCAACTCTGACGCTGAGTGTGAGCGCCTCTCCCACGCGTAGCAGATTCCTATCGACGGAAGCCCCGACACGAAATTCACCGACGTAGCTTGGGTCAAACCCTTGCGGGGCAGGTTGGGGCAAAGCGCGAATCTCAAGCGAGACTTCATTGCTGGCGATGCTCTGCCCGCGGCCCATGGCAGTGGCAACAGTGGCTATGTTCGCACGCAGAGCCGCAACGGTGAGCCTGCCGGGCTTGGTGGCAAAGAAGGCGCGCTTCGAGACCAGTGCGACCACGTAGTCCTTCTCTCCGATACGGGCATCGCTGTACCGAAAAAACTCTCTTGGTTCGAAGAGTCTTTCGGACCAGAGTGCAGAGAGCTTGGGAGGTGTCGGCTCGTAGCGGATGACTTCCGCGCGCGTGAACAGCAGCCATGAAACCGTGAACTGCTCGCCGACCCAAGCACTGCTCTTATCGCAGACGGCATAGAGGAACATGTCATCGCGAGGTCCCTTTGGGGGGAGGTAGCCTGGAGCATCTAGGCCTTCGCTATCAGTATGCCCAATGCCAACAGCCTTTGTTCCGGCGAATCCGTTCGCCCGGACCCGCACGAATCTCTCGCGAGTCTCACGATCTTCTCCCTGATATCGCATCTTCGCGGGCCCAATGGCGAGTCGACCGGTAGTTTCCGGCTTCAAGACATATCGATAAACTTCGATCGTCTTTAGCTGTTGCCCAACCATCGGATCGATCGTGGTCACAGTGCTGCGCTTGATTTGCGAGTCGATCTGCTTGAATTCGGCTGCAGACGGGTGCCAGTAGCGATCGGGACCAACCAGCCCTGGTATCTCGATCGTCACCGTCGCTGTTACCGTGTCTCCTAAGGAAACCTCTGATGGGGAAATCGCGAGTTTGAATATTGGTTTCTCTGCCCGCGCGGAGCTCGGAGCAAAGAGCAAAGCAAAGAGCGACAACAGCGTGGCGATTGGCAGAGAGGCTCGCACTACCTACCCTTTTCAGCCCTGCGCGGTCGTCGGACCATCTTCTGCGTTCGGTGCAATACTCGGATTCGGCGCAACTCGCCGGAGCGTCGCTCCAGGGCTTCGAGCTTCTGCGTCACGCTCCCATCATCGACATCGCCCGGCCCCGAGATTGCCCTCGGCTCGGCGCGCATCGCTCTGGCGTCCTCGGCTCCATCCCCGGCCTCTTCCGCTCCGAGGCCCTCTCCATCTCCTGCCCCAGACTCTCCTGTTGCGTCGCCACCGCCCTGTCCGGCCCCCTGAGTCTCCTCACCTCCGTTGCTCAGCCCAGACTCAGTGTTCTCCTTCTCGCTCCCCCCACTCTCGGCACCCGAGCTGTTGTCCCCCTGATTCTCGCCCACATCTCCAAGAGAGACCTCCGAACGATGCAAGAGCTGCGCAAGCTCCAAATTGTGCCGCGCCGACTCATGAAATGGGTCTTCCCGCAGAATGACCTTGTAGCTCTCAATCGCCTCCTCGTAGCGCTCAGCCAAGAGCTCGGCATTGCCCGTGTTGAACCGCGCATCACGGCGAAGAGTGACATCCGAGGTATCCTTCGCGCTGCGCAGGGCCACGATCGCGAGGCGCAAGAGCCTTGCTCTCTCGTCCGAATCCTGTGCTAGCCGCCCTTGCTCGGCCAAGGCAGTTCCCAGATCAAACTGAAGAACATCCCGGTTCCCAGCACCTCCCATGGCTTTTCGAAAATGAGACGCAGCCAACGCGAAATCGCCTGTGCGAAACGCCTCTTGCCCCTTCGCCACGTTGCCGTCGTTCTGCAAGAGCCACGTCGACCCCGCGAGTAGTGGCGAGCACAGAAGCAAGATCATGGGCGCCCTCATGGGGCCGCCCTTCCGCGCACGGGCAGACGAACTCTTCGTGTGCGCAAAGAGAGACACGCTTCCATGATGAGCAACAAGAGGGCCGGAAACAAGAAGCGATCGAAAATATGCCAACGAGTGCGAATCACACGCTCGTCCAGGTCACCTCGCCCAAGCTCGAGCAACCCCGCCAGAAGCTCATCTCCCCGCCAACGCCCCTCCCCAAGTCCGAAGTACCCTGTGCCCGTGCTGGCAGCGACTTCGCGGAGAAGCTCCTCATCGATCTGCGTCGTGCGAAACTCCCCCCTGTCATTCTCACTCCACCCAGATTGCACACCTTCCGAATCAAGATGTGGCACAAGCTCGCCCGACTTTGTGCCAACTCCCACAACAAAGAGCTCGATTCCTAGTGAATCAAGGCGCGCTGCCTCCTCCTTCGCAAAACCAGCCGAATCCAGGCCATCGCTAAAGAGCACGACTGCCCTCGCCCGCTCCGAGACGATTGGAGCTTCAGCCAGGAGCGATGAGTGCTCGCCCTGCAACGGGGCACCGCCCGCTCCCGAAAGCGAGGGCCCGCAGAGCGTTGGGTCCACAAGATCACCTCGAAGCAGACACGAAGCCAACCTCAGAGCCTGTCCAAGGTCGGCACCGGGAGCGAGGTCGGACGGGCGCAACCCCTGATACAGCAAGCGTGCGGCAACGTGATCGTGAGTGAGTGGGAAGTGGGCTGCTCCGCCGGCATAGACAACGGTACCGACGCGATCCGCAGCAAGCCCTTGCATCAGCACTTCGCCCTCCTTGAGGCTCCGTTCCAGTCGGCTTGGGTAGACATCCTTGGCTAACATCGATGTCGAGAAGCCGTGCACGAAGACCACGTCGATGCCTCGCTGCCGCCAACTTGCTGCCCCGGAGACTGTCGGCCGCGCCAAAGCCAGCAGGCACAGGACCAGGGCCGCGAGACTGAGAAGTGCCCGCACAACTCGCCTTCTCCTGTTGAGCGAATTGGCCATGAGAGCGATAGTCTCGACGTTTCCTGCGGCGGATATCGCGCGACGCTGCCTAAGAACATCTAGGAGATGCGCCAGCGCCACGACAGCAGCAACGATGGGTGTTGCCACGGCCAGCCCATAAGCTTCAAAGTTCATGGGAAACTCCGAAAACGCGTCATGCGCAGCACGAGTTCCAGTAGCAGGAGGATGAAGGCAGGCCACAAGAGCATGTCAAAGAGCTGCAAGTGCGGCATACGCCCGGTCACGCTGGCGCTGCTCTGGGGAAGATTCTTGCGTATCGCCTCGAAGCTCGAAGCGAGTTCCCGGTCGTCCCCTGCGCTGTAGAAAAGCCCGCCCGTATCTTTGGCGATAGTCTTGAGCA